>NZ_JBEPAP010000007.1:0-205955 GCF_040298665.1 Streptomyces sp. NPDC001508
GGGCGGGGGGGGGGGGGGGGGGGGGTGGCGACCCGGCCCGCCCCCGCCCAGGCCAGGCCGTTGACCTCGCTGGGCGCCGGCCGTGCGATGTTTCACGGGAAACATCAGCCCGGCATCACCGAGGGCCTTCAGGCCCGCGGCCATCTCATCGCCTTCGATCTGGCGGCGGGCGCGGGCCGCCGGGAGGCGGCGGCCCTGCTGCGCCGCTGGTCGGCGACGGCCGAACGGCTGATGGCGGGCGAGCCGGCCGCGCATGACGACACCGATGTGGCCCGCGATGCCGGCCCGTCCTCGCTGACGATCACCTTCGGCTTCGGCCACGACTTCTTCACCCGCACCGGCCTGGAGAAGCAGCGCCCGGCCGCCCTCGATCCGCTGCCCGACTTCTCCTCCGACCGGCTCGACAAGGCGCGCAGCAACGGCGATCTGTGGGTGCAGATCGGCGCCGACGACGCCCTGGTGGCCTTCCACGCCCTGCGCGCGATCCAGAAGGACGCCGGCGCCGCGGCCCGGGTGCGCTGGCAGATGAACGGCTTCAACCGCAGCCCCGGCGCCACCGCACGCCCGATGACGGCCCGCAATCTGATGGGCCAGATCGACGGCACCCGCAATCCGAAGCCGACGGACCCGGACTTCGACAAGCGGATCTTCGTGCCCGCGTCGGGCGAGCCCGCCTGGATGGCGAACGGCTCGTACGCCGTCGTACGCCGTATCCGCATGCTCCTCGACGACTGGGAGAAGCTGACGGTCACCGCCCAAGAGGGCGTCATAGGACGCCGCAAGTCCGACGGGGCACCGCTGTCCGGGGGCACCGAGACCACCGAGATGGACCTGGAGAAGGCCGACGACCAGGGCACCTACATCGTCCCCGGCAACGCGCACGCCCGTATCACCCGGCCCGACCAGAACGGGGGCGCGGCGATGCTCCGGCGCCCGTTCTCGTACCACGACGGCCTCGATACGGACGGGACGCCGGACGCGGGGCTGCTGTTCGTCTGCTGGCAGGCGGACCCGCTGCGCGGTTTTGTGCCGGTGCAGCGCAAGCTGGACCGGGGCGACGCCCTGTCGAAGTTCATCCGGCACGAGACGAGTGGCCTGTTCGCCGTCCCGGGCGGAGCGGCGCGGGGGGAGTATGTGGGGCAGCGACTGCTGGAGGGCTGAGGCCCCCGGTGTCGCGCCGGTTCCCGCCCTTCACTCCCTGGAGGGGCTGTGGTGAGACGCGTGGGCCGGGTTCGCCTGCGCCCATTAGGGTGAGGTCATGCCAGCGAGCTATGCGTATCTGGGTCCCGAGGGCACCTTCACCGAGGTCGCCCTGCGCACACTTCCGGAGGCGGCCACCCGGGAGCTGGTCCCGTATGTGTCCGTGCAGTCCGCGCTGGACGCGGTGCGCACCGGTGAGGCCGAGGCCGCGTTCGTGCCCATCGAGAACTCGGTCGAGGGCGGCATCACGACCACCCTGGACGAGCTGGTCGCGGGCACCCCGTTGATGATCTACCGCGAGGTGCTGCTGTCGATCACCTTCGCGCTGCTGGTGCGGCCCGGCACCCAGCTGTCGGACATCAAGACGGTCACCGCCCACCCGGCCGCCCAGCCGCAGGTCCGCAACTGGCTCAGGGCCAACCTGCCGGACGTCACCTGGGAGTCGGCTGCGTCGAACGCGGACGGCGCCCGCCTGGTCCAGGAGGGCCGGTACGACGCCGCCTTCGCGGGCGAGTTCGCCGCCGCCCGGTACGGCCTCGTCCCGCTGGAGACCGGGATCCATGACGCGGAGAACGCGCAGACGCGGTTCGTGCTGGTCGGCCGGCCCGCCCGGCCCGCCGCTCCGACCGGCGCGGACAAGACCTCCGTCGTGCTGTGGCAGCGCGACGACCACCCGGGCGGACTGCGCGACCTCCTCGGCGAGTTCGCCACCCGCGGCATCAACCTCATGCTGCTCCAGTCCCGGCCCACCGGTGCCGGCATCGGCAACTACTGCTTCTGCGTGGACGCCGAGGGGCACATCACCGACCGCCGGATGGCGGAGGCCCTGATGGGGCTGAAGCGGATCTGTCTTCAGGTGCGGTACCTCGGCTCGTACCCGCGGGCGGACATCGGGCCCGACGGGGTGCGGCCCACACCGCCCGGTACGTCGGACGCGGAGTTCGTGGCGGCGGCCGACTGGGTGGCGCGGTGCCAGGACGGTCGTTTCTAGCCAGTCCTACCTGCATATCTTCGTTGTCCACAGGAGTTATCCACAGGCGCTCTTCTCGACCTGGGGACAAGTCGACAAGCGGGCGCCGACCGGTCGACAAATCGTCCTCGGCGGCCCAGGCGGGGCCACCGCCACGCCGGTCACCCTTCGTCCACCCGTTTCTCCTGGTTCATCTTCAGGGGCGACCTGTTTCCACCCGTACGTGGATGTCGCCCCGGTTTGCACCGGGAGTTCTCCGGCTCCAGCGGGAGTTCCGGAGTGATCCATTCCGAAATCCACAGTTCTTCCACACAGCCTGTGGATAACTCTCGGCGGGAGGCGGATCCCTGTGGACAACCGAGCGCCCAAGTCCCGCTTCCCACAAGGGATTCGAGTCAACCCGACGCCTTGCGCCTGCCTCGTCCCGGGGAGTGAGACGGTGCTCATTGACATACTTCGCCACACCCGGCAATTGCCGCACAACGGAACGTAGGTGGCGATCCGGAACGTGCCGGGATAGTGATTCGTGGGCGGCAACCCCGCACCGGTAGCCTTGAGCGCGTGATTGACCTTCGCCTGCTCCGTGAGGACCCCGACCGTGTGCGCGCCTCCCAGCGCGCCCGTGGAGAGGATGTCGCGCTCGTCGACTCCCTCCTGTCCGCCGACGAGCGGCGCAGGTCGTCCGGCGTCCGCTTCGACGAGCTGCGCGCCGAGCAGAAGCAGCTCGGCAAGCTCATCCCCAAGGCGTCCGGCGACGAGAAGGGCGAACTGCTCAAGCGCGCCGAGCAGCTCAAGGCCGACGTGAAGGCCGCCGACGCGGAGCGCGACGCGGCCGACACCGAGACCCAGGAACTGCTGGTCCGGCTCGGCAACCTCGTCCACCCCGACGTGCCCGTCGGCGGCGAGGAGGACTTCGTCACGCTGGAGACGCACGGCACGATCCGCGACTTCGACACCGAGGGCTTCACGCCCAGGGACCATCTGGAACTGGGCCAGCTGCTCGGCGCGATCGACGTCGAGCGCGGCGCCAAGGTCTCCGGTTCGCGCTTCTACTTCCTCACCGGCGTCGGCGCCCTGCTGGAGCTGGCCCTGGTGAACGCGGCGATGGCCCAGGCCACGGCGGCCGGTTTCACGCCGATGCTGACCCCGGCGCTGGTCCGGCCGCAGTCCATGGCCGGCACCGGCTTCCTCGGCCAGGCGGCCCAGGACGTCTACCACCTCGACAAGGACGACCTGTACCTGGTGGGCACCTCCGAGGTGGCGCTGGCGGCCTACCACATGGACGAGATCCTGGACGCCGACCGGCTGCCGCTGCGCTACGCGGGCTTCTCGCCCTGCTTCCGCCGCGAGGCCGGCTCGCACGGCAAGGACACCCGGGGCATCTTCCGGGTGCACCAGTTCGACAAGGTCGAGATGTTCTCCTACGTCGCCCCCGAGGACTCGCAGGAGGAGCACCGGCGGCTGCTGGAGTGGGAGAAGCAGTGGCTGACGTCGCTGGAGCTGCCGTACCGCGTCATCGACGTCGCCTCCGGTGACCTCGGCGCCTCGGCCTCCCGCAAGTTCGACTGCGAGGCGTGGATCCCCACCCAGGGCAAGTACCGCGAGCTGACCTCCACCTCCGACTGCACCGAGTTCCAGTCCCGCCGGCTGGCCATCCGGGTCCGCGACGGCAAGCAGGTCAAGCCGCTCGCCACGCTCAACGGCACGCTGTGCGCCGTGCCGCGCACCATCGTGGCGATACTGGAGAACCACCAGCAGGCCGACGGTTCCGTGCGCGTTCCCGAGGTGCTGCGCCCGTACCTGGGCGGCCGGGAGGTCCTGGAGCCGGTGGCCAAGTGACCTCCCCTTTCCCCTACGCACTCGTCGCCACCGACCTCGACGGCACGCTGCTGCGCGACGACGGATCGGTTTCGCGGCGCACCCGTGACGCGCTCGCCGCGGCCACCGCGGCGGGCGCCGCGCACATCGTCGTCACGGGCCGCGCGGTCCCCTGGACCCGGCACATCCTCGACGACCTCGGCTATCAGGGCCTCGCGGTGTGCGGGCAGGGCGCGCAGGTGTACGACGCCGGGGAGCACCGCCTGCTGACGTCCGTGACCCTGGACCGTCAGCTGGCGGGGGTGGCCCTGGCCAAGATCGAGGCGGAGGTCGGCCCGCTGTTCCTGGCGGCGAGCCGGGCCGGTCTGGACGGCGAGGTGCTGGTCGGCCCCGGGTACGCGCTGACCGGGGCGCTGCCTGCGACACCGTTCACGGACGCGGCCGATCTGTGGGCCGCCCCGCTGAACAAGATCTATGTGCAGCACCCGGAGCTGTCGGACGACGAGTTGGCCGAGGCGGCGCGGGGCGCCGCGGGCGGCTTCGTCACCGTCGCGATGGCCGGCGAGGGCATCGTCGAGCTGCTGCCGCTCGGTCTGTCCAAGGCGACAGGGCTCTCCCTGGCGGCCCGCAGGCTCGGTCTGAAGGCGGCCGACACGATCGCCTTCGGCGACATGCCCAACGACATCCCGATGTTCGGCTGGGCGGCCCACGGGGTGGCGATGGCCAACGCCCACGCGGAACTGAAGGCCGTGGCGGACGAGATGACGACCTCGAACGAGGAGGACGGCATCGCCCGGGTCCTGGAACACCTCCTGCCCTGAGCCACCTGCCGCCCTGCCCAGGTGGAGCAGGGCGGCAGGTGGGCAAGGCGGCAGCGCCATACCCCGGGGCGTGCCCCAGGCCAGCCCTGCTCCCCCGGTGACCGTGGTGCCGGCGGGCGGCGGCGCCCACGGCGTGCGCGGGCGTTCCGGCCCTCGCGTCCGGGTGCGCCGCCGCGCATGCGGGCGAGGTGACAGAGGCGGCCCCCGCCGTCCGACTCGATACCGCGATGGGCAGTCGGCCTCGGCCGGGCCGCCGGGGCCTTCTGACCCCGCCCCGGGCCAAGAAGCCGGCCAAGTCGCAGTGACAACGTCTCGCGGAGGATGCACGGATCGAACGTGCGCGGGCTTTCCAGGCCCGACCACGGCTCAGCAAGCCGGTGCCTTACCACTCGGCCAATCCTCCGGGTGGGCGGCCCACGCGAGAACGGCATCGCGTGCTCGAAGCGGCCGCCCCGGGCAGCTCCCCGTGTGGGGCGGGCTCATACGGAGCGGGTAGTCACTCCGGAGCCAGCCGCGGGCTGCCCTGTCGGGAACCAGACGAACTGTCGTGCATGGACATCGCCCGGCTCCTCTCCCAGAACGCGGCGCCGGGTCCCTCCCGGCGGTGCGGGCACAACCACTGTGCCGGGCTCCCGAATCGGACGCCACCGAATTAACCGGCCGCCGCCACGCCGGACGTGCGCTCGGCTACCGGCGGCGCCATCTGCGTCGCCGGGCCTTGCTGAAGAACCATCCCGCCGGCGGGTCGTCCGACCGCCACGGCTGGGGTTCGGGCTCCTGCGAACGCCAGCGGGCCGCGAGCATACGGGCCCGCGCGGACGGCTCGGAGCGGTCGGCGGCCCGTATGAAGTCGTCGTCCAGGACGACCCCGTCCCACGCCTCGTCCCCGGACCGCCCGCCCCCGTCGTACCGCGGTGCCTCGTCGGTCATCCCCGCGCCTCCCAGCCGTTCGTCCCCTTTGTCACAAGTGTGCCGGGGCCGAGGTGAAGCCCCCGTCAAGAAGGCGGCGCCTACTCCTCGCCGGCCAGCGTCAGCGAGCGCAGCTTCTGCCCCGCGTACCAGGTGGCCAGCACGGTGACCGCGACCAGCAGCACCGTTGCCGTGGTCAGTCCCACGTCCGAGGTGACCAGGTCTCCGCCCGCGACCTTGTGGGCCACGGCCAGCGACCACTGCTGGACGCTGAGGGTGCGCGCACCGGGCACCAGGGAGCCGAACAGCGCCTCCCAGACGAGCGCGTAGACCAGCCCGAAGACCACCGCGTGCCGGGAGACCGTACCGAGGAGGAGGAAGAGGGCCGCGTACGCGATCGAGGCGACCAGCGCGGCCACCGTGTAGGCGACGGCGATCTGCTGCCCGTTGCCGTTCAGGATCAGGCCCGCGATCAGTGTCGGCACCGCGGAGAACACCATGGTCACCGCGATCGCCACGATCAGCTTGGTGAAGATGATCGCCGGCCGCTTGATCGGCTTGGACAGCAGATACACCACGGAGCCGTCGTCGATCTCCGGACCGATCGCTCCGGTGCCCGCGATGACGCCGATGATCGGCACCATGGTGGCGAGCGCGAAGCCGCCCAGCACGTCCGAGGCCGTCTGGTCGTCGGCTCCGGCGAGGGCCCGCACGGCCAGCGAGATCACGATCAGCAGCAGCGGCAGCGCGCCGAGGATGAGGGCCCGGCGGCGGCCGAGCAGGGCCCGGTAGGTGAGCCGGGCGACTGTGGGGTCGTACATATTCGGCCTCCTACGCCGCGACCAGATACGAGAACACGGACTCCAGGGACTCGTCGGACGGCGAGACCGTGAGCAGCCGGATGCCGTGGTCGCGAGCGACCTTCGGCAGCAGGGTGGTGAAGCGGCCGAAGTCGACGGCCTGGATGCGCAGCGCGCCCTCGGTGACGTCCACCTCGATGCCGGCCGTCGACGGGTCGGCGATCAGCGCCGCCGCGAGCGCCCGGTCGTCGCTGGAGCGCACCAGGTAGCGGTGCGGGCGGTCGGTCATCAGGCGGCGGATCCGGCGGAAGTCGCCGCTGGCGGCGTGCCGTCCGGCGACGACGACCTCGATGTGCCAGGCCAGTTGCTCGACCTCTTCGAGGATGTGCGAGGAGAACAGCACCGTGCGGCCCTCGTCGCCCATGCGCCGCAGCAGTTCCATGAGCTGCATGCGCTGGCGCGGGTCCATGCCGTTGAACGGCTCGTCGAGCAGCAGCAGCGACGGGTCGTGGACCAGCGCGGAGGCCATCTTCACCCGCTGGCGCATGCCCTTGGAGTACGTGGAGATCTTCCGGTCCTGCGCGTACTCCATCTCGACCGTGGCCAGGGCACGGCTCGCGGCCTTGTCGCCCAGGCCGTGCAACTCGGCGTTGGCGACGACGAATTCACGGCCGGTGAGGAAGTCGTACATCGCCTCGCGCTCGGGGACGATGCCGATGTGCTTGTAGATCTCCTCGTTGCGCCACACCGGCTGTCCGTCGAGGGTGACCGAACCGGTGGAGGGGGCGAGGAAGCCGCCCATCATGTTGATGAGGGTGGACTTTCCGGCGCCGTTGGGGCCGAGCAGGCCGGTGACGCCGGGCCCGATGGTCATGGTGATGTCGTTGACGGCGACCACGTTGCCGAACCAGCGGGAGACGTGGTCGATGGAGAGCGTGGTCACAGTCCCACCTTCTGGTAGCGGCGCACGAGGAGGCCGTAGGCGGCGGCGATCAGGCCCACCGCGAGGAGCACATGGACCACGCCCTCCCCGCTGGTCGGGCCGACCCCGCCCGGGTAGGCGGAGGTGGCCCCCAGGAAGGCGGACTGCACGCCGTCGATGAGGGTGATCGGCGAGAACAGTCCGATCCAGGGGATCGCACCGGTGCTGCCCTGCGCGTCGGCGATGGCCTGGAGGGTGGAGACCGCGCCGTAGGAGATGGTCAGCACGGCGATCACGGCGGCGATGCCGAAACCGCGGCGCGGGGTGATGGCCGCGATGACCAGTCCGATGCCGGCGAACAGCAGCGAGAGCAGTGCCACGGAGACCAGCCCCTGTGCGTATTCCTTCGTCTGGTGGGCGAACCCGAGCTTGGCCAGCAGCGCGCCCACATAGAGCACGGTCAGCGGGGCCGCGGTCAGGATGAACAGCGCCGAGGCGAGCGCCGCGTACTTCGCGCGGACGTAGTCGGCGGTCTCAATCGGCCGTGAGAAGTACAGCGGCACGGTCTTGAAGCGCAGGTCCCGGGAGACGGACTGGGGTGCCTGCGAGGCGACGTACAGGCTGATGACCGCCTGCATGACGATCGCGTACCGCGTGTAGTCCAGCGGCAGGTCCTTCGCCTTGGTGGCGACGGCGACCGCGACCATGATGGCGGCGGGCACGCACATCACCACGAACAGCAGCATCGGCAGCACCTTGGACTTCACCGAGCGGCCGAGGCCGTAGGCGCCGCGCAGCGACTGCGAGTACAGGGAGCGGCGGGCGTAGGAGCGGCCCAGACGGGGGCCGTCGTAGGTGCGGTAGCCGATGTTGTGGATACGGGTCTGGTTACCCGAGGGCGCGGCTGCCGGGTGCTCAACTGCCATGGCCGACCGCCTCCTTCCGCTGCTCTTCGCCGTCCCGGAACACCTCCGAGATGTGGTGCCTGCGCTGCTCCATGCGCACCAGGCCGAGGCCGAGGTCGGCGACGACGTCGCGGACCAGGTCGTAGGTGTCCTCGCCGGACGCGGTGAGCAGCAGGATGTGTCCGGCGCCTGGCAGGCCGCCGCCCTCTTCCTGGATGTCCACCCCGCGCGCGTGGAGCGCGTCGCGCACCGCGCGGGTGCCGTCGGGGTGGGTGTCGGTGTCGGTGACCTCGATCGCGAGGGTGGTGGTGCTCTGCGTGAAGTCCCGGGTGGAGCTGGAGCGCAGGAGCTTGCCTCCGTCGACCACGACGACGTGGTCGCAGGTGCGTTCCAGTTCGCCCAGCAGGTGGGAGGTGACCAGGACCGAGATGCCGAAGTCCGTGTGGACGCGGCGGATCAGACCGAGCATCTCGTCGCGGCCGACCGGGTCGAGGCCGTTGGTCGGCTCGTCGAGGAAGACCAGCTGCGGGTCGTGGACCAGTGCCTGGGCGAGCTTCACCCGCTGCTTCATGCCGGTCGAGTAGCCGCCGATGGGGCGGTAGCGCTCCTCGTACAGGCCGACGTGGCGCAGGGTGTCCGCGGTGCGCTCGCGCGCGGCGGCCGGCGGGAGTCCGGACATGCGGGCCATGTGGACGACGAACTCGGTGGCCGAGACGTCGGGCGGCAGGCAGTCGTGCTCCGGCATGTACCCGACCCGCTCGCGGATGGCCGCGCCCTCGGTGGCGACGTCGAGGCCGAGCACCTCGGCGCGGCCCTCGGTGGCGGGGGACAGACCCAGCAGGATCTTGATCAGGGTGGACTTGCCGGCCCCGTTGGCGCCCACGAGACCCGTCACACCGGGTCCCACGTCCACGGAGAGCCGGTCAAGAGCGGTCACCCGGGGGAACCGCTTGCTCAGGCTTTCGGTCGCGATCACAGTCACGCTTCGACGGTAGTGACGCGGACCACGGCGGTCGTCAGACCGGAGAGCCGTCTTGGGGTCAGCCTGGAGTAGGACGGGTCCTTAGGGGATGCCCCTCCTGAGAGCTACGCAGAGTTGTCCACAGGCCGCCGCCCTTCTGTTGACGCCGACTCTGACGACTGTCACATTCACCCGTGTCACGTTACGGACGAGTAGCACGACCGGCGACCGGGGTACCCGGAGTCCGCACACGGCCGGGAACACGGGGTACCCGGAGTCCACACCCGGCCGGGATCGCGGGAAAGGCGCGAGCCGGTGCGTGCGTGGGAGGCCGGGGTGCTGGGCGGAGGACAGGTGACGGTGCTGAAGGGCGCGCGGGAGCGCTGGGTGCGCACGGGCGGGGTCGAGCTGTGCGTGGCGGAGCTGGGCGACCCGGACCAGCCGACGGTGGTGCTGGTGCACGGCTATCCGGACAGCAAGGAGGTCTGGTCCGAGGTCGCCGCCCGGCTCGCCGACCGCTTCCACGTCGTGCTGTACGACGTGCGCGGCCACGGCCGCTCGACGGCCCCGCGGCCGCTGCGCGGCGGTTTCACCCTGGCCAAGCTCACGGACGACTTCCTGGCCGTCGTGGACGCGGTCAGCCCCGGCCGTCCGGTGCATCTGGTGGGGCACGACTGGGGCTCGGTGCAGTCCTGGGAGTTCGTCACGGTCCGGCGCACCGAAGGCCGCATCGCGTCCTTCACCTCGATGTCCGGCCCGTCCCTCGACCACTTCGGACACTGGATCAACGCGCGCGTGAAGCGGCCCACGCCCCGCCGGGTGGGCCAACTCCTCGGCCAGGGCGCCAAGTCCTGGTACGTCTGTCTGCTGCACACGCCCGTCCTGCCCGAGCTGGCCTGGCGCGGCCCGCTCGGCAGGCGCTGGCCGAGGATCCTGGAGCGGGCCGAGCGGGTCCCCTGCGGCGACTATCCGACCAGGTCCCTGCCCACGGACGCCGCGCACGGCGCCTGGCTGTACCGGGACAACGTGCGCTCCCGGCTGCGCCGTCCGCGCACGGACGCGTACGCGCACGCGCACGTGCACGTGCAGCTCATCACGCCCTTGGAAGACGCGTTCCTGTCCGAGAGGCTCTACGACGAACTGGAGCGGTGGGCTCCGCAGTCGACCCGTCACACACTCCCGGCCAAGCACTGGATCCCGCGCACACGCCCCGACCAACTGGCCGCCTGGATCACCGAGTTCGTCACCCGGATCGAGGGCGGACGCCCGGAGCCGGCGCGGCACACCGGCCGGTACGCGGACCGCTTCGGCGGGCAGTTGATGCTGGTCACCGGCGCGGGCAGCGGCATCGGGCGGGCGACGGCGCTCGCGTTCGCGCAGTCCGGCGCGCGCGTGGTGGCCGTCGACCGGGACACCGAGTCCGCCGCCCGCACCGCCGAGTCGGCCCGGCTGCTCGGCGCCCCGGCCGCCTGGGCGGAGACCGCCGACGTCTCCGACGAGCAGGCCATGGAGAAGCTCGCCGAGAAGGTCACCACCGAGTACGGCGTGGTGGACGTGCTGGTCAACAACGCCGGCATCTGCGGTCGGTGGTGCGCAACGAGGCGGTGGTCCCGGTCACCCCGGAGGCGCGCGTCATGCGCCTCATATCCCGTTTTGCTCCAGGGGTGTTGCACCGGATCGCCCGGGTGCAGCCGAGGGTATGAGGACGGGTGACGGACGGCCTCGGGCTGATGCCGTGCTGCGAAATCGCGTGCCGGATAGGGGAGTTGGGGATCGGGATGGGGCATACCGCCGTCGGCTTCCTGGAGTTCACGACCGAGTACGCCCACGCCAGGCGTCTGGTGGATCCACGGTCACCCCAGGGATGGGACGGCGGCGGAAGCGGACTCGTCGGCGCGCGGGCATGGCCAGATCGCGATGCCGAACTGGGCTGTGCGCCAAGGCCGTTCGTAGCCCGATCAGCTGGACCGGGGAAGGCGCCGGATGCCGCGCGGGAATCGCGTTGTGTGCCGCTTTTGGCCGAGCCGATCCGGGCCGTGGGGTGGCTCGTTGGCGCCGCATATGTGGTGACGTTCATCTCCTTTTCCGCCGAACGCGAGGTAGTGAGCGGTGACTTGGCTGCCTGACGCCAAGTCACCGCTCGGTCAATGACCTTGGCGAATCACTCTGAAGCGCCCACCAGTTGTCCACAGTTTCGCCAAATTGCCTGTGGATAACCGGACTTGGCTGTGGATCAAACCTCGCGCTGAAAAATGCCAGCGTGATCCACGTCTCCCCCGGCACTCTGGGGGAGTGAACATGAGAGACAGAAGACCAGAAGACGAGAGGCGCACCGTGAAGGTGTCGAAGTACCTCTCAAAGCACCTGCGCCACCAGCCCGAGCGGATCGGCATCACGCTGGACGAGGGCGGCTGGGTAGAGATCGACACGCTGGTCGCCGCGGCGGCGGCGCACGGGTTCCGGTTCACCCGCGAGGAACTCGACCACGTCGTGGCCACCAACGACAAGCGGCGGTTCGCGATCGAGGGCACCCGGATCCGCGCCAGCCAGGGCCACAGCATCGAGGTCGACCTCGGCCTGCCACCGGCGACCCCGCCGGCGTACCTCTACCACGGCACCGTCGCCCGGAATCTGGACGCGATCCGCGCCGATGGCCTCAGGCCCATGAACCGGCACGACGTGCATCTGTCGGCGGACCGCGAGACCGCTGCCCGCGTCGGCGCCCGCCGCGGACGTCCCGTCGTGCTGTCGGTCGACGCCGCGGCCATGCACCGCGACGGCCATGTCTTCCACGTCAGCGCGAACGGCGTGTGGCTCACCAAGGCCGTACCGCCCCGGTATCTGCGCTTCCCCGAGCCGCACTGACGGACCCGGCCCCTCCCCTGTGCGGCCCTCCGCTTCCGGGGCCGCAGCGACGGACCCCCGCCCGCACATGGCCGGACGACCGAGCACCGTGACCGTTCGCCCGCTGTCAGTGGCGCCCTTCAGTCTCGGCCGAGCCCACCGAGGCCACCGACCGGATGCGCCTGGGCACCCTGGCGACCTCAGTCAGGCCTTTGTCGCCCATCGCAGGCTGCCAGGAGAAATACGCTCCTCCAACGTCAGCGGAGCTGTGCCTGCGCCTCCATGGCGATCTGCTCGAAGACCTTCTCGTCCGCGGCGAAGTCCGAGTGGGGGATCGGCCAGTGGACGACGACCTCCGTGAAGCCCAACTCCTGGTGCCTGCCCGCGAAGTCCACGAACGCGTCGAGCGACTGAAGCGGCCGGCCGCGGTCCGGGGTGAATCCGGTGAGGAGGATCTTGTCGATCCCGGTCACGTCACGGCCGATCTCCGCGCAGGCGTCGGCGAGCTTGTCCACCTGTCCGCGAATGGCTTGAATCGACTGTTCAGGAGTGCCGTTCTCATACAGCTTGGGATCGCCGGTGGTCACCCACGCCTGCCCGTACCGTGCGGCGAGCCGCAGCCCCCGCGGACCGGTGGCGGCCACCGCGAAGGGCAGCCGGGGCAGCTGCACACAGCCCGGGATGGTGCGCGCCTCCTGCGCCGCGTAGAAGTCGCCCTGGTACGACACACCGCTGGGTCCGCCCTCGGTCAGCAGCCGGTCCAGCAGTTGTACGAACTCCCCGAACCGGTCGGCACGCTCGCGCGGCGTCCACGGCTCCTGGCCGAGGGCCGTGGCGTCGAAGCCGGTGCCGCCCGCTCCGATGCCGAGGGTGACCCGGCCGCCGGAGATGTCGTCGAGGGAGATCACTTCCTTGGCGAGGGTCACCGGGTGCCGGAAATTAGGTGACGTGACGAGCGTTCCCAAACGCATGCGTTCAGTCACCGCAGCTGCGGCGGTCAGCGTCGGCACGGCACCGAACCACGGGCCGTCCCGGAAGCTGCGCCAGGACAGATGGTCGTAGGTGTACGCGGTGTGGAAACCGAGGTCCTCCGCACGCTGCCATGCGGCACGGCTCCCCTCCTGCCAGCGGCGGTAGGGAAGGATCACGGTGCTCAGGCGCAGGCTCATGGCTGGTGAGCCTACGTGCTGCTCGACGGGTCCCGGTTCGACCTGCCGTCGGCGCCAGCGGCGGCTCGGCCTGCATGCCGCACAATCCCGTGCGTGTCCCAGCTCCCCGCCCCGATACCGTCGGCCGGCCCGCCCGCGAGGGCCGGGTCCGCGAAGAGGTCCCGTAGCATCCGTGACGGTCCGCCGCCGGCCCTGATGCCGCCCTGTACGGCGTCAGCCACGTTCAGTCCTCCCGGCCAAGCCGGTTACGCGTGCGGTGTGAGGTGCCCGACCTCAACCGGGCCGGTGACGCTACGCCTCGATCCACCTCCGCGCCCTCGGGCGCCGGGCCGGGCAACGGCAGCTCCAGGATCCCAGTCGACTGCCGTATGCCGCCGCGAGAGCACCGGGCGACGATCCGGCCGTCCGACGTGAGGCCGACACCGACCTCATCGCCGCACTCCGGCCTGGACGTGACGCCTCAGTCGCCGACCTGAACAAGATATGACCACCACCGTGAGTCCCGGGTGAATCGTCCACACCAGGGAGCCGGAACAAGTTCACGTCGCCCGCCTTCCGGCGTCCGGTGACCCTCGCCAAGGAGCCGATCTCACTCGCCGACATCTCCGACGGCCGGATCACCCTCGATATCGGCGCGGGCGGTACCGGCTTCGACGCCACCGCGCTCGGACAGGAACCCTGGACCCCGTGCAAGCGAGGCCGACCGGTTCGCCGAGTTCGTGCCGTTGCTCGACCACCTCCGGACCGAGGACTCGGTGTCCTACGAACCGGCCGCTGGAGTCCCTGGACGCCTTCGTCGCCTTCGCCGGCCGCCACCGGGACCGGGGTTCACCGAGATCGTGATCCACTGGCCCATCCCGGCTCGCACTTCGCCGCGGACGAGAAGGTCTTCGAGCAGATCGCCCTGGAGGCCGTGGCACAACCGGGACCTCGGTGCGCGGCGCCGCCCGGCCGACGTCGTGTGCGTCTCATCCGTGCGCACCGGCGCACGACCGTGCGGGCATATGCGCGAGAATGACCCGGTGACCTCAGCGACCCGACAGCCCGAGACCCCGACTGCCGCCGTTCCGCCCCGACTGATCGCCACCGATCTGGACGGCACGCTGCTGCGTGACGACAAGTCGGTCTCCCCACGCACGGTCGCCGCGCTGGCCGCCGCCGAGGATGCGGGCATCGAGGTCTTCTTCGTGACCGGCCGCCCGGCCCGCTGGATGGACGTCGTCAGCGACCATGTGCACGGCCACGGCCTGGCGATCTGCGGCAACGGCGCCGCGGTGGTCGACCTGCACGGCGGGCCGGGCGCCCACCGGTTCGTGAAGGTGCGGGAACTGGCCCGGGAGAACGCGCTGGACGCCGTACGGCTGCTGCGCCAGGCGGCGCCCGGCACGGTGTACGCGGTCGAGCAGACCTACGGATTCCACCAGGAACCGGCCTACCCCAAGCTGCACATGGAGAGGCCCGACAACCTCCTGTCCGCCGAACGGCTCCTCGCGGCCGACGGACCCGGCGGCGACGAGCCGGTGCTCAAGATCCTCGCCTACCACCCCAGCCTCGACCCTGACGCCTTCCTCACGCTGGCCCGGCTCGCCGTGGGCGAGCGCGCCACCGTCACCCGCTCCAGCCCCAGCGCCCTGCTGGAGCTGAGCGGCCCCGGCGTCTCCAAGGCCAGCACGCTCGCCCTGTGCTGCGCCGAGCGCGGCATCTCGCCCGCCGAGGTCGTCGCCTTCGGGGACATGCCCAACGATGTCGAGATGCTGACCTGGGCGGGCCGGTCGTACGCCATGGGCAACGCCCACCCGACCGTGGTGGCGGCCGCGTCGGGGCGGACGGAGGCCAACAACGAGGACGGTGTGGCCGCCGTCATCGAGCGGCTGCTGGCCGAGCGGGTGTAGTCACCCGAGCCGCACCCCGTGCCCGGCCAGCCACGACACCGGGTCCACCGCCGATCCCGCCTCCGGCGTGACTCGCACCTCGAAGTGCAGATGCGGACCGGTCGAATTGCCGGTGGTGCCCGACTGGCCGATCCCCTGCCCCGTGTCCACCCGGTCCCCCTCCTCGACGGCGACGGCGGCCAGGTGTGCGTACTGGGTGCAGTAGCCGTCGGGGTGCCGGATCACGATCTGGATGCCGAAGGGGCCCCCGCACGACACCTGCGCCACGTGGCCGGCGCCGACCGCCCGCACCGGCGTCCCGATGGGCACCGCGAAGTCCTGACCGGTGTGCCGGTGCGCCCACCGGTCGCCCCCGCGGCCGAATCCCGCGGACAGCTCGTACGTCCGCACAGGCGCGACCCACGCGCCCTCGACGCGCGGGAGGGGCAGGTCCAGCCGTACGGCGGCGCGACACCGGCTCGCCGCGGCCGAGTCGTCCGCACGGTGCTGCAACTGCCCGCGTGCCGCCTCCAGCTTGCGGTCGATGTCCCGCCGCAGCTCGGCGAGTTCACCGGTCCGTCGGCGTACCGCCCGCCAGGCGGACCTGGCCCTGGCCTCCTCCGCGGCGAGCCGTGCCTCGGCCCGGCGGCTCTTGTCGACGGCGTTGCTCACCGCGAGACTCGTCTGCGAGAAGACGCGCTGACCGCGCATCAGCTGCTCCGGACCGCTCGCGAGCAGGAGCTGCGCGGTGAACGGCAGCCCCCCGCCCGTCCGGTACTGGGCACGGGCGATCCGGCCGAGGTCCGCGTGCAGCACCGACATCTGCCGCCGCTCCCGGCCGAGCAGCCGCTCCGCGCGCAGCGCCCCGGCACGCTGCCGCTCCGCCTCGCGCCGCCCCGCCTCGTACTGCCGTGCCGCCTCGGCCGCCTCCCGATACAGCCGCGCCACCTTGAGGCTGAGCCCCGGCACGTCGCCGGAGCGGGGCACGGCGTCGGATCCGTCCGGGGCCGCGTGCGCGGGCGGCGGCGCGACGACGGTGAGCGCGCACAGCAGCGCCGGGGCGAACAGCGGATGACAGCGGTATGAGCGCATGCGGGCGATGGTGGCGCGCCCGGACGGCCCCGGTCACCTCGACGCGTAGGCCCGGGGCCCCGGTTGCCGCCAATGGCCCAGCGGACCGCGGGCGAGGAAGCCGCGCATCGGCGGGTGGTGCCCCGGGGAGCCTCAGGACCGCGGGTCCGCGGCCAGTCGGAGCCGGGTCAGGGCGCCCCGACCGGCAGTTCCGCCGCCGCCTCCCGCTCGGCCATCGCCCGCAGCGGCCCGTCCACGGCGGCCAGTTCGGCGTACGTCCCGCGCTGCGCCACCCGGCCCCCGTCCAGCACGACCACCTCGTCCACGGCGTCGAGTCCGGCCAGCCGGTGCGTGATCAGCAGTGTGGTACGGCCCTCGGTGGCGGCCAGCAGATCGGCCGTGAGCGCGTCGGCCGTCGGCAGGTCCAGGTGCTCGGCGGGCTCGTCGAGCACGAGCACCGGGAAGTCGGCGAGCAGCGCGCGGGCGAGCGCCAGCCGCTGCCGCTGCCCGCCGGACAGCCGGGCCCCGTGCTCCCCCACGAGCGTGTCCAGACCATCGGGCAGCCCGTCCACCCAGGCCAGCAGCCGGGCCCGGGCGAGCGCGTCCCGCAGATCGGCCTCGGTGGCGTCCTTCCGCGCGAGCAGCAGATTCTCCCGGACGGTGCTGTCGAAGAGGTGCGCGTCCTGGGCACACAGCCCGACGAGGCGCCGCACCTCGTCCCCGTCCAGCGCGCGGGCGTCCACACCGGCCAGCGTGTAGGAGCCCGCGTCCGGGTCGAGGAACCTCAGCAGTACCTGGCCGAGGGTCGTCTTGCCGGACCCGGACGGGCCCACCAGGGCCACCCTGCGCCCTCGCTCCAGCGTCAGATCCAGCCCGGCGAGCGCCTCCCGGTGCTGCCCGGGATGGCGGGCGGCGAGCCCCTTCACGACCAGCGGGAACGGGGAGACGGGCGCCTGCCGGGGCCGTAGCGGCTCCCGCACGGGCTCGGCAGCGTCCAGCACCTCGTACACGCGCTCCGCGCTGCGCCGCACCCGCTGCCGGTAACGCACGGCGATCGGCAGTCCGAGCACCGCCTCGAAGGCGGCGAGCGGGGTCAGGACGACCACGGCCATGGCCACGCCGTCCAGCCGTCCCCCGGTGACCGCCTGGGCGCCCAGCAGTGCGGTCGCCGCCACGGTCAGCCCGGAGATCAGGGCGGTGAGACCGTCGCCGAGCGCGGTGGCGGTGGCGGCGCGCGAGGCGATCCGGGTGAGCGTGCCGTCGGCCCCTCGCGCCGCGCCGGTACGGGCGGGCAGCGCACCGGCGACGGTGAGTTCGGCGGTGCCGGTGAGCAGGTCGGTCACGCGCGTGGCGAGCAGCCCCCGGGCGGGCGCCAGCCGTCGCTCGGCGTGCCGTGCCACGGCGCCGGTCAGCAGCGGTACGCCGGCACCGGCCGCGATCAGGCCCACCGCGAGCGCGGCCCCCGCCTCGGGCAGCAGCCACGCCGTGAACGCCACGGACCCGGCGGAGACGGCGAACGCGACACCGGCGGGCAGCAGCCAGCGCAGCCAGTAGTCCTGCAGCGCGTCCACATCGGAGACCAGCCGGGACAGCAGGTCGCCCCGGCGGGCGGTGCGCAGCCCGGCGGGCGCGAGCCGTTCCAGCCGCCGGTACACCGCGACCCTCGTGTCGGCCAGCATCCGCAGCACGGCGTCGTGCGAGACCAGCCGCTCCGCGTAGCGGAACACCGCCCGCCCGATGCCGAAGGCCCGGGTCGCGGTCACGGCCACCATCAGATACAGCACCGGCGGCTGCTGCGAGGCGCGTGAGATCAGCCAGCCGGAGGTGGCCATGAGTCCGACGGCGCTGCCGAACGCCAGGCTCCCCAGCAGCAGTGCGAGCGCGAGGCGGCCACGGCGGGGGCCCGACATGGCCCGCACCCGGGCGAGGACACCGGACGCCGGGCGGCCGGACCGGTCACCGTCGGCGGCGGAGCCGCTGCCCGGAGCGCCCGAGCCCGGACCGCCGGTGCCCGGGACGCCCGTGGCCGGGACACCTGCGGCCGACGGGCTGTCGTTCGCGGTGGGCCCGAGGGCGCCGAGCGGTTCTGCCCCCCAGGGCGAGCGGACGGGCTCGGCCTCGGACAGCCGCACCACCCGGTCCGCCACGCCCAGCAGTGCGGGACGGTGCACGACCAGCAGGACCGTGCGTCCCACGGCCAGCCGGCGCACCGCCGCCACGACCTCGGCCTCGGTCGCCCCGTCGAGCGCGGCCGTCGGCTCGTCCAGCAGCAGCACGGGCCGGTCCGCCAGGAACGCACGGGCCAGGGCCAGCCGCTGCCGCTGACCGGCGGACAGCCCGGCCCCGTCCTCACCGAGCACGGTCGCGGCACCGTCGGGCAACGCGTCCACGAACTCCAGCGCGCCCGCGTCGCGCAGCGCCCGGCGCACGGTCTCGTCGTCCGCGTCGGGCCGCGCCAGCCGTATGTTCTCCGCGATCGTCCCGGCGTACAGGTGCGGCCGCTGCGGCACCCAGGCGATCCGTGACCGCCACTGTTCCGGGTCGATGTCCGCGAGGTCCGCTCCCCCGATCCGCACCCGGCCCCCGGTGGGCCGCACAAAGCCCAGCAGCACACTGAGCAGCGTCGTCTTGCCCGCTCCGCTCGGTCCGACGAGGGCGACGGTCTCACCGGGCTCGACCGTGAAGGACACATCCGTCACGGCGTCCGTGGCTCGCCCGGGGTAGCGGACGGTGATCTCTTCGAAGGCCAGCACACCGGACGGCACCGCGCCCTTCCCGGCCTCGGGAAGGGGTGTCTCCAGCACGGTGAAGATCTCCTCGGCCGCCGCCAGACCCTCCGCCGCGGCATGGAACTGGGCGCCCACCTGGCGCAGCGGCAGATAGGCCTCCGGCGCCAGCACCAGGATGACGAGTCCGATGTACAGGTCCATGTCGCCGTGGACGAGCCGCATGCCGATCGTCACGGCGACCAGTGCGACGGACAGGGTGGCGAGCAGTTCCAGGGCGAAGGAGGAAAGGAAGGCGATCCGCAGGGTCCGCATGGTCGCCTGGCGGTACTCGCCGGTGATGCGCCGGATGGACTCGGCCTGCGCCTTGGCCCGTCCGAAGACCTTCAGCGTCGGCAGCCCCGCGACCACGTCCAGGAAGTGACCGGACAGCCGGGACAGCAGCCGCCACTGGCGGTCCGTCCGGGACTGCGTGGCCCAGCCGATCAGCACCATGAAGACGGGTATGAGCGGCAGGGTGCCGACGATGATCGCCGCCGACACCCAGTCCTCGGTGACGATCCGGGCGAGCACAGCGGCCGGCACGACCACCGCAAGCCCCAACTGCGGCAGATAGCGGGAGAAGTAGTCATCGAGGGCATCCACCCCGCGGGTGGCGAGGGTGACCAGCGACCCGGTCCGCTGCCCGCCGAGCCAGCCGGGTCCCAGCGCCGCCGCCCGTTCCAGGAGCCGTCCGCGCAGCTCCGACTTCACCGATGCGCTGGCCCGGTGCGCGGCGAGTTCGGTGAGCCAGGAGACGACCGCGCGACCGGCCGCTACAGCCACCAACAGCAGCAGGGGAGTGCGCAGTTCGGTGACCGACAGATGGTGCTGGAAGGCACCGACGACCACCTCGGCGATGAGCATGGCCTGGGCGATGAGCAGGCCGGCCCCCAGTGCGCCCAGGCCGACCACCGCCGCCAGGAAGAGGCGGGTGGCCCGGGCGTACCGGAGAAGACGAGGATCGATCGGTTTCACGTGAAACATGCCCTTCGGTCCGGGGAGGGCCGTTTCACGTGAAACACCGTGAAACAGCCCTCCCGTCAGACTCAGTGACCGGCTTCGGGAGCGAGGTGCTGCGTCCCTATCCGCTTGCGGAACACCCAGTAGGTCCATCCCTGGTAGAGCAGCACGATCGGCGTGGCGATCACCGCACACCAGGTCATGATCTTCAGGGTGTACGGGCTCGACGAGGCGTTGGTGACCGTGAGGCTCCAGTCCGCGTTGAGCGAGGACGGCATGACGTCGGGGAAGAGCGAGAGGAAGAGCATCGCCACGGCCGCCACGATGGTGACGCCCGAGAGCGCGAACGACCATCCCTCGCGCCCCGTCTGGTTCGCCGCGAGGGCGGCCAGCAGCGCGACCACCGCCACGGCCATCGCCACCAGGCTCTTGCCGTCACCATGGTCGATCTGTGTCCACAGCAGGAAGACCAGCGCCAGTACGGCCGTGACAAGACCGACCCGCAGTGCCAGCTTACGGGCCCGGGCCCGGATGTCCCCGACCGTCTTGAGCGCCGTGAACACCGCACCGTGGAAGGTGAACAGCGTCAGCGTGACCAGGCCGCCGAGCAGCGCATACGGATTGAGCAGATCACCGACGCTGCCGACGTACTCGAAGTGCTGGTCGATCTTCACGCCCCGGACGATGTTGCCGAAGGCGACGCCCCAGAGGAACGCCGGGATCAGCGAGGTCCAGAAGATCGCCGTCTCCCAGTTCCGCTGCCAGTGCTCCTCGGGGCGCTTCGCCCGGTACTCGAAGGCGACGCCCCGGACGATCAGGCACAGCAGGATCGCCAGCAGGGGCAGATAGAAACCGGAGAACAGCGTGGCGTACCACTCGGGGAAGGCGGCGAAGGTCGCACCGCCCGCGGTGAGCAGCCACACCTCGTTGCCGTCCCAGACCGGGCCGATCGTGTTGATCAGCACCCGGCGCTCGGGCCGGTCACGGGCGAGCAGCTTGGTGAGGATGCCGACCCCGAAGTCGAAGCCCTCCAGGAAGAAGTAGCCGGTCCACAGGACGGCGATCAGGACGAACCAGACGTCGTGAAGTTCCATGACTGCAGCTCCCTCGGCCTAGTACGAGAAGGCCATCGGCTTGTCGGCGTCACGGGAGTCGCCGCCGATCTTCGTGGGCGGGTTGAGGTCGGCCTCGGTCAGCTCGGGCGGGCCTGCCTTGACGTACTTCACCAGCAGCTTGACCTCGATGACGGCGAGGACGGCGTAGAGCGCGGTGAAGATGATCATCGAGGTGAGGACCTCGCCCTGGGACACCCCGGGGGAGACCGCGTTCCGCGTCTGCAGGACGCCGTAGACGACCCACGGCTGGCGGCCCATCTCCGTGAAGATCCAGCCCCATGAGTTGGCGATCAGCGGGAAGGCCAGGGTCCAGATCGCGATGCGCCAGTACCAGGGGGTGAGCTTCGGCCCGAGCGCCTTGTTCTTGAACAGGACCAGATGCGGCACCTCGTCCTCGCCCACCCGCAGATGCTGCGGCAGCATGAACTTCTTGCGGGTCAGCCAGAGACCGACGATGCCGATGGCGAAGGACGCCATGCCGAAGCCGATCATCCAGCGGAACGCCCAGAAGGTGACGGGGATGATGGGCCGGTAGTCGCCCGGACCGTGCTGGGCCTGCTCGGCCTTGTTGGTGTCGTTGATCCCGGGGACATAGGAGTTGAAGTCGTCGTCGGCGAGGAACGACAGCACCCCCGGAACGGACAGTTCGACGGTGTTGTGCCCCTTGCTGACGTCGCCGTAGGCGAACACCGAGAACGGCGCGCCGTTCTGGCCGTCCCACAGGGCCTCGGCGGCGGCCATCTTCATCGGCTGCTGCTTGAACATGACCTTGCCGAGAGTGTCACCGCTCACCGCGGTGAGCAGGCCGGCGATGACGACGGTGATGAGCCCCAGCCGCAGCGAGGTCTTCATCTCGCGCACATGCTTCTTGCGGGCCAGGTGGAAGGCCGCGATGCCGACCATGAAAGCGCCGCCGGTCAGGAAGGCCGCCGTGAGGGTGTGGAACGCCTGGCTGAGCGCGGTGTTCTGGGTGAGCACCGCCCAGAAGTCCGTCAACTGGGCGCGCCCCCGCGCCTTGTCCATCGTGTAGCCGACGGGGTGCTGCATCCACGAGTTGGCGGCGAGGATGAAGTACGCCGACAGGATCGTGCCGATCGCGACCATCCAGATGCAGGCCAGGTGGATCTTCTTGGGCAGCTTGTCCCAGCCGAAGATCCACAGCCCGATGAAGGTGGACTCGAAGAAGAACGCGATCAGCGCCTCGAAGGCGAGTGGCGCGCCGAAGATGTCACCGACGAAGCGCGAGTAGTCCGACCAGTTCATGCCGAACTGGAACTCCTGCACGATGCCGGTGACGACACCCATCGCGATGTTGATCAGAAAGAGCTTCCCCCAGAACTTCGTCGCTCTCAGATACTTCTCGTTCTCCGTGCGGACCCAGGCGGTCTGCAGTCCGGCCGTGAGAGCAGCCAGGGAGATCGTCAGGGGGACGAAGAGGAAGTGGTAGACGGTGGTGATACCGAACTGCCATCGCGCCAGGGTCTCCGGCGCCAGTGCCAATTCCACGTCGTCAGCTCCTTACATCGCCGTGGTACTGCGGCAGCTTTGCCCCTTTTGCCACACCCATCGGGGGAGCAAACGGGACCACGCTTGTGAACGCGTTCACATTCACAAGCAATTATGACGCATGGCCGTTCGACTCCGGAGGGGTGGGGGGTCGCTAACGCGAACCGGCCGGATACGACGGAATCGGATCGATGGCCCGGTGGCGAGGCCCGCCTGCGGAAACACGCCCGAGACGGGCGGGCCGGGCGAATGGCTCCTCTACACACATGTGGCCCGTTTCACGTGAAACGGGCCACATGCAGGACCATCGCGCCCCGAGGGACGGACGAACCTACAGCTCCTTACGGAACGCCTCGGTCACCTTCAGGAAGATGTCGTTCGCCTCGTTCTCGCCGACCGTCACCCGCACTCCCTCCCCAGCGAACGGCCGGACCACCACCCCGTGCCGCTCACAGGTCTCCGCGAAGTCGTTGGTGCGCTCCCCCAGCCGCAGCCAGACGAAGTTGGCCTGCGTCTCGGCAACGGTCCAGCCCTGGGCCCGCAGCGCGTCGACCACCCGCGTCCGCTCGCACACCAGCGAGCCGACCCGGCCGAACAGCTCGTCCTCGGCGCGCAGCGAGGCGATGGCCGCCTCCTGCGCGAGCTGGCTCACCCCGAACGGCACCGCCGTCTTGCGCAGCGCTGCCGCCACCGGCTCATGGGCGATGGCGAAGCCGACGCGCAGCCCGGCAAGGCCGTACGCCTTGGAGAAGGTCCGCAGGACGCACACGTTCGGCCGGTCCCGGTACAGCTCCACCCCGTCCGGCACCTCGGGGTCGCGGATGAACTCCCGGTAGGCCTCGTCGAGCACCACCAGCACGTCGGCGGGCACCCGGTCCAGGAACCGCTCCAGCTCGGCCCGCCGCACGACCGTGCCCGTCGGGTTGTTCGGGTTGCACACAAAGACCAGGC
This sequence comes from Streptomyces sp. NPDC001508, assembly GCF_040298665.1. Taxonomy (NCBI): domain Bacteria; kingdom Bacillati; phylum Actinomycetota; class Actinomycetes; order Kitasatosporales; family Streptomycetaceae; genus Streptomyces; species Streptomyces sp. NPDC001508. The sequence goes on from NZ_JBEPAP010000007.1 coordinate 23,562, forward strand.
GCGTCCGGTCGGTGATCGCGTCGGCCATTGCGTCCAGGTCGTGCACCTCGCCCGGGGTGAGCGGGACCTGCACGGACCGGGCACCGCTGATCTGCGTGATGATCGGATACGCCTCGAAGGACCGCCAGGCGTAGACGACCTCGTCGCCCGGGCCGCTGGTGGCCTGGAGCAGCTGCTGGGCCACGCCGACGGAACCGGTGCCGGTGGCCAGATGCGCGAGCGGGACGGCGAACCGCTCCGACAGTTCGTTCATCAGCCCGGTGCACGCCATGTCCGGGTAGCGGTTGAAGGACGAGACGGCGGCGGTCACGCTCTCCATGACACCGGGCAGCGGCGGATACGGGTTCTCGTTCGAGGAGAGCTTGTAGGCGGCCGGGCCGCCCGCCGCCGCGGGCTTGCCCGGCTTGTAGGTGGGGATACCCTCCAGCTCGGCGCGCAGCTTGGGGCTCGTCTCGCTCACCGCAGTCCTCCTCGCGACCACCGGCGGACCATCAACGCCGCCGGCATCCAATACTCCTCACCATATGAGGATTCGGCGTCCGTGCGTACAGGCCGGAACGCAAGGGAAGCGATGAGGGGCAAACCTCACGAACCCCACCGGCATCAAGGGCATCACGGTATGAATCAGCACGAAACAGGGGGCGCGTCACACATATATCTACGCGCCGGTGGCTTACGCCCTAGCGCGCATCCCTCGTGCAGGTGAGTTGAGACCTCTTCGAAACATCGGACACTTGGCAGGCCCATGTGCGTCGGCACGTCACGTCCTGCCATTGGATCGTTCAACCGGCTTGTATTCCAAGGAAGTTGACCCATTTTGACCATGCAGAAACGTGCCTGTCACTGGAGGCATATGCGTCCGCACTACCCCACCGCATGAGCCCTACTATCGGCTCGCCATGACAGCAGCAGGGAAGCACCAGGTGAGCCGCACGGAAACCTCACGTCGAGGCAGCCGGCCGGGTCGGGCGGGCATCAGGGACGTGGCCGCCGCCGCCGGAGTCTCCATCACGACCGTCTCCGATGCCCTGAACGGCAAGGGCAGACTCCCGGACGCCACCCGCCGTCATGTCCGCGAGGTCGCCGACCGGTTGGGCTACCGCCCGTCGGCCGCGGCACGCACGCTCCGCACGGGCAAATCGGGCCTCATCGGCCTCACGGTGACGACGTACGGGGATGAACCTTTCACCTTCACCGAGTTCGCGTATTTCGCCGAGATGGCCCGGGCCGCGACCTCCGCCGCGCTCGCCCGCGGCTACGCGCTGGTGATCCTGCCCGCGACCTCACGCCACGACGTGTGGTCCAACGTCGCCCTGGACGGCACCGTCGTCATCGACCCCTCCGACCAGGATCCGGTGGTCAGCGAGCTGGTCCGGCAGGGCTTACCGGTCGTCTCCGACGGCCGCCCCGTGGGCCGGCTCCCGGTCACGGCATGGGTCGACAACGACCACGAGGCCGCCGTCCTCGGCATCCTCGACCATCTCGCCGAGGCGGGCGCCCGCCGCATCGGCCTGCTCACCGGGACGACGACGGACACCTACACCCATCTGTCGACCACCGCCTACCTGCACTGGTGCGAGCGCGTCGGCCAGGACCCGGTGTACGAGGCCTACCCGGCGCACGACCCCTGCGCCGGCGCCGTCGCCGCGGACCGGCTGCTGGCCCGCCCGGACCGCCCCGACGCCGTCTACGGTCTGTTCGACCCCAACGGCACCGATCTGCTCGCCGCCGCCCGCCGCTACGGCCTGCGAGTCCCGGACGACCTGCTCCTGGTGTGCTGCAGCGAGTCGACCGTGTACGCGAACACCGAGCCGCCCATCACCACGCTCTCGCTGAAGCCGCGCCGCATCGGCACGGCCGTGGTCCAGCTCCTCATCGACGCCATCGAGGGGGTCGAGTCGGACCGACCGGTCGAGCAGGTGATACCGACCGAACTGATGGTGCGCACCTCGTCCCAGCGGCGGCCGCCGCGCACGACGGTCAGCCCGCCCCGGGTGCCGGAAGAGAACCAGTGATCCGGGGCCGACGGCGCGCGCGCCGCGGCCCCCGGTGGTGACAGCAGCGACCAATCGGGGCGAAAGCCGCGTTGATCCGAGCTCCTGCCCCGATTGACCACCCCTGGGTCATCACATGGCGCGATCCGCATTCCTATGATGGGCCCACGACACCGCGGACCGCTGCGACCAGGCAGTCCGATGTGGTGCAGATGCGGCGCGATGGTGGAGGGGTCGGATGACTCAGGGGGCCGGTCAGGGACCCGAAGCGGAGCGGACGGCGACGTTGCGCGACTTCCGGGTGCCCGCGTACGTCAACGAAACCGGTCCGTACGCCCATAGCGCCCACCCCGGCGGCACCGTCACGCCCGCCGAGGAGGGCTATCCGGAGGGCTACACCCCCACCGAACGCGACCTGCCCGTCATCACCCGCGGCGACACGCTCCAGGTGCCCGTCGAACCGGCGCCCGCCCCGGCCGCGCAGCCCACGGCCGGCCCCGGCGCGCTGTTCGTGGTCGGCGATGTGCACGGGTATCTCGACGAACTGGTCGCCGCCCTCCAGCACAAGGGCCTGATCGACACCGCGGGCCACTGGTGCGCGGGCACCGCCCGGCTCTGGTTCCTCGGCGACTTCACCGACCGCGGCCCCGACGGCATCGGCGTCATCGACCTCGTGATGCGGCTGTCCGCCGAGGCCGCCGCGGCCGGCGGCTACTGCAAGGCCCTCATGGGCAACCATGAACTGCTCCTGCTGGGCGCCAAGCGGTTCGGCGACACCCCCGTCAACTCCGGCGCGGGTACCGCCACTTTCCAGGCCGCCTGGCTCCTCAACGGCGGCCAGAAGACCGACATGGACCGGCTCCAGGACCACCATCTGCAGTGGATGGCCCGCCTCGACGCCGTGGAGGAGGTCGACGGCTATCTGCTCGTGCACTCCGACACCACCGCCTACCTCGACTACGGCGACTCGATCGAGGCCGTCAACGACACCGTCCGCGAGACCCTCACCCGCAATGACGCGGACGAGTGCTGGGATCTGTTCCGCAAGTTCACCAAACGCTTCTCCTTCCGCGACGAGGGCGGCGCCGACGCCGTCCGCTCGCTGCTCGATACGTACGGCGGCACCCGGATCGTTCACGGCCACAGCCCGATTCCCTATCTGCTCGGGCAAGTCGGTTCCGAGGACGGCGAGGAGGGCACCGGGCCCGTGGTCGAGGGCCCGCACGTCTACGCCGACGGGCTCGCCATCGCGATGGACGGCGGCGTGACCATGGCCGGAAAGCTGCTGGTCCAGCAACTCCCCCTGGATATCTGAGGGTTCTCAGGGCAGGCGCCCCGCCACGACGTCCGCGCCGGCCGGCTGCCAATTTCCGGCAACCCCCTGTCACCGCGTACCGTCACGGCTCTACCATCGGCTTATCCGTAGCAGGCTCCCCTCCGTTTCTGCCCGACGGCTCGCCGGCGTGCGAGCCCCAAGCCCTACGGAGCATCGGGGGATGCACATGAACAGCGTTCCGCAGCACCTGCTGAACGAGGACCGCCAGGACTACGAGCGGATCCTCGATGAGGCGCTGCGCTCCGCACCACACCGCCCTGACCTGGCCACTGTCGGACAGCGGCTGAACTCCGAACAGCTGCGCACGATGGCGCTGAACGCCACCGCACTCATCACGGCGACCGCGGCGACCGAGTACCAGCACTATGTGAAGGTCCGCGAGGAACTGCGCCAGCCGGCGCCGTCCACCCTGTCCTCGTCCACCCCGGAATCCGGTTCCACGGACCCGGGCTCGGGCGCGGTGGGGCTCGCCGCCACCCTGGGCGAGGCCGCCGAGACCACCGGCGCGGGCGCCATCGCCGTCGTCGCGGTCCTGGCCCCCGTCCTCGCCGGAACCGCCGCGGCGATATTCCTGCTCGTCGGCTACGTCCTGAAGTTGCTCGACCCCGAGCCCGCGTTCGCCCAGACCATGCTCACCGCGGGCTGGGTGTTCGGGGCGGTGACCGCTGCCGCGATCCTCGTCGCCGCCGTCGGCCTGCTGCTCACCGCCCTGCGCAACCGCCCCTCGCTGGAGGTGGGAGCGTACGCGGCGGCGAACACGGAGCTGGTCCGGGCCCGGGAAGCCTGGCAGGAGGCCCTGCTGGAACGGGGCATCCTGCCGTTCCTGCGGGACGCACTGGCGGAACCCGGCATGACGGCGAACCTGCGTACGCATCCGCCTGCGCCGACCAGCCGCATGCCGCGCCTCGGCTACGGCCGCCCGGGCTTCAGCAGCCCCGAGGACGGCTCCGCACCGGGCTCACGTCCGAGCTTCAGCAGCCCGGACTACACGAGCCCGGACTTCGGCGGCCCGGACCACCAGCCGGAGTGATCCCGGCTTGCGCCCCCGAGGGGGCGCAAGCCGGGCACCCGGTGCCACCCGTCGACTCCCGAGAAGCCCGGCGCCAAGGACGCCGTATTCCGGCCACATTCCTGGTGTTCGGGACGACGCCGCGTTCAGTCGGCGATCGGCAGGTACACCCGGTTGCCGCCGGCGGCGAACTCCTTCGATTTCTGGAACATTCCCTCGGCGATGTCCTCCGGTGAGGCCCCGTCGGCCGCGTCGCCGCCGAACCGTTCCGTGATGCTGTGGCTGATCTTCATCGAGCAGAACTTCGGTCCGCACATGGAGCAGAAGTGGGCTGTCTTGGCGGGTTCGGCCGGGAGCGTCTCGTCATGGAACTCCCGTGCCGTGTCCGGGTCCAGGGCGAGATTGAACTGGTCTTCCCACCGGAACTCGAAGCGGGCGTCGGACAGCGCGTCGTCCCACTCCTGCGCGCCCGGGTGTCCCTTGGCGAGGTCGGCCGCATGGGCGGCGATCTTGTAGGTGATGACGCCGGTCTTGACATCGTCCCGGTTGGGCAGGCCCAGGTGCTCCTTGGGCGTGACGTAGCAGAGCATGGCCGTGCCCCACCAGGCGATCATCGCGGCACCGATGCCGGAGGTGATGTGGTCGTAGGCCGGAGCGACGTCCGTGGTCAGCGGGCCGAGCGTATAGAACGGAGCTTCATCGCAGATCTCCTGCTGAAGGTCGATGTTCTCCTTGATCTTGTGCATCGGGACGTGTCCCGGGCCCTCGATCATCGTCTGTACTTGGAAACGCCTCGCGATCCGGTTGAGTTCCCCGAGCGTGCGCAGTTCCGCGAACTGCGCCTCGTCGTTGGCGTCCGCGATCGAACCGGGGCGCAGGCCGTCGCCGAGCGAGTACGTGACGTCGTAGGCGGCGAGGATCTCGCACAGTTCCTCGAAGTTCTCGTACAGGAACGACTCCTTGTGGTGCGCCAGGCACCAGGCGGCCATGATCGATCCGCCGCGCGAGACGATGCCGGTCTTGCGGTTCGCGGTCAGCGGCACGAACGGCAGCCGCACCCCGGCGTGGACGGTCATATAGTCCACGCCCTGCTCGGCCTGCTCGATGACCGTGTCCTTGTAGATCTCCCAGGTCAGTTCCTCGGCCCTGCCGTCGACCTTCTCCAGGGCCTGGTACAGCGGCACCGTGCCGATGGGCACGGGGGAGTTGCGCAGCACCCACTCGCGGGTGGTGTGGATATTGCGGCCGGTGGACAGGTCCATGACCGTATCGGCGCCCCAGCGGGTCGCCCAGGTCATCTTCTCGACCTCCTCCTCGATGGAGGACGTCACCGCCGAGTTGCCGATGTTGGCGTTGACCTTGACCAGGAACCGCTTGCCGATGATCATCGGCTCTGTCTCCGGGTGGTTGACATTGGCGGGCAGCACGGCCCGTCCTGCGGCGATCTCCTCCCGGACCACCTCGGGAGAAACGTTCTCCCTGACCGCCACGAACTCCATCTCCGCAGTGATCTCGCCCCGCCGCGCATAGGCGAGTTGGGTGACCGCTCCGCCCTCGCGGCTCCGGCGCGGCTGGCGCGGGCGGCCCGGGAAGACCGCGTCCAGGTTGCGCAGACCGCCGCGCGGCGAGGTGTGCTTGATCCCGTCGTCCTCGGGACGGACGGGGCGGCCCGCGTACTCCTCCGTGTCACCACGGGCGATGATCCAGTTATCGCGCAGCGGCGGCAGACCCCTGCGGACGTCGGTCTCGACAAGCGGATCGGTGTACGGGCCCGAGGTGTCGTAGAGCGTCACCGACCCCCCGTTGGTGAGGTGCACCTGACGGACCGGCACCCGCAGATCGGGGCGCGAGCCCTCGACATACCCCTTGTGCCAGCCGATGGATCGTCCCGCCCCCGCGTCATCGGCGTCATCGGACCCGTTGACGGATCCGTTCACCGCGTGCTGTGTGGAGACAGGCGTGCGTACGTCCTTGTTGGTCATGAGACCTACTCCCTACGCCGGCATTACCCGGTAACAGGTTCGGCGGTCGACGCAGCGGTGTCCGTCCATCGGTGCTTCCTGTGAAACATCACTCGTTCCACGTGAAACATCGCGAAGACGGAGGTCAGCGCCCTCTCAGCCCGGTGCTCCGAGCTCCCGCGTGTGCAAAGGTGCCTCCACGCTAGCGTCAATTCGGGCGCGGTGAACAGAGGGCCCCTGTCGTTCTTGCGATGATCGGTCGGTGACCACGATGCAGCAGTCCCCCCACCCCCCGTCCGGGCCGCAGCGCAGCCACGGCTCCGCGCAGGGCGGCGGACACGGCCACGAGGGCCACGATTCCGGTGACGGCCACGAGCACGGCCACGCCCACAGTCACGGTCATGGTCCCGCGGCGCCCGTCTCCAAGCATCTGCGCAAGGTCATCGCGGCCGTTCTCATCCCGTTCGCCGCGGCGGTCGTCGTCGGGCTTGTGGTGCTCTGGCCCGGTAGCGCTCCGTCCCACGAGCGCACCGGGGTCGGCTTCGACCGGCAGACGCAGCAGGCCACGGTCACCCAGGTCGTCGCGGTGAGCTGCAAGTCGGTGAACGCCTCGGGAGACACCCCGACCGGGGACACGTCCACCGCCGAGGGCAACTCCGCACAGCAGCAGGCAACCGGCACCTGCAAAAAGGCCACAATCCGGGTCGACACCGGCAAGGACAAGGGCCGTACATTCACGGAGATCGTCCAGCCGGACCAGTCACGGCAGTTGCACCAGGGCGAGAACGTCGTCGTCGCATACGAGCTGTCGGCCCCGAAGGACCTGCAGTACTCGGTCACCGATGTGAACCGGAAGTTCCCCCTGGTGCTGCTCGCCGGGGTCTTCGCGCTCGCCGTCGTGGTGGTGGGCCGGCTGCGTGGCGTGATGGCGCTGGTCGCCCTGGCCATCAGCTTCATGGTGCTGACCCTCTTCATCCTGCCCGCCATTCTCCAGGGCTCGAACCCGCTGGTCGTGGCGGTGGTCGGAGCGAGCGCCATCATGCTGATCGCCCTGTACACCTGTCATGGGCTGTCGGCCCGGACCTCGGTGGCGGTGCTCGGCACACTGGTCTCGCTCCTGCTGATCGGCGTCCTCGGCTCGGGGTTCATCGGCTGGGCGGCGCTGACGGGCAACACGGACGACAACACCGGCCTCATCCACGGTCTGTATCCTGCGATCGACATGAGCGGTCTGCTCCTGGCCGGCGTCATCATCGGCTCGCTGGGCGTCCTGGACGATGTGACGGTGACGCAGACGTCGGCCGTCTGGGAGCTGCACGAGGCCAATCCCTCGATGGGCTGGCGCGGGCTGTACCGGGCGGGCATCCGCATCGGCCGCGACCACATCGCATCCGTCGTCAACACACTCGTCCTCGCCTATGCCGGTGCGGCGCTGCCCCTGCTGCTGCTCTTCTCGATCGCGCAGAGCAGTGTCGGCACGGTCGCCAACAGCGAACTGGTGGCGGAGGAGATCGTCCGCACCCTGGTGGGCTCGATCGGCCTCGTCGCCTCGGTGCCCGTCACCACGGCGCTGGCGGCACTGGTGGTGTCGGCCGACCGGCCGGGGCGGCAGGCAGCGGCGACCGCAGCGGCGGGACAGGCCCCCGCTGGGACGGGGCAGCCCGCCGTGGCGCGTGGCGGACGGGGCAGGCGCCGCAAGCGCTGACATCCCGCGGGCAAGCACGGTGGAGCGCCCGGCATGGCGCTGTCCCGCGCGGTGCGGCGGACGCGGGGGAGCCGGTGCAAGGCCGAAAGGGACAAGGAGAAGCGTTCCTGCGCAATCCGGTGCGGCACGGTCGGGCGGGCTCTGCGACGCGGGACGCCTCAGCCGGCGCTCTGCTCCTCGGCCAGGATGCGGTCCAGGGCCTCGTCGAGATGGGCGTCGAAGTCGGCCAGCGCCCCCTCCTGGCCCAGCGGCACCAGCTTGTCCGTACGGTCGAGGAACGTCACCAGCGGTGGCGCCGAGGAGCGGAAGACGGCCTGGTCGCCGCCGACCTGAAGCCGGATCAGCACCTCGCCCAGAACCTCGGCATCGGTGGGCGCGATATGCACATCCCCGTCCCCGCACGGCCTGCCCACGCCGTCGACCAGCAACTCCCGCCCGAAGGCCCAGGTCACCGGGGCGTCCCCGGGCAGATGGAAGGTCAGCCGTACGGCATAGGGATCACAGGTCTCGTACCGCAGCTCCACCGGAATGCGGAAAGAGAGCTCCTCGGAGACGAGAAAGCTCATCATGACCTCTGCCTGTACGGACTCGCGCATCGCCTACCCCGTCGTGTAACGCCGACCGGCCTCGAATGACCCCACTGCAACTGAGGGCATCTTGCTGAACGTATGCGACAGATCACAAGGAGTGAGTTTTCAGATACTGATAGAGAGCGCGAGTGCCCCGAGATGCCGTCCGATCCCGGCCTGCAGTTGCTCCACCGTGGGCAGCAGCCGATCGGCCTGGCGGGCGGGCATCGAGATGGCCATCGTGGCCGCCGTGCTGCCGATCGTGATCGGCACGGCGGCGCAGACCGTACCCAGGGCGTACTCCTGCCGTTCCATCACCGGTTCCATCCGCCGCGTCCGCTCCAGACGCCTCAGCAGGCTGTGGTCGTCACGCACGGTGTACGGGGTGAGGGACTGCACCGGGTAGCGGTCGAGGTGGTCGCGGCGCGCCGCGTCGTCCAGCTGGGACAGCAGGCACTGGCCGATCGCGTGCGCGTGCCCGGTCTCGCGGAAGTCGGCCCACTCCTCGACCGCCGGATTGCCCGGGGTGTCGGAGACGCACACGACGTCGATCTCACCCTCCCGGTACACGGCGTAGTACACGGGGACGCCGATGGCGTCGCGCCAGCGCGCGAGCGTGGCGGCCACCGTGCTGCGACGTTTCTGCTTCGCACCGCTGCCACTCAGCCGCACGGCCGCCTCACCGAGGAAGAACAGCCCCTTCTCACGCCGCAGATAGCCCTCGTGCACGAGGGTGCGCAGCAGGTGGTAAGCCGTGGGGAGCGCCAGCCTGGTCTCGCGGGCCAGCTGCTTGGCGGGCGCTCCGTACTCGTGCCCGGCGACACACTCCAGCAGGCGCATCGCGCGCTGCACAGATCCGATGAGGGTCGCGGCGGGCGGCCGCTCGGGGATGGCCGCGGCGGGCGGCCGCGGCACGGGAGGCGCAGCGGTGGATGTCGGCAAGGGAGACGTGTGTGTCTCCGCGGGTGCGGTGTCAACCATGGCCGAAGTCACTCCCGAAGCGCGAGGGGCAGCCCGTGCGGGGGAACCCGGGTGGGGCCTGCGCCGCCCGGAGGGGCTGGACCCCGCGTGGAGTTCCGGACTCTAACCGTCGGCCACGGCTGTGGGCCGGTCTGCCCGGAAACTTCCCTCGCGCGAGGGAACCGGTGATTCCTGTTACCGTCACCGTGCTCCCAAGGTGCTCACCAGTCGCCGCGCGACGAGGAGCTGGACATGAACTTCCGCACCACATAGATGAGTCCGCCGACCAGCGCCACGAAGATCAGCGCCTTGAAGAGCAGGCCGATCACGAAGCCGACCACGGTCGCGATCAGGCCGCCGAACACGACCAGGGCGATGACCGGCACCGCGACCCACTTCACCCACCACGGCAGTCCCGCGAAGATCTCTCGCATTGCCCTCGTCCTTCTCTGCGTCGCAAGCGTTCCCGGACACGCTCCACGCGTCCGAGGGTCCTCGACGCCTGTCGATGCCTCGATGGTCGTCGATGTCCCGCTCTCGATGCTAGGGCCGCGGGGCGCCGCCGCGGGGGCCTCGCACCCCTTGTCCGCCCCTGACCGTTCCCCTAGGGACCCGGCAGGCCACGGTCACGCCTCGGGCGGAGAGAAGACCACCAGGACCCGCAGATCCTCGCTGATGTGATGGAACTTGTGGGCCACGCCGGCCGGCACGTACACCACGCTGCCGCGCGCCACCTGCGTCGTCTCCGTGCCGACGGTGATCGAGGCACGACCGCTCACGACGAAGTACACCTCGTCCTGGCGATGCGGCTGCTGCGGGTCGTGCTCGCCCGCATTGAGCGCGTACAGACCGACCGACATGTTCCGTTCACGCAGAAACTGCAGGTAAGCGCCCTCGTTGGCGGCGCGCTCCGCCTCCAGTTCGTCCAGCCGGAATGCCTTCATCGCCCTTGCCGCCCTCGCCCCACTGCTCGTCGCCGGTCTCGTCTGCCACGATCAGACACATGAAGAATTTCGTAGTCAAGACGCTCGCCAATGCGGGTGCCCTGGCCGTCGCCGTGTGGCTGCTCGACAAGATCACCCTGACAGGTGACAGCACCGCCAAGAAGATCGGTACGCTGATCGTCGTCGCCCTGATCTTCGGCCTGGTGAACTTCCTGGTCAAGCCGGTCGTGAAGGTGCTGACCTTCCCCTTGTTCATCCTGACGCTCGGCCTGATCACCCTGGTGGTCAACGCGCTGATGCTGCTGCTGACCTCATGGCTGTGCGACAAGCTCCAGTTGAGCTTCCACGTGGAGGGGTTCTGGACCGCCGTTCTCGGCGGTCTGATCATCTCGATCGTGTCCTGGGCGCTGAACCTCGTCCTGCCCGAAGGCAAGGACTGAACCCACGATGGTCTACCGCGTCTGCTTCGTCTGTACCGGCAACATCTGCCGCTCCCCGATGGCCGAATCCGTCTTCCGCGCCCGCACGGCGGAGGCGGAACTCGCGGATCTCGTCGAGGTCGACAGCGCCGGCACCGGCGGCTGGCACGAGGGCGATGGCGCCGATCCGCGCACCGTCGCCGTCCTGGACGAACACGGCTATGACATCGATCACAGGGCCCGGCGGTTCCAGCCGTCGTGGTTCTCCCGGCTCGACCTGGTGATCGCCCTGGACTCCGGACACCTCAAGGCCCTGCGCCGCCTGGCACCCACGGAGGAGGACGCGCGCAAGGTGCGGCTGCTGCGCTCGTACGACCCCGGGGCCGGGGACGATCTCGACGTGCCCGACCCGTACTACGGGGGGCTGGACGGCTTCGCGGAGTGCCTTGAGATGGTGGAGGCGGCGAGCACCGGGCTGCTCACCGCCGTACGCGAACATCTGGAGGGACGGGCCGCATGAGCGACACCACCGAGGACGGCGGCCGGCCCGGCGACGGCACACGCGCGGTCCGCGCCGGGCTGCCCGAGCCGGTCAAGCACGAGCCGACACTGCCCGGACCTGTCTTCGCCGCCCATTTCCACCTGCCCGGCGAGGTGACGGGCCCCTACGCCTACGGCCGTGACGACAACCCGACCTGGACGCTGCTGGAAGGCGCCATCGGCGAGCTGGAGGCGCCCGGGCGGGACGGTGTCGAGACGCTGGTGTTCGCCTCCGGCATGGCGGCCATCGCGTCGGTGCTCTTCTCCCAGCTGCGCGCCGGGGACACGGTCGTACTGCCCTTTGACGGCTACCAGGTGCTGCCGCTGGTGCGCGCCCAGCTGGAGGCGTACGGCATCGAGGTGCGCACCGCGCCGACCGCGGGCGACGCCCAGCTCGACGCGCTGGACGGAGCGAAGCTGCTGTGGATCGAGACGCCGTCGAACCCCGGGCTCGACGTGTGCGACATCCGGCGCCTGGCCGAGGCGGCACACACGCGTGGCGCCCTGGTCGCCGTCGACAACACCCTGGCCACGCCGCTGGGGCAGCGCCCCCTGGAGCTGGGCGCGGACTTCTCGGTGGCCAGCGGCACCAAGCAGCTCACCGGCCATGGGGACCTGCTCCTGGGCTATGTCGCCGGGCGCGATCCGCAGGCGATGGCCGCCGTGCGCCGCTGGCGCAAGATCGTCGGGGCGATCTCGGGGCCCATGGAGGCCTGGCTCGCGCACCGTTCCATCGCCACGCTCCAGCTGCGCGTGGACCGGCAGGACGCCACGGCACTCACCGTCGCCCTGGCGCTGCGGGACAGGCCCGAGGTGGCCGGGCTGCGCTATCCGGGGCTGCCCGACGACCCCTCGCACAAGGTCGCCGCGCGGCAGATGCGGCGCTATGGGTCCGTGGTCTCCTTCACGCTGCCCACGCGCGGGCGTGCCGAGCGTTTCCTGGAGGCGCTGCGGCTCGTCGAGGACGCGACGAGCTTCGGCGGCATCCGGTCCACGGCCGAACGCCGTGGCCGCTGGGGCGGGGATCCGGTCCCGGAGGGGTTCATCCGGCTGTCGGTCGGCGCCGAGGACCCCGAGGACCTGGTGGCCGACCTGCTGCGCGCGCTGGACGAGTCGGCTCCGTGACCGGCTGACGGACGGTCCGAGCCTCCCCCCCCTCGTGGCTCGGACCGCCGCGGTTCCGTGCGCGAAGAACCGCGCCAACAAGGCTAGTTGACTCTCTGTCAGTGTCCAATCACAGTAGCGGCAGAGACCTATCGACTTATTTATCGTTGGGCCCTGCCCGGGGGGCCGCGCAAGGAGCAGGGGAAGGGGAGGGCATGCCATGGATCTGGCCTTGCTGCGCACCTTCGTGACCGTGCACCGGGCCGGTTCCTTCACTCGCGCCGCCGCGCTGCTGGGTCTGTCCCAGCCGGCGGTCACCTCCCAGATCCGGACGCTGGAGCGGCAGCTGGGCCGCCCGCTGTTTCTGCGGAAGGCCCGAGGGGTGACCCCGACGACCATCGGCGACGAACTCGCCCATAAGGCCGCCCCGCATCTCGACGCCCTGGTGGAGATCACCGAGACCGGCCTGGACGACGAGTCCTCCCCGCGCACCCTGCATCTGGCCGGCCCGCCCGAGTTCACCGCCTTACGTGCGCTCCCGGCGCTCACGGAACTCACCGGCGACGACGGTCAGGGATTCGCCCTCCGTGCCTCCTTCGGCAACCCCGAGGAGATCCTGGAGGGGCTGGCCGCCGGACATCACGACCTGGCCATCAGCACGGCCCGCCCCCGCGGTGCCCTGCTCACCGCGACCCCGCTGTGCGACGAGGAGCATGTCCTGGTCGCCGCCCCACGCTGGGCCGAGGAGATCGACCCCGGGCGGTTGTGCGGCAAAGGGGCGCCCGCCCTGGAGAACCTGCCCGTCGTCGAGGTCCACGAGTCGCTGCCCTTCGTCTCCCGGTACTGGGCCTCCGTCTTCGGCTGCCGCCCGGCCGCCTCGGGCACCGTAATCGTCCCCGATCTGCGAGCGGTCCTCGCGTGTACGACGGCGGGCGCGGGCCTCGCCGTCCTGCCCCGCTATCTGTGTGCCTGCGCCCTCGACCGCGGCGAGGTGATCGCGCTGCACGAGCCCCCGGTGCCGCCGCTGCGCACGTACTTCCTGGTGGTGCGCACCGGCACCCTCGCCATGCCGCATATCGCCCGGGCGCACGAATGGCTCCGGCGGGCGGCCACGGACTGGGACTGAGCGGCCCAGGGCCGGGTCACACCGTGCGGTCGGGTCGTGGCCCTTTGCGATGTTTCACGTGGAACCAGCCGGGCCACATTTCCTCCATGACCGTCCGACCCGTGGTCAAGCGCACCGCACGCGCCGTCCTCCTGGACGGCGACGACCTGATTCTGATCAAGCGCACCAAACCCGGAATCGATCCCTACTGGGTCACCCCCGGTGGCGGGGTCGAGCCGAAGGACACAACCGTCGTCGACGCCCTGCACCGCGAGGTGTACGAGGAACTCGGCGCCAAGATCACCGATGTGGTGCCCTGTTTCGTGGACACCGTGGAGCACATCGGCGAGGACGGCGGCGCGACCGGTGTGAAGGTGCAGCACTTCTTCGTCTGCCGACTGGAGTCCATGGACCCGGCCCTGCGCCATGGCCCCGAAGTGGACCAGCCCATGGGCGAGTACGAGATCGTGCGGGTGCCGTTCACCCGCGTCGGCATCGCCTCCGTCCATCTCGTGCCGCTGTCGCTGCGGCACTATCTGGACGGCAATATCGAAGGTGTGCGCGCCATGCACGCCCCCGACCTCGGCTGACGGTTCAGTCCCCGACGGTGACGAGTTCCTCGACCGAGTCATGCCGTATGCGCTCCGCCTGGACGCCTGCGTTCCGCAGCATGGTGACCCCGCTGCGGATCATCCCGGGCGGCCCCGAGAGATAGGCGTCGTACTCGTTCCAGGGGCCGTACTCCCGGATGGCGTCGGGGAGCCGGAGATGCGCCTGCTGGTCGATGACCGCCCGGACCGAGAGCCAGGGGTGGGCCTGCTGGAGCCGGAGCATCGTGTCGATGTCGTACAGGTCGTGGTCGGTGCGGGCGCCGTAGAACACCTCGACCGTGCGGCGCTCGCCGTGTTCGGCGATGTCCTCGACCAGCGCCTTGATGGGCGCTATGCCCGTGCCGCCGCCGAGGCAGAGCAGACCGCTGTCCGTGGTGTGGTCGACGGTCATCGAGCCGGCCGGCGGGCCGAGCCGGATGGTGTCACCGGGGCGGGCGCGGTGCACCAGGGCGTTGGAGACCCAGCCCGCGGGGACCGCCTTCACATGGAACGTCAGCAGCCCGTCCGAACGGGGCGCGGAGGCGAAGGAGTAGTGCCGCCAGATCCGCGGCCACCAGGGGGTCTCCAGGCTGGTGTACTGCCCGGCGAGGAAGGGATAGGGCTGGTTCGGGCGCACGGAGACGACCGCCACGTCGGGCGTCCTGAGTTCATGGCTGACGATCTCCGCGTGCCACCAGGCCGGGGAGCGCATTTCGTCCAGGGCCGCCGCGTCGATCATCACCTGCGACATCGTCGTGTACGCCCGCACCCATGCCGCCTCCGTCTCCGCGTCCCAGACGGCGGAGGCGTACTTGCTCAGCGCGCCGATGAGGCACTCGCCGACGGCCGGGTAGTGCTCGGCCCGGGTGCCGTACTTACGGTGGCCACGGCCGAGGTTCTGCAGATAGTCGATGAGGACGGGGGTGTCGTCGATGTGTTCGGCCGCGGTGAGCAGAGCCTTCAGGAGCCGGTCCCGCTGGGTGTCCATCGCGGCCGGGAACAGCGGCCGCAGATCGGGATGGCGCACGAAGAGGAGCGCATAGAAGTACGAGGTGACCTTGTCGGCGACCGGACCGACCTCGGCCATGGTGCGACGGATGAGAAGGGCGTCCGGTGATGCCTGCGGGGAGACGGGCGCGGAACGCTGCGCGGGCACACGCTGGTCGCGTTGCGGCGGGTCGGACGGGGTGGCCGGCGCCTCGAAGGGTGAGGAGCCGGGCCCCGGTATTCGCTCGGCGGCCGGTGGAGTTTTACCCCCGGCCTCCGGGGCCTCGCCTGTGGTCGTCGTCGGGCCTGGGGTCGGCGAGTCGGCTGGCAGAGAGCTTGGGGACGATGATTCGGAAGGCGACGAGCCGGGGGCGGGGGCGGCAGGGGCGGTCGCGGACGGGTGCTCGTGGGTCTCCGGCGTGCGGCGGCCCACCGGTCGCAGCACGGCCGGGCGGTGGCCCTCCCGCGACTCCTGATCGCTGTCCGACGGCGCGACCGGCGGCGTTCGGTGGGGCGTGAACCAGCCGCCCCCGTCGGACGTGCGGTTGTCCGCCGACGTGGTGGTCGGAGCGTCCATGGTGTGCCTCGCCTCGAACATCTTTCGGTCCGTCCGCGCACTTCCTCGATCGGAAGGTGCCTGCTTTCCCTGCGGACGGCTTGCCTTCTCGCTGCGCCCCGGCGGCCGGTGAGGCCACCACGGCGTCGCGTTCCGAGCGGTGTGAACCCCACCCCGGACATGAACCGGAGTCGACCATACCGGCAGCCGCCACGCACACAAGTCCCTCCTTGCGTGGGCCTCGGCCGGATTCCGATCCCGGTTTCACGTGAAACATCCGCATCGGCACACCGTGGTGACGACCACCCCATGACCAAAAGAACGGTGTGTCTACCCGAAACAGGTAGACGTCAGGGGTGCAGTTCGGACAGCCTGACCTGCGTGCCAACACCTTCCCTCGCCTCCTTGCCCATCCGTCGCCTGACGCCCCGCGATCTCAGCGCCTGCGCCGACTTGTCAGAGGATCGGGGGTGGCCCCGCGAGGAACACAAGTGGGGTTTCCTCCTCACGGCAGGAAGGGGGCACGGTATCGACGACCCCGACGGCGGTCTCGTCGCCGCCTGTGTCGTCACGGAGTACGGCCCCCGGGAACACCCCGACCTGGCTGCCGTCGGCATGGTCCTGGTCGCCGAGCGGCACGCCCGCCAGGGCGTGGGACGCCGGCTGATGCACCATGTCGTGTCGACGATGGGGACCACACCCCTGACGCTGTACGCGACGCCGTACGGCCGCCCGCTGTACGAGGAGTTGGGCTTCAAGGTCATCGGTCGCGCGGAGATGGTGCGCGGGCGCTTCAGCCCTCAGGGGCCGCCGTCAGCGGTCGCGACCCGTGCGGCCACCGCCGAGGACCTGACCTCGATCCTCCGGCTCGACGAGGAGGTGTTCGGCGTCGACCGCACCCCCGTCATCACCCGGCTCCCCGCCTTCGCCGACCGGCTGTATGTCGCCGAGGACAACGGCCGGATCATCGGCTATGCGGGCGCCTGGCCCAATATGGACACCCATGTCGTCGGGCCGCTGATCGCCCGCGACACGGAGACCGCGAAGGCCCTGATCACCGCCCTCGCCGCCCATACCGAGCGCCCGCTGCGCACCGACATCGATGTACGGCACGAGGAACTGCTGGCCTGGGCGAGGGAACGCGGGCTGGCGTCCGTGGCCTTCAACGCGGTGATGACATACGGCAGTACGGATCTGCCCGGCGACTGGACCCGACGGTTCGCGCCGCTGACCGTGGCGGCGGGCTGAGGAACGCTCGCGGACGACGGACGCCGGCTTCCGCTGCGAGGCGGGAGCCGGCGTTGTCCGGTACGGGAGAAGCGTTCAGACGAGCGCGCTGACGGCCGTGAGGGCGAAGCCGTGGTCCTGCTCGGGCGCGCCGCCGCTCACGCCGATCGCGCCGATCAGCCGACCGTCGCGGTGCACCGGGATGCGCCCGCGATACAGCAGGGGCCAGTCGAGCGCGGTGGGCAGGGTGTGGAAGCGTCCGCCGGGCTGTACGGCGTCCATCAGACCGGCGGTGGGCGCGTTCAGTTGGAGCGCGGTGTACGCCTTGCGGGTGCTGGTCTTTCCGGAGACCAGCACCGCCCGGTCGTCCCGGCCGAACGCCAGACGGTTTCGTTCCCGGGCCGGGGTCGGCTCAGTGGTGGACGGCCGTCCGTTGGGTGGTGGGCGTGCCGCCCGCCATCACGGTGCCGACGGCGGAGCCCCGGCGCTCCAGGGCGGCCGAGAGGAAGGCGAGCAGCAGTGCGCCCGCGGCCAGAGCGGCGCCGACCCAGTTGGGGGCGGTGTAGCCGAAGCCTGCCGAGATCACGATGCCGCCGAGCCAGGCAGAGAGGGCGTTGCCCAGGTTGAAGGCCCCGATGTTCACGGCCGAGGCCAGCGTGGGAGCACCGTGTGCCTGGTCGAGGACACGCTTCTGCAGGGGCGGCACGGTGGCGAAGCCCAGGGCGCCGATCAGCGCGATGGTCACGGCCGCCGCGATCTTGTGGTGTGCGGTGGCCGTGAAGAGGGCGAGCACGACAGCCAGGGCGCCCAGGGAGACGTACAGCATGGGCATCAGGGCGCGGTCGGCGAACCTGCCACCGATGAGGTTGCCGGCGACCATGCCGAGGCCGAAGAGCACCAGCAGCCAGGTGACGGAGCCGTCGGCGAAGCCGGCGATATGGGTCATCATCGGCGCGATGTAGGTGATGGCCGCGAAGACTCCGCCGAAGCCGAGGACGGTCATCGCCATGGCGAGCAGCACCTGGGCGTTCTTGAAGGCGGCCAGTTCATGGCGCAGGTGCACCCCCTCGGGCCTGGGCATCTCGGGGACCAGCCGGGCGATGCCGACCAGACCGACGACACCGAGGGCCGCGACGACACCGAAGGTCACCCGCCAGCCGACGTGCTGGCCGATGAGCGTGCCCAGCGGGACACCGACCACGTTGGCGACGGTCAGCCCGGTGAACATCATCGCGATGGCCCCGGCCTTCTTGTTCGGGGCGACCAGTTCAGCGGCGACGACCGATCCGATGCCGAAGAACGCACCGTGGGCCAGGGAGGCGATCACCCGCCCGGCCAGCATGACCGCGAAGGCGGGAGCGAGGGCGGACAACAGGTTCCCGACGATGAACAGGCCCATCAGCAGCATCAGCATCCGCTTGCGCGGAACCTTGGTGCCGAGCACGGTCATCAGCGGGGCGCCGATCACCACGCCGAGCGCGTAGCCGATCACGAGCAGGCCCGCGGCGGGGATGGAGACGCCGAACTCGCCAGCCACCTCGGGCAGTAGGCCCATGATCACGAATTCGGTCGTGCCGATTCCGAAGGCCCCGATCGCGAGGGCCAGAAGCGCGAGAGGCATGAGGACAACCCTTCCCTGGTGATTGCAGATGCGTCTTGCCTGCGCTTACAATAGTTGCAGACGCGGGCTATATGCAACCGCAGGCAATTGCGGGGCTGCTCTATCCTGGTCTCAGCCGCTCCGGGACGGAGGAACCGCCATGACAGCGACCGACCCCTCGCTCACCGCCCTTACCCAGGGCTGGTGCGCCCTCTCCCTGCTGCACGGGAGGATCGAGGCGCATATCGAGCGCGCCCTGCAGGCCGGGCACGGCCTGAGCGTGCGCGAGTACTCGCTGCTCGACGTGCTCAGCAGGCAGCACGACGGCGACGGGGGTCATCTGCAGATGAAGCAGGTCGCCGACGCGGTGGTCCTGAGCCAGAGCGCCACCACCCGGCTGGTCACCCGGCTTGAGGACCGTGGCCTGCTGGAGCGCTATCTGTGTCCGACGGATCGCCGTGGCATCTACACGAACGTCACGGAGGCGGGACTCGCCCTGCTCACGGCAGCACGGCCGACCAATGACGCCGCGTTGCGCGAAGCCCTTGACGAGGCGGCCGCCCATCCGGAACTGGCCCCGCTCGTACGGGTCGTCGAGTCACTGAACGTGCCCACATAGGGTGCCGGTATGGCAGATCTCGCTATACGTGCCGCCGTCGCCGACGACGTCCCCGCCATCGTCGGCATGCTCGCCGACGACCCGCTGGGGGATCAACGGGAGTCCCCGGACGATCTCGCCCCGTATCTGGCCGCGCTGAAGCGACTCGACGCAGATCCGAACCAGCACCAGGTCGTCGCGGTGCGGGAAGGCCGCGTCGTGGGCACGCTCCAGCTCACGATCATTCCGGGACTGTCGCGGCATGGCGCCACCCGGTCGATCATCGAGGCCGTACGCATCCACGCCGACGCGCGCGGCAGCGGCCTGGGCACACGGCTCATCGAGTGGGCGATCGAGGAATCCCGGTGCCAGAACTGCCAGTTGGTCCAGCTGACCTCCGACAACAGCCGCACCGATGCGCACCGTTTCTACGAGCGGCTTGGATTCGCTGCCTCACACACGGGCTTCAAGCTTCAGCTCTGAGCCACCAGGTGGCCTGTTTCACGTGAAACAGGCCACCCCGGACAAGGCCGACTAACCGATCCCCCGCCATCCCTCGGGATCCACCCCGCCGGGCACGGTGGCGCCGTCGTCGTACGGCTGCCGCGTAAACACGAACGAGCCGAGGTCCAGATGGCTCACCGACCCGTCCGGGCGCCGTACGGCCCGCAGAAGCTCCCCGTGGTAGTAGCCCTCCAGCCCGGTCCAGGTGCCGTCACCGTTGGCCCGGAAGCGTGAACTGCGGCCATTGCCGGACAGCGGGCCGAGTGAGAGGCGCCCATCGGCCGTCACCCGCAGGCCATAGCCATGTGTGCCCCAGTACCACTGTCCCGCCAACTCCAGTACGGACGGGTCGACTTCACGCAACGGCCGCCATGGCTCGGGGATCCTCGGCTCGGCCTCGGCGACGATCCGCACGAGATCGGCGCCCACCGCGCCGAGCAGCGGTCCGGAGGTGCAGTTGGCCAGCACCACGGCGGCCACGTCGTCCCCGACGCTGATCGTGAGATTCGCCAGGAAGCCGGGAAGCGACCCGGAGTGCCCGACCAGCAGCCGACCATGACGGTGCTGGATCTGCAGGCCGAGACCATAGGTGGCGCCGTCCATGACATCGGCCGCCTCGGCCGGCGCCGCGGGCGTCCGCATCTCCCGCACGGAGTCCGCGCTCAGCACCCGGTCGTCCCCCCGGGCGAGGAAGGCCGCGAACCGCGCCAGATCCCCGGTGGTGGACCACAGTTGACCGGCCGGTGCCATCCGGCCGAGATCCTCGACCGGCTCGGGCAGGAGGACATCGGCCCAGGGGTGGACGGCCCAGCCGCCCGCGTGCGGGGCCCGGGGCTGGGCGCCGGTCCGGTCCAGGCCCAGGGGTTCGAGCACCTCCCGGTGCAGCACCTCCTCCCAGGGGGCGCCGCGCACCTCCTCCACCAGGGCGCCGAGCAGTGTGTAGCCGGGGTTCGAGTAGTGGTGCCGCCGGCCGACCGGATGCACGAGGGGCCTTTCACCGAGCACATCGCTCAGCTCGGGGCGCAGCGCGCCGGGGGTCCGTTCCCACCAGGGGGCCGGCGACTCGGCCGCCAACCCGCCCGTGTGGGCGAGCAGTTCGGCGATGGTGGCCTCCCCCGCGCCGGTGCCCGGCAGATGCTTCTCCAGCGGATCGCCCAGGTCCAGCACGCCCTCGTCACGCAGCCGCAGCACGAGAACGGCCGTGAACGCCTTGGTGATGGACCCGATCCGGTACTGCACGTTCTCGTCCGGTGCGTGCCCGTCCATCGAGCTGCGGGACCCGTGCCACACGGCCCGGCCGTCCCGCACGACCGCCGCCACCAGCGAGGGCGCCCGCCCCTCGGCCTGCGCCACGGCAATCCGGTGCAGCAGCGCCCGCCGCGTGGCGGGGAGCAGTTCTTCTGGAGATGTCGTCATGCCCCCAGTCCATCCGCTCGGGGCACACGCGTCGAGCCCATTTCCGCGCCGTCCCACGGCGTCCACGACGGGCCCGCCGCCGGGGTCAGGTCTGGGCCATGTCCACGAAACGTGAGTAGTGGCCCTGGAAGGCGACCGTGATGGTCGCCGTGGGGCCGTTTCGGTGCTTGGCGACGATCAGGTCCGCCTCGCCCGCGCGGGGTGACTCCTTCTCGTAGGCGTCCTCGCGGTGTAGCAGGATGACCATGTCGGCGTCCTGCTCGATGGAGCCGGACTCACGCAGGTCGGAGACCATCGGCTTCTTGTCGGTGCGCTGCTCGGGGCCGCGGTTGAGCTGGGAGAGCGCGATGACGGGAAGCTCCAGTTCCTTGGCGAGCAGCTTGAGGTTACGGGACATGTCCGAGACCTCCTGCTGACGGCTCTCGGCCCGCTTGGAGCCACCGGACTGCATCAGCTGGAGGTAGTCGATGACGACCAGCCTGAGGTCATTGCGCTGTTTCAGCCGACGGCACTTGGCGCGGATCTCCATCATCGACAGGTTCGGGGAGTCGTCGATGTAAAGAGGGGCGGCCGAGACGTCCGGCATACGGCGGGCCAGCCGGGTCCAGTCCTCGTCGGTCATCGTCCCGGACCGCATGTGGTGCAGGGCGACACGCGCCTCGGCTGACAGCAGACGCATCGCGATCTCGTTGCGGCCCATTTCGAGCGAGAAGACGACACTCGGCAGGTTGTGCTTGATCGAGGCGGCCCGCGCGAAGTCCAGCGCCAGCGTCGACTTGCCCATGGCGGGTCGCGCCGCGATGACGATCATCTGGCCCGGGTGCAGACCGTTCGTCAGGGAGTCGAAGTCCGTGAACCCGGTGGGCACCCCGGTCATCTCGCCGCTGCGCGAGCCGATCGCCTCGATCTCGTCGAGGGCGCCCTCCATGATGTCGCCGAGCGGCAGGTAGTCCTCGCTGGTGCGCTGCTCGGTGACCGCGTAGATCTCGGCCTGGGCGCGGTTGACGATCTCGTCGACATCGCCGTCGGCCGCGTATCCCATCTGGGTGATACGAGTGCCCGCCTCGACCAGCCTGCGCAGGACCGCCCGCTCGTGGACGATCTCCGCGTAGTACTCGGCGTTCGCCGCCGTCGGCACGGTCTGGACGAGGGTGTGCAGATAGGACGCGCCGCCGACCTTGTTGATCTCGCCGCGTTTGGTGAGTTCCGCGGCGATGGTGATGGGGTCGGCCGGTTCGCCCTTCGCATAGACGTCGAGGATCGCCTGGTAGATCGTCTCGTGCGCGGGCTTGTAGAAGTCGTGGCCCTTGAGGACCTCGATGACATCGGCGATGGCGTCCTTGGACAGCAGCATGCCGCCGAGGACGGACTGCTCGGCGTCGAGGTCCTGCGGCGGCACCCGCTCGAACGACGAACCACCGCCGTCCCAGCCGCCGTTCTCCCGACCCCGTTCGTGCTGCTCGTCCCGGCTCGGGCCGGCGTCCCCGCGACGGCGGGAAGCGGGCAGACGATCGCTGGGTCCGCTGTCGGCCCACGGGTCGTCCAAGGGCTCGGAAATGCTCACCGAGCCACCTCCTCCCGTCCGCCGCGCGGACCTCGCCGTGCCCCTCATTTCTACGGCACGGCACTGACAAATAGGACGCCCAACTCCGGTTCTGCCGCGTCGGTTTTGTGAGGGTTCCGAGGTCGGTGAGGCAAGCGGGCGCCGGACCACGTTAGGCCCCTCAGCAGCGTCAGCCAATCTGGTTATCCACAGGCCATGTGGACGACGGCCCCGATGCTGTGGAGAACTCGGCAAAACCTGTGTACGACGCGGTGGACAGCCCTGTGAACAAGCCTCCACACCCCTCGTGGAAATGGCTCTGACCTGCGGCTTTCCCATCCACCGGCTGTGCGTAAGAAAAACTTCCCCCGTCGGATCAAGATCGCCTCGAACCGTACACGAGAGCACACTCCGTAACATCAAAAGTAAGGACCACAAACCGTTTGCATCTCTTACCTGTGGACGATTAGATTAGCGCCCATGCCACAGGCTTCCGCCATACCCGGGGACCCCCGTCGACAGCACGACCGAGAGATCGTCGCACTGGCCGTTCCGGCCTTCGGCGCACTGGTCGCCGAGCCCCTGTTCGTCATGGCGGACAGTGCGATCGTCGGCCATCTGGGCACGGCCCAGCTCGCCGGCCTCGGCGTCGCCTCGGCGCTCCTGACGACCGCCGTGAGCATCTTCGTCTTCCTCGCCTACGCCACCACGGCGGCGGTTGCTCGAAGGGTCGGCGCGGGCGACCTCCAAGCCGCCATCCGCCAGGGCGTGGACGGCATCTGGCTTGCACTGCTGCTGGGACTCGCCGTCATCGCCGTCGTCCTGCCCCTGGCCCCGGCCATCGTGGACCTCCTCGGCGCCTCGGCCACCGCAGCGCCGTATGCGACCACCTACCTCCGTATCTCCTCCTTCGGTATCCCGGCCATGCTGATCGTGCTCGCCGCCACCGGTGTCCTGCGCGGCCTCCAGGACACAAGGACCCCGCTCTATGTCGCCGTCGCGGGCTTTGTCGCCAACGCGGCCCTCAACGCCGGACTGGTCTACGGCGCCGGGCTCGGCATCGCGGGATCCGCCTGGGGCACGGTCATCGCCCAGTGCGGGATGGCAGCGGTCTACCTCGTCGTGGTCGTCCGGGGCGCACGTGAACACGGCGCACCACTACGGCCCGACGCCGCCGGCATCAGAGCCTCCGCCCAAGCCGGCCTCCCACTGCTCGTCCGTACGCTCTCGCTGCGGGCGATTCTCATGATCGCCACGGCCGTCGCGGCCCACCTCGGAGATGCCGACATCGCCGCCCACCAGATCGTCCTGTCGCTCTGGAGCCTGCTGGCCTTCGCGCTTGACGCCATAGCGATCGCCGGCCAGGCCATCATCGGTCGCTACCTGGGCGCGGACGATCCCCAAGGAGCCCGGGATGCCTGTCGCCGGATGGTGCAGTGGGGTATAGCGGTCGGCCTGGCCCTCGGACTGCTGGTGGTCGTGGCGCGCCCGCTCTTTCTGCCCCTGTTCACCGGTGACTCCGTCGTCCGGGACGCCGCGCTGCCCGCGCTGCTCGTCGTGGCGCTGTCCCAGCCGATCTGCGGAGTGGTCTTCGTTCTGGACGGCGTTCTGATGGGCGCGGGGGACGGCCCCTACCTCGCCGGGGCCATGGTGCTCACTCTCGCGGTCTTCACCCCGGTCGCCCTGCTCGTTCCCGTACTCGACGGTGGGCTCACCGCGATCTGGGCCGCCATGACGCTGATGATGACGGTGCGGATGCTGACGCTCTGGCTGCGTTCCCGTTCGGGCCGTTGGATCATCACGGGTGCCACCCGCTGACCGTTTCACGTGAAACACCGCGGGTGGCCGTGTTTCACGTGAAACGCGTCCGTCCCGCCCTCGATCGACCAGAGCGGACCACATGGAAGGGACCGCACCCCTGATGGGTGCGGTCCCTTCCATGACTGCTCAAGCAGAACGCAGCGATCAGGCCGCGACAACCTCGATGCTGACTTTGGCGGCCACCTCGGGGTGCAGACGCACGGACGTCTCGTGGGCGCCCAGGGTCTTGATCGGGGCGGCCAGCTCGATGCGGCGCTTGTCGACCTCGGGGCCACCGGAAGCCTTGATCGCGGAAGCGATGTCGGCCGGGGTGACGGAACCGAAGAGGCGGCCTGCGTCGCCGGAGCGGACGGGCAGACGGACCTTCACGCCTTCGAGCTGGGCCTTGACCTGGTTGGCCTGCTCGATGGTCTGGATCTCGTGGATCTTGCGAGCGCGACGGATCTGCTCGACGTCCTTCTCGCCGCCCTTGGTCCAGCGGATCGCGAACTTCCGCGGGATCAGGTAGTTGCGAGCGTAACCGTCCTTGACCTCGACGACGTCGCCCGCGGCACCGAGGCCGGAGACCTCGTGGGTGAGGATGATCTTCATGAGTCGGTCACCCTTCCCTTAGCGCGCGGTGGAGGTGTAGGGCAGCAGCGCCATCTCACGGCTGTTCTTGACTGCCGTGGCGACATCACGCTGGTGCTGCGTGCAGTTGCCGGTCACGCGGCGGGCACGGATCTTGCCGCGGTCGGAAATGAACTTCCGCAGCATGTTCGTGTCCTTGTAGTCCACGTACGTGACCTTGTCCTTGCAGAAAGCGCAGACCTTCTTCTTAGGCTTGCGCACAGGCGGCTTCGCCATGGTGTTTCTCCTGTGTGATCAAGAAGTGTGGGTACGGCCCGTCCCTGGTCCAAAGACCTAGAAGGGGGGCTCGTCCGAGTAGCCGCCTCCGCCGCCGGAGCCTCCGCCCCAGCCGCCGCCACCGCCGCCGCCCTGCTGGCCGCCACCGGCGGGAGCGCCGGTCGCCCACGGGTCGTCGGCGGGAGCGCCGCCGCCCTGCTGGCCGCCGCCGGGGCCGCCGCCCCAGCCGCCGCCACCCTGGCCGCCGCCACCGCCGCCGTAACCACCCTGGCCGCCGCGGCCGCCACCGGAGGTCTTGGTCACCTTGGCCGTGGCGCTGCGGAGACTGGCGCCGACTTCCTCGACGTCCAGCTCGTAGACCGTGCGCTTGACGCCCTCACGGTCCTCGTAGGACCGCTGCTTCAGTCGGCCCTGCACGATGACGCGCATGCCTCGCTGGAGCGACTCGGCGACGTTCTCCGCCGCCTGACGCCAGACCGAGCAGGTCAGGAAGAGGCTCTCGCCGTCCTTCCACTCGTTCGTCTGACGGTCGAAGGTGCGAGGAGTGGACGCGACGCGGAACTTCGCGACCGCCGCACCGGACGGGGTGAAGCGCAGCTCGGGGTCATCGACAAGATTGCCGACGACCGTGATGACGGTCTCGCCTGCCATGGGGAACCTCTCGGCGGGTTTGCTCTGGCTGCTTGCTACTCGAATCCCGAGGTCGACTGAGCCGAAGCTCAGTGCATCTCGGGGCGGAGGACCTTGGTCCGGAGGACCGACTCGTTCAGGTTCATCTGGCGGTCGAGCTCCTTGACGACCGCAGGCTCGGCCTGCAGGTCGATGACCGAGTAGATGCCCTCGGGCTTCTTCTTGATCTCGTACGAGAGACGACGACGACCCCAGGTGTCGACCTTCTCGACCTTGCCGCCGCCGTCACGGACGACGGACAGGAAGTTCTCGATCAGCGGGGAGACAGCACGCTCCTCAAGATCGGGGTCGAGGATGACCATCACCTCGTAGTGACGCATGTGGAACCCACCTCCTTCGGACTCAGCGGCCACGGTCGTTCCGTGGCAGGAGGGTTGTGATGCGTACGCAACGGTATCGGCCGCCACTGACAATCAGGGGGTCCCGCCGGGATTCCCCCCACCGCGGTCCGGGCAGACACCGATGCAGACGGTACACACTACCCGCCCACCGGCTTCCGGTTGAAATCCGGTCGCGGGGGCCGTCAATCTGTACACATCGGGTGTGTAAGGCGCTACGATGCGCCGCCTTCCGCAGGAGGTGCCCCATGGCACAGGCATTGCGACCCAACACCGCCGGATCTCTCTTCGCCACCGACGACAAGCTTCATCCGATCCAGGACGCCCTGCTCGGGCTGACGCTGGTGCTCGGACTGACGGCCTTCATCACGTCCTTCTTCCACAGCCTGCACCTGCTCAGTTCCTGGACCGGCCTGGTGGGCATCCTGACCGGTGCCTTCGGACAGTGGATCTCGGAGACCACACGTGAGCGGTTCGGTCTGATCCTGGGTCTCGGTGCCGCGGGCATCGGCTTCTTCATCAGCATGGCGCACGGTGGCCTGTTCGGCGGTCTCCTCTGACCCTGCCGACACCACCGGCCGAACTTCATGTGAAGCAACTCCCAACGCACCGGCGTCCACAGGCCGGTGCGAAGGTCCCGTACGGCCAGCCGGGGCGCCGGGAAGGCGCAGTAGGCTTCGGCGCGAGAGCCGGAGCCCCTGTACCCAGGGGGACACACCAGCCCGAGGAGCGCCCCGAATGACCCTGACCCTGAGGACCATCAGTCGTGAGCAGCATCTGGCCTACATCCAGAGCCTGCCGGCGGCGAGTCACATGCAGGTCCCGGCCTGGGCCGACGTCAAGGCGGAGTGGCGCTCCGAGAACCTGGGCTGGTTCGACGACCGCACGGGCGAAATGGTCGGCGCGGGCCTGGTCCTCTACCGCCAGTTGCCCAAGATCAAGCGCTATCTCGCCTATCTCCCCGAGGGCCCGGTGATCAACTGGTTCGCGCCGAACCTGGACGACTGGATCCAGCCGATGCTCGCCCATCTCAAGCGGCAGGGCGCGTTCTCCGTGAAGATGGGCCCGCCGGTGATCATCCGGCGCTGGGAGGCCAACTCCATCAAGCAGGGCATCCAGAACCCGGACGTCAAGCGTCTGCGTGACATCGAGGCCGACTTCATCGAACCCCGCGCCTTCGAGGTGGCCGACAAGCTGCGCCGCATGGGCTGGCAGCAGGGCGAGGACGGCGGCGCCGGCTTCGGCGATGTCCAGCCCCGCTATGTCTACCAGGTGCCGCTGGCCAACCGCTCCCTGGAAGAGGTCCACAAGAACTTCAACCAGCTGTGGCGGCGCAACATCAAGAAGGCCGAGAAGGCTGGTGTCGAGGTCGTCCAGGGCGGCTATCACGACCTGGAGGAGTGGCAGCGGCTGTACGAGATCACCGCGGTACGCGACCACTTCCGGCCCCGCCCGCTGTCGTACTTCCAGCGCATGTGGACCGCCCTCAACACCGAGGACCCCAACCGCATGCGGCTGTACTTCGCCCGGCACAACGGGGTGAACCTGTCGGCGGCGACGATGCTGATCGTCGGCGGACACGTCTGGTACTCCTACGGCGCCTCCGACAACATCGGCCGCGAGGTCCGGCCCTCGAACGCGATGCAGTGGCGGATGCTGCGCGATGCCTATGCGCTCGGCGCGACCGTCTACGACCTGCGCGGGATCTCCGACTCGCTGGACGAGACCGACCACCTCTTCGGCCTGATCCAGTTCAAGGTGGGCACCGGCGGCCAGGCCGCCGAGTACATCGGCGAGTGGGACTTCCCGCTGAACAAGCTGCTCCACAAGGCGCTGGACATCTATATGTCGCGCCGCTGACCGCGCGCCGGGGGCTTCGATACCGTCGATAGCTCTCATACCTCTGACACACCGCAGCCACGAGAAAGGTTCCAGGTCCGGCCATGGCGCTCACGCTCTACGTCGACACCGCGCGCTGGCGGGCGCATCACAAGCACGTGCAGGAGCAGTTCCCGGGTCTCGTCCCGGTCTGCAAGGGCAACGGCTACGGCTTCGGGCACGAGCGTCTGGCGGAGGAGGCCACACGGCTGGGCTCCGACGTCCTCGCCGTGGGCACGACGTACGAGGCCGCACGGATCAAGGACTGGTTCGGCGGTGATCTGCTGGTGCTGACGCCCTACCGGCGCGGCGAGGAGCCCGTACCGCTGCCCGACCGGGTCATCCGCTCGGTGTCGTCCGTGGACGGCGTGTACGGCCTCGTGGGCGCCCGCGTGGTCATCGAGGTGATGTCCTCGATGAAGCGGCATGGGATCACCGAGCAGGAGCTGCCGCAGCTGCACGCCGCCATAGAGAACGTCCGGCTGGAGGGCTTCGCCATCCATCTGCCGCTGGACCGCACCGACGGCTCGGACGCCGTCGAGGAGGTCATCGGCTGGATGGACCGGCTGCGCGCGGCGCGGCTGCCCCTGCACACGATGTTCGTCAGCCATCTGAAGGCCGATGAACTGGCCCGGCTGCAGCAGCAGTTCCCGCAGACCCGTTTCCGTGCCCGCATCGGCACCCGGCTGTGGCTGGGCGACCACGAGGCCACCGAGTACCGCGGCGCGGTCCTGGACGTGACGCGCGTGGCCAAGGGCGAGCGCTTCGGCTACCGCCAGCAGAAGGCCGCCTCCGACGGCTTCCTGGTGGTCGTGGCGGGCGGTACGTCGCACGGGGTGGGGCTGGAGGCCCCCAAGGCGCTGCACGGTGTCATGCCACGCGCCAAGGGCGTGGCACGGGCCGGCCTCGCCACCGTCAACCGGAACCTCTCCCCGTTCGTGTGGGGCGGCAAGCAGCGCTGGTTCGCCGAGCCGCCGCACATGCAGGTGTCGATCCTGTTCGTGCCGTCGGACGCACCCGAGCCGAAGGTCGGCGAGGAACTGGTGGCCCATCTGCGGCACACCACCACGCAGTTCGACCGGCTGATGGACCGCTGAGCCGGCCTCCGCGCCGCCCCCGGACAGCCGACGGGCCGTACACGGACTTCCGTGTACGGCCCTTGCCACGCACCGGTGCCGTTCTGTGGCTCGGCGGCTCTTCAGGGACGGTGTTCGCTCAGAGCGAACGGTCCGTCGAGGCCGGCGGTCCCTGGCTTCCCCATTCCACCTGCGGCGCGCCGAAGTGGGTGGCGTGCCGCGGCGGGCGGGCCGCGCCGCCGAGGACGAAGACGTCCTCGGCCCCGTCGAGCACTCCGCCCGAGGGGTCGTCGTCACCGGCCCGGCGCACCACGTCCCGCTCCGGCATGAGGATGTCCCGCACGACCATGACGCACAGGAACAGCGTGCCCAGCAGATGCACCGCGATCGCCCAGTGGTACCCCTGGGTGGGCAGGCCCTTGTGGGCGTCTCCGCTGGTCGTGTAGGCGAGGTACATCCAGATCCCCAGGAAGTACGCCACCTCGCAGGCCTGCCAGATCAGGAAGTCCCGCCACTTGGGCCGGGCCAGTACGGCGAGCGGCACCAGCCACAGGACGTACTGCGGCGAGTAGACCTTGTTGGTGAGGATGAACGCGGCCACGATCAGGAAGGCGAGCTGCGCGAAACGGGGCCGGCGCGGGGCGACGAAGGTGAGCGCCGCGAGGCCGCCGCAGCACAGCAGCATCAGCACCATGGCGAGCGTGTTGACCGTCTCGGTGGTGGGCGGGTGGGTCGAGTTCTGGGCCCAGATCAGCCAGAAGGAACCGAAGTCCACGCCTCGTTCCTGGCTGAACCTGTAGAACTTCGACCAGCCCTCGAAGGCGAAGAGCATCACCGGCAGGTTCACGACGAGCCAGGCGACCACCGCACCGCCCAGGGCCGTGCCGAAGCCCCGCCACTTGCCCGCGCGCCAGCACAGCAGGAACAGCGGGCCGAGCAGCAGCAAGGGATAGAGCTTCGCGGCCGTGGCGAGCCCCAGGAGGACGCCGAAGGCGAGGGAGCGGCCGCGGGACCACATCAGCATCGCCGCGGCCGTCAGAGCGACCGCCAGCAGGTCCCAGTTGATGGTGGCGGTCAGCGCGAAGGCGGGTGCCAGGGCGACCAGCAGTCCGTCCCAGGGGCGCCGGGCGTGGGTGCGGGTCACACAGACGGCGATGACGGCCGTGCACACCATGAGCATCCCGGCGTTGACGAACCAGTACCACTGCTCCTGGTGCTGGATGCTGCCGCTGCCGGGCGTGAGCCAGGCGGCCACCTCCATGAACACACCGGTGAGTACCGGGTACTCCAGGTAGTCCATGTCGCCCGGGAGCCTGTCGAAGTAGGGCACGAGCCCGTCGGCGAAGCCACGCCCCTGGTAGAGGTGCGGAATGTCCGAGTAGCACGCATGCGTGTACTGCGAACTGGCACCGAAGAACCAGGCGCCGTTGTAGCAGGGTGCCTTCTGGACCAGGCCGAGGGCGAACATGCCGATCGCCACCAGCGCGACCACCCGTACGGGGGTCCACCAGGACGTGCCGAGCAGGGCACGCCGTCCGATGGGGCCGCCGATCAGCTCACTGCCGGCCGCGGCGACCTCGTCCTGCCTGGTCGGCCGCACCGGCTCCGGCTCATGCACGCGTGTGGGCGTCGTTTCTGCACTGGGCATGGGGCACATCCTGCCGTACGCGCCCTGGAACACGCCGAGGGCCGCCGCACCTCGTGGTGCGGCGGCCCATGTTTCACGTGAAACGCCCTTGGCGGGCGATATGAGCGCCAACCGGTCAGGCTCCGGCCCTAGCCCGTCGGTCCGGTGAAGAAGCCTCCATTGCCATTGCCATTGCCTCTGCTGTTGCCGGTTCCTGTTCCGGACGTGTCCGTGGCCGTTGGCGACGAGGTCACGCCTCCGTCGGTGCCGCCTGTGTCGGTGCCTCCGTCCGTCGGGCAGTTCAGGTTGAGCCGGCAGGATTCCGTGGGGGACGGCGAGGGCTCTTCGAGCGTCTCGCTCGGCGTCGGACTGGGCGTCGTCTCGCTCGGGGTCTCGCTCGGCGTGATGCTGGGCGTCGGGGTCGGGGTCGGGGCGCCTTCCTCGTCCTGGATCTCACCGATCTTCTCGGCGTCCGGGAAGCCGACGTCGTTCGTCCCCTTCAGCGCGGCCTTCATGTACTCGGTCCACACCAGCGTCGGGATGTCACCACCGTGGATGGAGTCCACACCCGCCGTGCCGTTCATGGACAGCAGCTTGTGGTCCTTCGGGTTCTCACGGAACATCGCGACCGAGGTCGACAGCTGCTGGGTGTAGCCGACGAACCACGCCGACTTGTTCTTGTCGGTGGTACCGGTCTTGCCCGCCGCCGCACGGCCGAGGGCCTTGGCGTTGTAACCCGTACCGTTCTGGATGACGTTCTCCAGGACGTCCGTGACGTTGTCCGCGACCTTGGCCGGCATCGCCTGCGAGGGCTTCGGCTTGGTGAAGCCCTCCAGTTCCTTGCCGTCCTTCTTGACCTCGGTCACCGAGTAGGGGTCCGTCTGCTTTCCGGAGGCGGCGAACGTCGCGTAGGCGTCGGCCATGCGGATCGCGCTGGGGGTCGAGGTACCGATGGCGAAGGACGGGTTGAGGTCCGGCGCCATGCTGTCCTGCAGAATGCCGGACGACTTGGCGACATCCCGCACCTTCGTCATCCCCACGTCGACGCCCAGCTGCACGAACGGTGTGTTGACGGACTGCTCCATCGCCTTGCGCAGGGAGATGTAGCCCCAGGCCTTTGCACTCTCGTTCTTCTGGAGGAAGACCTGGTTGTCCTTGTCCAGGAAGTAGCTGCCGTCCGGCCGCTTGACCTTGAGCTTGTCGTTGCCGTTGTACTTGCTCAGCGGCGACAGGCCCGTGCCGTCGGTCCGATAGGTGCCGTATTCCATGGCCGCGGCCAGCACGAACGGCTTCCATGTCGAACCGACGGGGACACCCGAGGTGTCGGCGTTGTTGGTGAAGTGGCCGTTCTCGTAGCCCGCGCCGCCGTAGAGCGCGACGATCGCGCCGTCGTTGGGCACCACCGACGCCGCGCCGAACTGGACGTACTTGTCCTCCTCGCGGTTCTTCGGGTCGATCTTCTTCTTCTCGATCTTCTTGACGGCCTTGCTGAGGGCGTCGACCTTGTCCTTCCGGAAGGTCGTGTGGATCTGATAGCCGCCCTGGTCGAACTGTGCCTCCGTGATGTCGGAGTGGTTCAGGACGTACTTCTTCGCGGTGTCGGCCAGGTAGCTGATCTGGCCCGTCATGCCCTTGGTCGCCTTGCGGTCCTGGGGCGTCGGGTACTTCTTGATCGCCTCTTGGTACTCGGCGTCGGTGATGCGCTTGTCCTTGTGCATCTCGCCGAGGATCCAGCCCCAGCGGTCCTCGGAACGCTTGAGGTTGGCCTCGGCCGTCGCCGTCTTGTCGATGCTGTCGTTGCCCGCCGGGTCGTAGTACGTAGGACCCTTGAGCAGTGCGGCGAGGAAGGCGCACTCGCTCGGCTTGAGATCGACCGCGTCCTTGCCGTAGTAGGTCTGCGCGGCGGCCTGGATGCCATAGGCGCCCCGGCCGTAGTACGACGTGTTCAGGTAGCCCTGGAGAATCTGCGGCTTGGTCAGCCTCGTGCCCACCTTGATGGAGATGAACATCTCCTTGAACTTACGGGTGACCGTCTGTTCCTGGGTCAGGTAGGTGTTCTTCACGTACTGCTGGGTGATCGTCGAACCACCCTGCGTATCGCCGCCCTGGGCCATCTTGACCAGGGCGCGCGCGATGCCCATGTAGTCCAGGCCCGAGTCCTTGTAGAAGCTCTTGTTCTCCGCCGAGATCACGGCCCACTGCATGGCCTCGGGGATCTGGTCGATGGTGACGTTCTGCCGGTTGGCACCCGAGCCCGTGGCGACCATCTGAGTGCCGTCGGCCCAGTAGTAGACGTTGTTCTGCGACTTGGCCGCGACGTTCTCGTTGGGGATGGAGACCATGGCGTAGCCGGCGCCGACCATGGCCACCAGGCTGCCGAGAAAGCCGATGCACAGCCCGGAGACGAGCTTCCAGGAGGGCATCCAGCGCTGCCATCCGTACTTCCCCGCCCGGGGGTAGTCGATGAGCCGCTTCTTGTCGGGGATGTTCGCCCGGCCCCTGCCGCGCCCGGGAGGGCCGTCACGCCGGCCGCCCGGACCGGTGTTGTCGGCCGCTCTGCGTCGGCCGCCTGCGCTTCTCTGGGCTGCCCGGCGGGCCTCGGCCCGCCCGCCGTAGGGGCGCTCCTGGCCTCCGGTGTCCTCGGGTCCCGACCCATAGGAACTGGACCCATAGGAGTCGGAAGGAGACCCGGTGGCGCCTCGCGGTGCCGCGCGGCGGCCGGATGACGAGCCGGACTGGCCGCGTCGGGCCGCGGCACGTCCGCCTCCCTGCGGCTGCGGCGGTTTGCGACGGTGCTCGCTCATCGAACGATTACTCCTCGGGCAGGCGCACCCTTGCGCGCCTGGAAACGGCAGCTGGTTTCCGGTCCCCCCGAAGTACGGATGCGGTCGTTCCCGCACTCACCCGTACTGCACCGGGGACGAGGACGCCCCCAGGCGTCACATGGTTCCCGGTGGCATACATGCCGCACAGACTACGCACCGCCAAAACCCGCCTAGCGTCGAAGTTCACCCCAAATCAGGCAAGTTGCTTCCTACGAATCGGTGATGTGATCCCGTTCACCGTCATCCCTCTTGTCCCATCCGATGCGCCGTTCTATCGTCGTGATGTATCGAGTCGATACATCAGAGCGAGATAAGCGTGTGAGACGGACGAGAGGAGGCGATGATGAGCCGGCGTTCTGGCATCCTTGAGTTCGCCGTGCTCGGCCTGCTCCGCGAATCTCCCATGCACGGCTACGAGCTGCGCAAACGACTCAATACGTCACTGGGGGTGTTCCGAGCGTTCAGCTACGGGACGCTCTATCCCTGCCTGAAGACGTTGGTCGCCAACGGCTGGTTGATCGAGGAACCGGGGAACACCCACGAGGACGCCCTCGCCGCGCCCCTCGCGGGCCGGCGCGCCAAGATCGTCTACCGGCTGACGGCGGAGGGCAAGGAACACTTCGAGGAACTGCTCTCGCAGACAGGTCCGGACGCCTACGAGGACGAGCACTTCGCGGCTCGCTTCGCCTTTTTCGGACAGACGTCACGGGACGTCCGCATGCGCGTCCTGGAGGGGCGCCGCAGCCGGCTGGAGGAGCGCCTGGAGAAGATGCGCGCCTCGCTGGGCCGCACCCGGGAGCGCCTCGACGACTACACGCTTGAGCTCCAGCGCCACGGGATGGAGTCCGTGGAGCGCGAAGTGCGCTGGCTGAACGAGCTCATCGAGAGCGAGCGGGCCGGACGGGACCTGAAGGGTTCCGCCTCCGGGGAGACCGCTCAGCGGAACACCACATCTGGAGCGACGGGCGGCCTGCCCCGTCCCGGGGGCACCCCCGGGACGGATACGCCCGACGACACCGCCATGTGAAGCCCACTCAGGGCCTCACTCGTACACACAGGGAGCAACCGGAATGGGTTCGGTTCGCGTAGCGATCGTCGGCGTGGGCAACTGCGCCGCCTCGCTGGTGCAGGGAGTCGAGTACTACAAGGACGCCGACCCGGCGTCCAAGGTCCCCGGACTGATGCATGTGCAGTTCGGGGACTACCACGTGCGTGACATCGAGTTCGTCGCCGCCTTCGACGTCGACGCCAAGAAGGTCGGCCTCGACCTCGCGGACGCCATCGGCGCCTCCGAGAACAACACCATCAAGATCTGCGACGTGCCCACCACCGGTGTCACCGTGCAGCGCGGCCACACCCTCGACGGCCTCGGCAAGTACTACCGGGCCACCATCGAGGAGTCCGACGCCGAGCCCGTCGACGTCGTCCAGATCCTCAAGGACCAGCAGATCGACGTCCTCGTCTGCTACCTGCCCGTCGGCTCCGATGACGCGGCGAAGTTCTACGCCCAGTGCGCCATCGACGCCAAGGTCGCCTTCGTCAACGCCCTCCCGGTCTTCATCGCCGGCACCAAGGAGTGGGCGGACAAGTTCACCGAGGCGGGCGTCCCGATCGTCGGTGACGACATCAAGTCCCAGGTCGGCGCGACCATCACGCACCGGGTCATGGCGAAGCTGTTCGAGGACCGCGGCGTCGTCCTGGACCGCACGATGCAGCTGAACGTCGGCGGCAACATGGACTTCAAGAACATGCTGGAGCGCGAGCGTCTGGAGTCCAAGAAGATCTCCAAGACGCAGGCCGTCACCTCGCAGATCCCCGACCGGGACCTCGGCGAGAAGAACGTGCACATCGGCCCGTCCGACTACGTCGCCTGGCTCGACGACCGCAAGTGGGCCTACGTCCGTCTGGAGGGCCGCGCCTTCGGCGACGTCCCGCTGAACCTCGAATACAAGCTGGAGGTCTGGGACTCCCCGAACTCCGCCGGTGTCATCATCGACGCCCTCCGCGCCGCGAAGATCGCCAAGGACCGGGGCATCGGCGGCCCGATCCTCTCGGCGTCCTCGTACTTCATGAAGTCGCCGCCGGTCCAGTACTTCGACGACGAGGCCCGCGAGAACGTGGAGAAGTTCATCCGCGGCGACGTCGAGCGCTAGACCACGCCGAAATCGCTCCTGCCAGGGCTGTGAGGGGTCCCCGGGTCGCCTGACCCGGGGACCCTGCCGTGTGTGAGGCTGTGCCCCATGCCCGTCGTCCGTGACCTGCGCGTCCTGCTGCGCCTGCGGAACTTCCGCCGCCTGCTCTCCGTGCGCCTGCTCTCCCAGGGCGCCGACGGCGTCTACCAGGTCGCGCTCGCCACGTACGTCGTCTTCTCCCCGGAGAAGCAGACCTCGCCCGCCGCGATCGCCTCCGCGATGGCCGTGCTCCTGCTCCCTTACTCCCTGGTCGGTCCGTTCGCGGGCGTCCTGCTGGACCGCTGGCGCCGGCGCCAGGTCTTCGTCCACGGCAATCTGCTGCGTGCCGTCCTCGCGGCGGCCACCGCCGTCCTGATGGTCAGCCAGGTTCCGGACTGGCTGTTCTATGTCTCCGCGCTGTGCGTCACCGCCGTCAACCGCTTCGTCCTCGCCGGCCTGTCCGCGTCGCTGCCCCGTGTGGTGGATGCCGATCGGCTGGTGATGGCCAACTCCCTGTCGCCGACCGCCGGAACGCTCGCCGCCACCGCGGGCGGTGGTCTCGCCCTCGCGGTACGGCTGCTGGTGTCGGACTCCGACGCCGCGGTGGTGCTGCTGGGCGCCACGCTCTATCTGTGCTCGGCCCTCGTGTCGCTCACCATGGCACCCGAACTGCTCGGCCCCGACCGGGACTCGCTGCAGCCGCACCTCGGCAAGTCCCTCGCGGACACCGCGCGCGACCTGCCGGCGGCCGTGCGGCATCTCGCCGAGCCCCGGCGCCGGGAGGCGGCGTGGGCGCTGTCCTCGATGACGCTGATGCGCTTCTGCTACGGCGCGCTGCTGGTCCTGGTGCTGATGCTCTGCCGGTACTCCCTCGCCGCCACCCCCGAAGAGGGGCTCCGGCTGCTGGGGCTCGCGGTCGGGGTGTCCGGCGCCGGCTTCTTCGCCGCGGCCGTGGTGACCCCCGCCGTGGTGGGACGCATCGGACCGGGCCGCTGGATCGTCGTGTGCGCCGGGGCCGCCGCGGTCCTTGAGCCCGCGCTCGGCCTGCCGTTCGCCACGGCGCCCATGCTGGTGGCGGCGTTCACGCTGGGGCTGACCACCCAGGGCGCGAAGATCGCCACGGACACGATCGTCCAGTCGTCCGTGGACGACGGCTTCCGGGGCCGGATCTTCTCCGTGTACGACGTCCTGTTCAACGTCGCCTTCGTGGGTGCCGCGGGGGTGGCTGCCCTGATGCTCCCGCCGGACGGCCGCTCGATCGTGTTGGTGGTCGTGGTGGCCCTTGTCTACGCGGCGGTTGCGGCGACTATGGGCCGCTTTGAGCGGCGAAGAGTGTCACATCAATGACACAGAGCCCCTCCGGATGAGGGGGTTGTCAGTGGCAGCCGCTAACTTACGTGAGTCTTATTTCGCGCCACGCGCACAAACGTTCCAGGGGGACCCCCGTGTCAACTCCACCGCCGCCCCAGGGGCAGGCTCCCTACCCGCCTCAGGGTCAGGCCCCTCACCCGCCCCAGGGCGGCCACCCGCAGCAGGGTCAGGTTCCGTCTCCGCAGCAGCCTTACGCCCCGTTCCCCGCTCAGGGTGCCCCCGTTCCTCCGCCGCAGCCCGCTCCGCGCAATCGGATCGGCAAGAAGGCGATACGCGTCATCGGCGGCATCGTCGTCGCCATCATCGTGATCGCGTTGAAGTTCGGTGCCGGCTGGTTCCTGAGCCGCGACGACGCGGAGACCACCTCGGTGGGCGCCTGCATGCACAACAAGGGGTCGTACACCAGCCCCGACCTCAATGAGGTCGACTGCTCCTCCAGCGACTCCCAGTACCAGGTCGTCGAGAAGTTCGACGGAACCAGCGACGAGAAGAAGTGCGAGTCCGTCAAGGACTCCACGATCTACTACGTGCAGTCGGGCGGCGGTCATAACGTGGTGCTCTGCCTGAAGGAGACCAAGTAACAGCGCGGGTGATCCGACGACCGAGGGGCGATGTTTCACGTGAAACATCGCCCCTCGGCGTTCCCGACCCGGTCATGTTTCACGTGAAACATGACCCCGTTTCACGGCCTCAGCCCTGCTCGGCCCACCATTCCTTGAGTGCCGCCACGGCCGCGTCGTACTCCATCGGGCCGTTCTCCAGTCGAAGCTCCAGCAGATGCTTGTACGCCTTGCCAACCACCGGGCCGGGCGCTACTCCCAGGATCTCCATGATCTGGTTGCCGTCCAGGTCAGGGCGGATCGCATCGAGTTGCTCCTGCTCCTGAAGCTGCGCGATGCGCTCCTCCAGACCGTCGTACGCCCGGGACAGTGCCACCGCCTTCCGCTTGTTCCGGGTGGTGCAGTCCGAACGGGTCAGCTTGTGCAGACGATCGAGTAGGGGTCCCGCGTCGCGGACATAGCGGCGGACGGCCGAGTCGGTCCACTCTCCGGCGCCATAGCCGTGGAAGCGCAGATGCAGCTCGACCAGACGCGAGACGTCCTTCACCAGGTCGTTGGGGTACTTCAGCGCCGTCATCCGCTTCTTGGTCATCTTCGCCCCGACCATCTCGTGGTGATGGAACGAGACCCGGCCGTCCTTCTCGAACCGACGGGTGCGGGGCTTGCCGATGTCATGGAGCAGCGCGGCCAGCCGGAGCGTCAGGTCGGGCCCGTCCTCCTCCAGCGCGATCGCCTGCTCCAGGACGATCAGCGTGTGGTCATAGACGTCCTTGTGCCGGTGGTGCTCGTCGCGCTCCAGACGAAGCGCCGGCATCTCGGGCAGCACATGGTCGGCAAGGCGGGTGTCGACCAGCAGCGACAGTCCCTTGCGCGGGTTCGCGGACAGGATCAGCTTGTTCAGCTCGTCCCGGACCCGCTCGGCCGAGACGATCTCGATACGGCCGGCCATCTCCTTCATCGCCGCGACGACTTCGGGGGCCACCTCGAAGTCGAGCTGGGCGGCGAAGCGGGCGGCCCGCATCATCCGCAGTGGATCGTCGGAGAAGGAGTCCTCGGGGGTACCCGGCGTGCGCAGCACGCGGGCCGCGAGATCCGCAAGTCCGCCGTGCGGGTCGATGAACTCCTTCTCCGGCAGGGCCACGGCCATCGCGTTGACCGTGAAGTCACGCCGGACGAGATCAGCCTCGATGGAGTCGCCGTAGGCCACCTCCGGCTTGCGCGAGGTGCGGTCGTACGCCTCCGACCGGTAGGTGGTCACCTCGATCTGGTAGCCGTCCTTCTGCGCACCGACCGTACCGAAGGCGATCCCGACCTCCCAGACGGCGTCCGCCCAGCGCCGCATGATCGTGAGTACATCCTCGGGACGGGCATCGGTGGTGAAGTCCAGATCGTTGCCGAGCCGGCCGAGCAGCGCGTCCCGCACCGAGCCGCCGACCAGGGCGAGTGAGAACCCGGCCTCCTGGAAACGGCGGGCGAGATCGTCGGCGACGGGGGCCACCCGCAGCAGTTCGCTCACCGCGCGCTGCTGCACCTGGCTCAGGGCAGTGGGAGAGTCTTCATTGGCGTTCGGCACAACAGAACAGGGTACGTGGCCCTGACCACCGGAAGCGCCCCCATTAAGCACGGGCGAACATCTCCGTCCGTACCTGCGCAAGCGCTGCCATCACGGTGCACTCGCGCTTTCCGTCCGATACCGAGCATGCCGGACGGACCGTCGCCGTCACCGATCTTGTGAGGCGGACCGCGGCACTTCCCCTCAGCGGGCATCGTTACCATGCGTGGACGCACATTGGGACGACCACTGACGACGAGGGACGGGCGAGCGCGTGGCCGAGGCGGCAGACTTCCAGGGGACGACTCCCTCACCTGCCCGCCGGTGGCTGCGGCGCACCGGGGCACTGCTCGCCGGTGTGCCCCTGCTGGCGGGTGCGTTCCTGCTGCCCACGGCGGCGCCCGCACAGGCCGCCACCTCGGGCACCGTATCCGTCTCTGTGGACACCCTCACGCCCAGCGCCCCCACCGAAGGGGACACGCTGACCGTGTCGGGCACGGTGACCAACAAGGGCAAGCAGGCGGTCACCGATGCCCATGTGGGAGTCCGGGTTGGCCCGCTGCTGACCACCCGCTCGGCTGTCGACAGCACCGCCCGGCTTTCCTCCGACCCCCAGGGCATCGTCGCCGCCGAGGTCGGCGGCAAGTACGTGGAGACCTTCGACAAGCTCTCTCCAGGAGTCTCCGAACGCTTCAGCATCTCCGTGCCGGCCGACCAGCTCGGCCTCGGTCAGGACGGCGTCTACGAATTCGATGTCTCGCTCTCGGGTGAGACCTCCGCCCAGCCCTGGGAGCAGGTGCTGGGCGTCCGGCGGACCTTCCTGCCCTGGCAGCCGACGGAGGCCGGCACCCGCACGAAGACGACGTTCCTGTGGCCGCTGATCTCCACCGTCCGCATGACCGCGCAGACCGGTCCCGGTGAACACCAGACGCCGGTCTTCCTCAATGACGACCTCGCCAAGGAGATCGCGCCCGGCGGCCGGCTGTCCCAGATGCTGGCGCTCGGCACGGGACTCGACGTCACCTGGGTGATCGACCCGGACCTGCTGGCCACGGTGGACGCGATGACGCGCAACTACCAGATCCAGGGTGAGGGAGACACCACGACGGCCGGCACACACCAGGCACTGGCCAAGCAGTTCCTCGCGGACCTGCAGAAGGCGGTGGCCGGCAAGCAGGTCGTCGCCCTCCCGTTCGCCGACCCGGACCTGGCCTCCCTCGCCCACAACGGCACCAGCGTCACGGGCTCGCTCAGCCACCTCAAGGACGCCACGGACGTCGCCGCCACCACGGTCCAGACGGTCCTCCACATCACACCGAGCACCGACTTCGCCTGGCCGGTGGAAGGCGCCGTGGACCCGTCGATCATCAAGGTGGCGACCTCCGCGGGCGCGGACAAGGTGATCGCCCGCAGCGACAGCCTCCAGGAGACCGGCGGCCTGCCCTACACGCCCTCCGCGGCCCGTCCGGTGGGCGGCGGCACCACGGCCGTCGTGGCCGACACACGGCTGTCCACGGCGTTCGAGGGCGATCTGACGGCGGCGGGCCCGACCACCCTCGCCGTGCAGAAGTTCCTCGCGCAGAGCCTCGCGCTCAACACCCAGACCGACAAGCAGCGCAGCATCGTCGTCGCCCCGCAGCGCATGCCGACCGCGAGCCAGGCCCGGGCGATGGCCCAGGCGATCACGGCGCTGGAGGGCGGGAACTGGTCCCAGTCCCAGGACCTCACCGCCGCCGCCAAGGCCAAGCCCGACCCCGCCGCCACCACGAAGATCCCTTCGAGGTCCGGGTACCCCTCCTCGCTGCGCAAGCAGGAACTGCCGCGGACGGTCTTCGAGCAGATCGCGCGGACGCAGGACAAGCTCGACAACTTCCAGGTGGTCCTGTCCGACGAGTCCCGCGTGGTGACCCCCTTCGGGCGGGCCATAAACCGTGAGATGGCCACGTCCTGGCGGGGCAGGGGCCGCTCGGCGAACGGCTTCCGGCAGGGCGTGGAGGGCTGGCTCGACCATCTGACCGACCAGGTCAAACTGATCGACAAGTCGGAGATGAAGCTCTCCGGCCGCAGCGCCACCATCCCGGTCACCGTCCAGAACAACCTGGTGCAGGGCGTCGACCACCTGGTGCTGCGGCTCACCTCGACCATGCCGACCCGTCTCAACGTCGGCGGCAAGGCCTACGCGGAACAGCCCGTCGATGTCTCCGGCGGGCACAGCCAGTCCGTGAAGTTCACCACCTCGGCCAATGCCAACGGCCGGGTGACCGTCATCGCCCGGCTGTACACGGAGGACGGCCAGGAGTACGGCGCCCCGGTCAGTTTCGACGTGAAGGTCACCGAGGTCACGCCCACCGTCATGCTGGTCATCGGCGGCGGCGTACTGCTCCTCGTCCTCGCCGGCTTCCGGATGTACACGCAGCGCAAGCGCGCCGCCGCCCGGCAGGCCGAGGAGGACGGCCCGGACACCGCGGGGGATGAGGCCGACGGGCCGGAGAACCCCGGGGGGCCGGAGAACCCCGAGGGCCCTTCGGAGCGTCTCCAGAAGGAGTCCGAGACCCGTTCCGGGGCATCCGAGCCAGAGCAGCCGAGTGACCCGGCACCGGACACCGCATCGGAAAGCGTCGACCCGTCCGCGACGGGTGAGAGAGTGGACCGTTGAGCGATGTCGTGGCCGGTCGGCCCGGGGACGATGAGGTGGGGTAACCATGAACGCGCCGTACGACGGTGACCGCGGCCAGGGCGCGGCCGGCTCGGGCTACCCCGAGCCGCCGCCCGAGCCCGGCCAGGTGCCGCCGCAGCACGCGGCGGACATGTATCTCCAGGACGCCTACGAACAGGACCCCTACCGCGCGCAGGACCTCGCCGCCCAGGACCCGGTCGGCGAGGCGCTCTACGACCGGGCCGCGCACCCCCCGCCGCCCCCGGGGACCTATCCGCAGCAGCCGCTGTACGGCCGGCCGGCCCAGTCGCCCTACGCCCCCGACCCGCGTGTGTGGGCCCAGACCCCACCGCCCGAGGCGGCCGGACCCACCCAGCATCTGCCGTACGGCGACGACCCGCGTACGACTCAGTACGTGGGCGTGGACGATCTCGTCACCCACTCCGGCGAGGAGCACCACGAGCCGGACGCCTTCGCTCACCTCTTCCGGGACCAGCAGCAGGGCGGCGGACAGCCGCCCATGGAGTCTTCGGCCGGGCCCGGCCCGGGCGGCGGGCAGGCCCCGGCGGGGCAGTACCCGGCGGCCCCGCACCCCGGGAACCTGAACCCCGGCACGTCGAACCCCGCCGCGCAGTACCCGGCGGGCCCGTACCAGGGCACCCAGTACCAAGGGAGCCAGTATCAGGGGGCCCAGTCCCCCGCGGATCCCCACCAGGCGGGGCCGTACCAGCAGGCGCAGTACCAGACGGCGCCGCCCGCGGCCGGTGCGCACGCGCCGACGGACGCCGCCCCCGCCGCTCCTGCCGCGCCCGCACCCGCCGCGGCCCCGGCGCCCGAGCCCGCCGCCGCACCCGCCGCCGCACCCGCCAAGAAGGGCGGGCGTGCTTCCGGTCTGCTGAAGTCGAGCGCCGTGATGGCGGCGGGCACGATGGTCTCCCGCCTCACCGGATTCATCCGCTCCGCGTTGATCGTGTCGGCGCTGGGCGTCGGTCTGCTCGGTGACACCTTCCAGGTCGCCTACCAGCTGCCGACGATGATCTACATCCTGACCGTCGGCGGCGGCCTCAACTCCGTCTTCGTGCCGCAGCTCGTGCGCGCCATGAAGGAGGACGAGGACGGCGGCGAGTCCTACGCCAACCGTCTGCTGACCCTGGTGATGGTGGCGCTCGGCGCGCTCACGGTGCTCGCGGTCGTCGCCGCTCCGATCCTGATCCGCCTGCTGTCGGACTCGGTGGCGAGCGACCCGGCAGCCAACGAGGTCGGCGTCACCTTCGTCCGCTACTTCCTGCCCTCGATCTTCTTCATGGGCATCCATGTGGTGATGGGTCAGATCCTCAACGCGCGCGGCAAGTTCGGCGCGATGATGTGGACCCCGGTCCTGAACAACATCGTCATCATCGTGACGCTCGGCATGTTCATCTGGGTGTACGGCACCGCGGCGAACTCCGGAATGAAGGTCACGAACATCCCGCCGGAGGGCGAGCGTCTGCTCGGCATCGGTGTGGTGCTCGGCCTGGTCGTCCAGGCCCTGGCGATGATCCCGTATCTGCGGGAGACCGGTTTCCGGCTGCGGCTGCGGTTCGACTGGCGCGGCCACGGCCTCGGCAAGGCCGCCACGCTCGCCAAGTGGACCATCCTGTTCGTCCTCGCCAACCAGGCGGGCGCGCTCGTCGTCTCCCAGTTGTCCACCGCGGCCGGCAAGAATTCGCCCGTCGACGGCACCGGTTTCGCCGCCTACGCCAACGCCCAGCTGATCTGGGGCCTGCCGCAGGCCATCATCACCGTCTCGCTGATGGCGGCCCTGCTGCCGCGCATCGCACGCTCGGCCGCAGAGAACGACGCGGGCGCCGTCCGCGACGACATCTCCCAGGGGCTGCGGACGACGGCCGTGGCCATCGTGCCCGTCGCGTTCGGCTTCCTGGCCCTCGGCATCCCGATGTGCACATTGATCTTCGGCTCCTCGGGCACCGGTGGAGCCACCAACATGGGCTACATGCTGATGGCCTTCGGCCTCGGCCTGATCCCCTACTCCGTGCAGTACGTCGTCCTGCGCGCCTTCTACGCCTACGAGGACACCCGCACCCCCTTCTACAACACGGTCATCGTGGCCGCGGTCAACGCGGGTGCCTCGGCCGCCTGTTACTTCCTGCTGCCGGCCCGCTGGGCCGTGGCCGGCATGGCTGCCTCCTACGGCCTCGCGTACGCGATCGGCGTGGGCGTCGCCTGGAAGCGGCTGCGCAACCGGCTCGGCGGCGACCTGGACGGGGCCCGTGTCCTGCGGACGTACGCGCGGCTGTGCATCGCCTCCGTACCGGCCGCCGCGCTCAGCGGTGCGGCCTGCTACGGCATCGGCCACTCCCTCGGCCAGGGCGTGGTCGGCTCGTTCCTCGCGCTTCTGGTCGGCGGGGCGCTGCTGCTCGGTGTCTTCTTCGTCGCGGCCCGCCGCATGCGCATCGAGGAAATCAACTCCCTCACGGGCATGGTGCGCGGGCGTCTGGGACGCTGAGGCGGGGGTACGCGCACAACCATCACGCGCCCCCGTGTGTCGTGCATAGCGGCAGACTGTGGGCACAATTGGTTTCGGCGTCGGACAGCGTGCAACGGATGGGGAGGCAGGGAACGACGGTGGCGGAACGGAGCACGGCTGCCGTCGACGTGGCAGGCAACAGCGGCGACGAGCCGCTGACCGCCAAGGCGGACCAGTCCA
Source organism: Streptomyces sp. NPDC001508 (assembly GCF_040298665.1). Lineage (NCBI taxonomy): Bacteria > Bacillati > Actinomycetota > Actinomycetes > Kitasatosporales > Streptomycetaceae > Streptomyces > Streptomyces sp. NPDC001508. The sequence goes on from NZ_JBEPAP010000007.1 coordinate 68,347, forward strand.
CGGCCGACGGGGTGGCCCAGAACCCGGAGCGGGACACGGGCAACGACGGGGCGCAGGGGAGCGACGGGACCGAAAGCCCCGGGAAGAAGGCCTCGCCTCCCGAGTTGCACAGCGGTCACAAGCTCGCCAGACGCTACCGTCTCGAAGAGTGCGTCACCCGTCTGGACGGATTCAGCAGTTGGCGGGCGGTCGACGAGAAGCTCCGCCGGGCCGTCGGCGTGCACATTCTGCCGGCCGAGCATCCGCGGGCCCGTAATGTCCTGGCCGCCGCCCGTTCCTCGGCGCTGCTGGGCGACCCCCGCTTCGTGCAGGTCCTGGACGCCGTCGAGGAGAACGACCTCGTCTACGTCGTGCACGAGTGGCTGCCGGATGCCACCGAGCTGACCCCGCTGCTGTCCTCGGCGCCGCTGGATCCGCACGACGCCTACCAGATGGTCAGCCAGGTCGCCTCCGCCATGGCCGCGGCCCACCGCGAGGGCCTCGCCCATCTGCGTCTCAACCCGAACGCCGTGCTGCGCACCTCCAGCGGCCAGTGGCGCATCCGGGGCCTGGCCGTGAACGCCGCGCTGCGCGGCATCGACTCCGACACCCCGCAGCGCACGGACACCGAGTCGATCGGTGCTCTGCTGTACGCCGCGCTCACCCAGCGATGGCCGTACGAGAACGACGCCTACGGCCTGTCCGGACTGCCCAAGCAGGTCGGTCTGATCGCCCCGGACCAGGTGCGGGCGGGCGTCCACCGTGGCCTGTCCGAACTGGCCATGCGGGCGCTCGTCAACGACGGTGCCACCGCCTCCCGGCACGAGGCGCCGTGCACCACGCCGGAGGAGCTGGTGAAGGCGATCGGCGAGATGCCCCGCATCCGCCCGCCGGAGCCGGCATTCACCGCGCCGCCCGAGTACCAGCGCACGACGTACCAGCAGGGCACCTACGGCCGACCCACGCCGCACCCCGGCGTCACCCAGCCCATCCAACCCCCGCCGCCCCCGCTGCAGAGCCGCACCGGCAAGGCCCTCAAGTGGGCGGTCTCCGCCCTCCTGATCGCCGCCCTGGGACTGGGCAGCTGGCAGCTGGCGGAGGCCCTGATGGACCAGGGCAACCAGTCCGACGACACCAACAACACCCAGACGACGGGCGAGGGCGACAAGAGCAAGGACAAAGCCAAGCCCGCCACGGCGCTCAAGATCCGGGGCGCCCAGGAGTTCGTCGCCGAGGGGGACGCCCAGCACCCCGGTGACGTCGACAAGACATACGACGGGGACACCTCGACGACTTGGCGAACCAAGACCTTCACCGGCGGTCCATCCATCGCGCCGTACAAGCCGGGCGTGGGCATCGTCTACGACCTCGGCTCGGTGAAGGAACTCTCCACGGCGTCCATCGGGCTTCGCTACGCTGGCGATCACACCACCGTCGAGCTGTACGCGTCCGACTCTCCGACGCCGTCGTCGCTCGACGCCATGGACAAGATCGGCAGCGTCAGGACGAACGGTACCAACGCCACGGTGAAGCTCGGCAAGCCGGTGAAGACCCAGTACGTCCTCGTGTGGCTCACCGCGGTGCCGCGCTCCGGCCCAGACCCCGCCGAGTACAGCGGCGCCGGATACAAGCAGGCCATCACCGAGGTGAAGTTCGCGGGCTGACGTTCACCGGAGCCGGAGGGGGTCGGATGGCGGACGGCAGCGGATTCGACGGAGTGAGCGATCAGGACCTGCTCACCCGGCACGCCACGGGTGATCCCGATGCCTTCGGGGAGCTGGTCCGCCGCCACCGGGACCGGCTCTGGGCGGTCGCCCTGCGCACGCTGGGGGACCGCGAGGAGGCCGCTGACGCCGTCCAGGACGCCCTGGTGTCCGCCTACCGGGCCGCCCACACCTTCCGGGGCCAGTCGGCCGTCACGACCTGGCTGCACCGGATCACGGTGAACGCCTGTCTCGACCGGGCCCGCAAAGCGGCCTCCCGCAAGACCGCCCCCGTCGACGACACCGAGCGGCTGGAACAGCTGCTGGAACCGCATGAATCGGCCTCGGCACCCGCCGAGCGCAACGATCTGCACCGGCAGCTCCTGAAGGCTCTGGGAACGCTTCCGCACGACCAGCGTGCCGCCCTCGTCCTGGTGGATATGCAGGGCTACCCGGTCGCCGAGGCCGCCCGGATCCTCGATGTGCCCATCGGGACCGTGAAGAGCCGCTGCGCCCGTGGCAGAGCCAGACTCCTTCCCCTGGTCTCCCATCTACGGGCGGAAGAGGCCGGGGACGACAAGGAACCGGATCCGGCACGGAACCGGTCGGAGGGGACATCCGTCCCACCGGCAGCGGGCCCCGGGGACAGCGGTCCACAGCCAGCGGGATCCAGTGATTCAGCCGCAGTGAAGGGCGGAGGTGGGCGAGCATGACTTCCTTGACGGATACGACCGGGCACCCGGACGTCGCCGAGATCTCCGACTTCACCGAAGGTCTGCTCCCGCCGTCCCGGACCACGGAGGTACGACGGCACCTGGACGCCTGCGGCCTGTGCGCGGATGTCCACCGTTCCTTGGAGGAGATCCGCGGGCTGTTGGGCACCCTGCCGGGCCCGCCGCAGATGCCCGCCGATGTGGCCGGCCGGATCGACGCCGCCCTCGCCGCGGAGGCGCTGCTCGCCGCCACGGCTCCCGGCGACCCGCTGCCCAGCGCGGTCTGGGCGAGCGCATCCCCGGGTGGGCCCGACGAGAACACCGCGACGCATGTTTCACGTGAAACATCGACTCCGGTGGACCGGCCCGCCGGGCGTCCTCATGCGGCGACCGGTCCGGGACGCAAGGCTCGCCGCCGGGGGCGCCGTAGGACCGTCGTCATGGGCGCCGTCCTCACGGCTGCCGTCCTGGGCGCCGGCTCGTTGCTGTTCCAGACCCTCGGCACCGACAAGCCGGATACGACCGCGCAGGGGAGGCAGACCCCCACCGCCGGCACCTTCTCCGAGAAGAGCCTTCAGAGCCAGGTGACCGACCTCCTCACCACACAGCAAGGCTCCCCGCACGGCTCCGGCAGCCAGCGTCCACGGCTGGACCTCGGGCCGGAGTCCCGTAGCCCGGGTGCCGGGGAAAGCGCGGACACCCTGCGCCACGCAGCGGCCCCGGTCCCGGACTGTATCCGGCAAGGCCTCAACAGCAACGCGGACATCCTCGGCGCCAAGCAGGGGACGTACGACGGGAAGGCCGCCTATCTCGTCGTGCTGCCCGACATCGGCGACAGCACACGGGTCCACGCGTATGTCGTCGACGCGGCCTGTGTCGGCCGGGAGCCCGTGGCGCCGGGCACCGTCCTGTGGAAGCAGTCCTTCACCCGTTCCTGAGCACCCGCGGTTCTCCTTCCTCGGCGGCTGGGATTCGGCCCGGTCCCCAGCGGCAATCCTCCTGTGGGACTTCCCGTGTGCCCGGGCACAGCGGGAATGCAGGCCCCGTAGGATCCGTTGGGTGGGGTGAGAGTTCTGAAAGGGGCTCCCACCGGTCGAACTGACGTAGACCAGAGACGAGGAATGCAGCCGTGAGCGACGTCCGTAACGTGATCATCATCGGCTCCGGGCCCGCCGGCTACACGGCGGCGCTTTACACCGCGCGCGCGTCGCTGAAGCCTCTGGTGTTCGAGGGCGCCGTCACCGCCGGCGGCGCGCTGATGAACACCACCGACGTGGAGAACTTCCCGGGCTTTCGCGACGGCATCATGGGCCCCGAGCTGATGGACAACATGCGGGCCCAGGCGGAGCGCTTCGGCGCCGAGCTGGTGCCGGATGATGTCGTCTCCGTCGACCTCACGGCTGAGATCAAGACCGTCACGGACACCGCGGGCACCGTCCACCAGGCGAAGGCCGTCATCGTCGCCACCGGCTCCCAGCACCGCAAGCTGGGCCTGCCGAGCGAGGACGAACTCTCCGGCCGGGGTGTCTCCTGGTGCGCCACCTGTGACGGGTTCTTCTTCAAGGACCAGGACATCGCGGTGATCGGCGGCGGTGACACCGCGCTGGAGGAGGCCACCTTCCTCTCCCGGTTCGCCAGGTCGGTGACGATCGTCCATCGCCGGGACACGCTGCGCGCCTCCAAGGCGATGCAGGAACGCGCCTTCGCCGACTCGAAGATCAAGTTCGTCTGGGACAGCGAGGTCGCCGAGATCCAGGGCGGCCAGAAGCTCTCCGGTCTGAAGCTGCGCAATGTCAAGACGGGCGAGCTGTCCGACCTCCCGGTGACGGGTCTGTTCATCGCGATCGGACACGACCCGCGCACGGAGCTGTTCAAGGGCCAGCTCGACCTGGACGAAGAGGGCTATCTGAAGGTCGACGCCCCCTCCACCCGGACCAGCCTGACCGGTGTCTTCGGCGCCGGCGATGTCGTCGACCACACCTATCGACAGGCGATCACCGCGGCCGGCACCGGCTGCTCCGCCGCTCTCGACGCCGAGCGCTTCCTTGCCGCCCTCGCGGACGGAGAGAAGGCCGAGCCCGAGAAGACTTCCGTCTGACCCCTTCCGCCCCACCGTACGATCAAGTTAAGGAGCCCGCCGTGGCCGGCACCCTGAAGCATGTGACCGACTCCTCCTTCGATGAGGACGTCCTCAAGAGCGACAAGCCCGTTCTGGTGGACTTCTGGGCCGCCTGGTGCGGTCCGTGCCGCCAGATCGCTCCGTCCCTTGAGGCCATTGCCGCCGAGTACGGCGACAAGATCGAGATCGTCAAGCTCAACATCGACGAGAACCCGGCTACGGCCGCCAGGTACGGCGTCATGTCGATCCCGACCCTGAACGTCTACCAGGGCGGCGAGGTCGCCAAGACCATTGTCGGTGCCAAGCCGAAGGCCGCGATCGTCCGCGACCTTGAGGACTTCATCGCCGAGTAGTCGGCTGAGTCGTCGCACCGACGGGGCATGTTTCACGTGAAACACGAATGGGCCAACCCGGAAGGGCTGGCCCATTCGCTTGAGAACGCCCGCATCAACGACGGCATACACAGAACGGCTAGAGCGGCCGAAGCGCTGGTTCCTTGTGTACGGCCCCCAGGAGCCGGTCGATGGCCATCTCCACGTCTTCCTTCCACGACAGCGTCGTACGCAGCTCCAGGCGCAGTCTCGGGTAGGCGGGGTGGGGCCGTACCGTCTTGAAGCCCACCGCCAGCAGATGATCGGCGGGCAGAACGCAGGCGGGTTCCCTCCAGCGCGCGTCCCCGAAGGCCTCGATCGCCTTGAACCCGCGGCGCAGCAGATCCTTGGCGACCGTCTGCACCATCACTCGGCCCAGTCCCTGCCCCTGATAGCCGGGCATGATGAACGCGGTCATCAGCTGCACCGCGTCGGGGGAGACGGGACTCGTCGGGAACGCCGTGGAGCGGGGGACATAGGCCGGAGGCGCATAGAGCACGAAGCCGACCGGCACCTCGTCGACATAGACCACCCGGCCACAGGATCCCCAGTCCAGAAGGACGGCGGAGATCCAGCCCTCCTTCTCCACCGTGGCCGTGCCCGCCTTTACCGCGGCCTCGCCGCTGACCGGGTCGAGTTCCCAGAAGACACACGAGCGGCAACGCTTGGGAAGATCCTGAAGATTGTCCAGCGTGAGCGGTACGAGCCGGCGCCCCATGAAGGCTGTTCCTCGCTTCCTTCGCCCGCCGCGTCGCGAGCGGCTGTCAAAGCGCTCCGTTCCCTGAGCAGACTGCCGACGAAGCCGCCGAGCACGCCCAGTCCCAGGCCCGCGCTCACCACTCCGGTCCGGCTCACCGTTCGCATGACCCCCGCCTTCCACCGAGAGGTGCTGCCAGGTGAATGCGCCATACCCGTACGCATCGTATCCACGATGCGTTTGCATCGATACCGACAAAAAGCAAAGAGCGGATCGTGTTCCGGTACACACCGGACACGATCCGCTCCGTCGTCCGACACCAGCCGCTCCGTCGTCCGACACCAGCCGCTCCGTCGTCCGACAGGGGCAGGGACGCCCGTGCTGTCAGTCCTCCGACGCCTCGGGGTCCCCGTCGTGGAGACCCTGCTGGAAGACCGGACCCTCACCCGGAGCGAGCGTGCCGAGGATCCGCTCAAGGTCTTCCATGGAGGCGAACTCGACCGTGATCTTGCCCTTCTTCTGACCGAGGTCGACCTTCACCCGTGTCTCGAAGCGGTCCGAGAGACGGGTGGCCAGCTCGTTCAGCGCCGGGGAGACACGGGCTCCGGCCCGGGGCCCCTTGGACCGCTGCGTCGTCTGGGGACGGGAGCCCATCAGGGTCACGATCTCCTCGACGGCACGTACGGAAAGCCCCTCGGCCACGATCCGGTGGGCGAGTCGGTCCTGCTCCTCGGAGTCCTCCACGGACAGCAGCGCCCGGGCGTGTCCGGCGGAGAGCACACCGGCGGCGACCCGTCGCTGGACGGCCGGCGACAGCTTCAGCAGCCGCAGGGTGTTGGAGACCTGGGGGCGAGAACGCCCGATCCGGTCGGCCAGTTGGTCATGGGTGCAGTTGAAGTCCTTGAGCAACTGGTCGTAGGCGGCGGCCTCTTCCAGAGGGTTCAGCTGGGCGCGGTGCAGGTTCTCCAGGAGGGCGTCCAGGAGGAGCTTCTCGTCCTCCGTCGCCCGCACGATCGCGGGGATCGCCTCAAGCCCTGCCTCCCGGCAGGCGCGCCAACGCCGCTCACCCATGATGAGTTCGTAGCGGGCGGGTCCCAACTGCCGTACGACGACAGGCTGGAGGAGACCGACCTCCTTGATGGAGGTGACCAGTTCTTGCAGCGCGTCCTCGTCGAAGACCTCACGCGGCTGGCGCGGGTTCGGAGTGATGGAGTCGAGGGGGATCTCGGCGAAGTGAGCACCCATCGGCGGTGCTGGCGTCTCGGTGATGCTGAAGACCGCTGGTTCCTCGGTTTCATGTGAAACAGGCGGCAGCGTGGTCACCTTCGCCGCGGCCACCCCACGGTCCGTCGTCAGCACCGGAACCGGGGCGGGCGACGGAGATGGCGCTCCCCCCACCGCGGCCGAGGCCGGGTTCTTCTCGGTCGGGGCAGCAGGGATCAATGCGCCCAGCCCGCGGCCCAGCCCCCTCCGTCGCTCGCTCACTGAATCCCCTCCACCATGTTCGGGTTGCTCTGTGGCCCGATATGGGCCTGCGTCGGGTCGTAGCTGACGCCGACGCCCCTCAGCGCGATCTCTCGTGCCGCCTCAAGATAAGAGAGGGCGCCACTCGATCCAGGATCGTAGGTCAGCACCGTCTGCCCATAGCTCGGCGCCTCGGAGATACGGACCGAGCGGGGAATGCTCGTCCGCAGCACCTCGTCACCGAAGTGGCTGCGCACCTCTTCCGCGACCTGGGAGGCAAGACGCGTCCGGCCGTCGTACATGGTGAGCAGGATGGTCGACACATGCAGGGCGGGGTTGAGGTGGCCTCGCACCAGGTCGACGTTGCGCAGCAGTTGCCCCAGTCCCTCCAACGCGTAGTACTCGCACTGGATGGGGATGAGGACTTCGGCCCCGGCCACCAAGGCGTTGACGGTCAACAGGCCGAGGGACGGCGGGCAGTCGATGAGGATGTAGTCCAGCGGCTGCTCGTACGCCTGGATGGCCCGCTGGAGCCGGCTCTCCCGGGCCACCAGCGATACCAGCTCGATCTCCGCACCGGCGAGATCGATCGTGGCGGGGGCACAGAAGAGGCCCTCGACGTCGGGGACCGGCTGCACCACCTCCGCCAGCGGCTTGCTCTCGACCAACACATCGTAGATGGAAGGGACTTCGGCGTGATGGTCGATACCCAGCGCGGTCGAGGCATTGCCCTGCGGGTCGAGGTCGACCACCAGGACACGGGCGCCGTGCAGAGCGAGTGAAGCGGCAAGGTTGACCGTCGTCGTGGTCTTGCCGACGCCACCCTTCTGATTGGCGACCACCATGACTCGGGTCTGCTCGGGCCGTGGCAGCCCTTCGCCGGCGCGGCCCAGAGCCTCCACCGCCAATTGGGCAGCACGACCGATGGGAGTGTCGTCCATCGGGGGCGGTGTTTCACGTGAAACATCCGCCCCCATCGACTCGGTACGGGGACCGGGGACCGGATCGGTCATCGGTCCCGCGATGTTGGCGTCGGACCGCAAGGATTCACTCTCCTCGACTTCAGGCTCGCGATGAACAGAGCCTCCCATGCCTTCGGGGTCATGAACCAGTGAGGCCTGGTGTTCTGTGGAGAAATCCACCTCTGTGGACAACTCCGGGCCCCCACAGGGGGACGGAGCGTCATTCGAGGGGAGCGTTTCCCCGAGTGACCCCAGAGGCTTGCGGTCGCGGGGTTCGGCCGCGGCGCGGCCGCGACTGATGATGCCGTGCAAGAGTGAGCGACGTTTCACGTGAAACACGATGCACAGCGACTGCGGCCGTATTCTTCGCGACACTCCGGGTTGCGTAGGTTTGGAGGCTTGTGTGGAGTACGGGTGGTCGTCAGGACGGATCAGCATCACTCATCCGTTCTGACATCCTCAACGACGTCTGCGGGCCCGCCCGGTACGGGCCGCCTTTGCTCGCTTGGCCGCGAAACGCACACCGCCGGGACTCTCCCCGACCTCGACCCGTACGACGGTGGACAGCGGGTCCACGACGCCCTCGCCCACACGCAGGATGGAGGTCGACACCGCTCCCAGCTTGCTCAGCGCGGCACCTGTGGCCTTCAGCTCCTCCTCGGCCGTGTCTCCCTTCAGCGCGAGCATCTGACCGTACGGGCGCAGCAGAGGGATCCCCCAGGTGGCGAGCCGGTCCAGCGGGGCAACTGCCCGAGCCGTCACCACGTGGACCGGCGGCAGCTTTCCCATGACCTCCTCGGCTCGGCCACGGACGACGGTCACATGGTCCAGCCCCAGCAGTTCGACGACCTCGGCGAGGAAGTTGGTACGGCGGAGCAACGGCTCCAGCAGGGTGATCTTCAGGTCCTCGCGGACGAGCGCGAGGGGAATGCCGGGCAGGCCGGCGCCCGAGCCCACATCGCACACCGTGACCCCTTCGGGGACGACCTCGGAGAGCACCGCACAGTTGAGCAGGTGTCGCTCCCACAGGCGGGGCACTTCCCGTGGGCCGATCAGACCACGCTGCACGCCGGCCTCGGCCAGCAGCTCCGCATAGCGGACCGCATCGGCGAAGCGATCGCCAAACACTTCCCGCGCCTGTTCGGGCGCAGGGGGGAGATCCGCTGCCTCCGTCACGGGGACCGTCCTTCCGTACAGCGCCGACGCCGTGCGCCGACCACAGAACTACCAGGCTGACAAAGTTCGGCCCCGTCTGGGCAACAGACGGGGCCGGTGGAACGTAGGGGCCGATCAGGCGGGCAGCACGACGACGAACCGCTGTGGTTCCTCGCCCTCGGACTCGCTGCGCAGCCCCGCGGCCTTGACCGCGTCGTGCACGACCTTGCGCTCGAACGGGGTCATCGGCTCGAGCTTGACGGGCTCGCCGGTGTTCTTGACCTCGGTGGCGGCCTTGGCGCCCAGCTCGGAGAGTTCGGCGCGCTTCTTGGCGCGGTAGCCCGCGATGTCCAGCATCAGCCGACTGCGGTCCCCGGTCTCCCGGTGCACGGCCAGGCGGGTCAGCTCCTGGAGGGCTTCCAGCACCTCGCCGTCACGGCCGACCAGCTTCCGCAGATCGCGGCTGCCCGTGTCGCTGATGATCGACACGGAGGCGCGGTCGGCCTCAACGTCCATGTCGATGTCGCCGTCGAGGTCGGCGATGTCGAGCAGACCCTCAAGATAGTCCGCCGCGATCTCACCCTCCTGCTCCAGGCGGGTCAGGGTGTCTGCACCCTCGGCAGCGGCGGAGGTGGTGCCTTCCGTCACGGGATGGGCTCCTTCTTACTTCTTGGACGGGGACTTGGGCCGCTGTGAACCCTTGCGCTGACCGGACTGGGCCTTGCTGCGGGTGCCGGCGCCCTGCTGCGGGGCCTGCTTGGCTGCGGGCTTGGCGTCCTGCGGCTGTTCGGACTTGTTCAGCGACGTGGTCGGCGCGTCGTCACCGGCCTGCTTCGGGTTGCCGGACTGGCGCTGGGCCTTGGTCTGACGCTTGGGCTGCTGGCGCTTGGGAGCGGTGGTGGTCGCACCGTCCTCGGCCTCGGCGACGGCCTGGCTCTCGCTCTTGATCACGGAGCCGTCGCTCTGCGCGGCGAGGCCCGCCTTGCTCAGGCCGTTGATGAACTTGCGCTCGTACTCGTTGCGGTCGCGGCCCTTGGTGACGATCGCCTTGACGATGACCTTCTCGCTGCGCCGACGGACCTTGCCGTGGTGCGTGACGTGCTTGGTCAGGCGCTCCAGGTAGGCGGCCTGGGCCTTGGAACCCGGGGTCGGGTTGTTGTGGATGACGTACATCTGCTGGCCCATGGTCCACACGTTGGTGGTCAGCCAGTAGACGAGGACACCGACGGGGAAGTTGATACCGAAGACAGCGAACATGACCGGGAAGATGTACATCAGCATCTTCTGCTGCTGCATGAACGGCGTCTTCACCGTGGTGTCGACGTTCTTCGTCATCAGCTGGCGCTGCGTGTAGAACTGCGACGCCGACATGAGGACGATCATGATCGCGGTGACGACGCGGACGTCGGTCAGCGAGGCACCGAGCGCGGAGACCTTGTCCGCACTGTCGGTGAACTTCGCGGCCAGCGGGGCGCCGACGATGTGCGCCTTCTGGGCGCTGGCGAGCAACTGGTCGTTGATGACACCGATGGTCTTGCCCGACGCGATGCCGTTGAGCACGTGGTACAGGGCGAAGAAGAACGGGGACTGCGCCAGGATGGGAAGGCACGAGGAGAGCGGGTTGGTCCCCGACTCCTTGTACAGCTTCATCATCTCTTCGGACTGACGCTGCTTGTCGTTCTTGTAGCGCTCCTGGATCTTCTTCATCTCGGGCTGCAGCGTCTGCATGGCCCGGGTCGCCTTGATCTGCTTCACGAAGAGCGGGATCAGGCAGATACGGATCAGAATCACCAAGGACACGATCGACAGGCCCCAGGCCCACCCGGTGTCAGGGCCGAAGATGGCGCCGTACACCGTGTGGAACTGGACGATGACCCAGGAAACGGGTGTGGTGATAAAGCTGAAGAGGCTGGCAATCGTGTCCACTAATCATGCTCCTTGGGCATGGGACGAGGTCTCTGCGGCCGGGCTTGAGGGAAGCCCGGAGGGGAGCTTCGCCTCGGTGGCCGGTTCGGCGGCGGAGGGCCCGCCCTTGCGTGCGCGCCAGGCGCTGCGCAGCTTTTCGTGCCACCGCGGGCGCTTGCGCGGCGGAACATGGTCCACACCGCCGAGCGACCACGGATTGCACCGGAGGATGCGCCAGGCGGTCAGTGCCGTGCCCTTGATCGCACCGTGCCGGTCGATGGCCGTGTAGCCGTAGTGGGAACACGACGGGTAGTACTTGCACACCGGCCCGAGCAGTGGACTGATCGTCCACTGATAGAGCTTGATCAGAGCCAGCAGCGGGTACTTCATCGCGCGCCCCCTCCCAGCAGTCGCCCCAAGGCGGCATCCAGGTCTCGGGCCAGCTGTGCATGGTCTGCGTCACCCGATCCGGGCAGCGCTCGTACGACTACCAGGCTACCGGGGGGGAACAGGGCGACTCGGTCACGCATCAGATGACGAAGTCTGCGCTTCACTTTGTTGCGCACGACCGCACCGCCCACGGCCTTGCTGACGACGAAACCCGCACGCGTCGGGGAAGCGCTCTCCCCAGGCGCGTGCGGGTCCGTGGCACCGCTACGAAAGTGGACGACGAGGAGCGGGCGTCCGGCCCGGCGCCCCCGTCGTACCGCGGTCGCGAAGTCCTCGCGCCGCCTCAGCCGGTTCTCGGTGGGCAGCACGACGTCATGACCTGATCGGGATCAGGCGGACAGACGGGCGCGACCCTTGCTACGGCGGGACGCGAGAATCGCGCGGCCGGCACGGGTGCGCATACGCAACCGGAAGCCGTGGGTCTTCGCGCGACGACGGTTGTTCGGCTGGAAGGTGCGCTTGCTCACTCGGGGGCTCCAGAAAGAATCAGTAGTGGCGGGGTGCCGTCCTGGCTGTCACCGTGCGCCCACGAGTAGCTCGCAGTGACGCCCGAGTGCACCGCTTACCGATCACCTGACGTGACCTGTGCCCATCGGAGGCAGGCGGCAGCAGCCATCGACAACTCGACCTGGTTACGGTACGCGCGGCTACGCCATCCGGTCAAACCCGGGGTCACGCAGGGACACTGTCCACAGGCTGGGGACAACAACTTGAACCGTACCCGCCGCGCTGACTACCGTGACTGGACCCCGATTCGTTCCCTTGTCCCCCGCACCACCCCTTTTAGATCCCGACCCGTCCCACAACCACACGTTCGTGGGACCTGCGAGAGAGCGTGCCCTGTGGCTGACGTACCTGCCGATCTTGCCGCAGTGTGGCCACGCGTACTGGAGCAACTCCTCGGGGAGGGCCGTGGTCAGGGCGTGGAGGCGAAGGACGAGCACTGGATCCGGCGGTGCCAGCCGCTTGCCCTGGTCGCGGACACCGCGCTGCTCGCCGTGCCGAACGAGTTCGCCAAGGGCGTGCTGGAGGGCCGGCTGGCGCCGATCGTCAGCGAGACCCTGAGCCGGGAGTGCGGCCGCCCGATCCGCATCGCCATCACCGTCGACGAGTCCGCGGGCGAGCCTCCTGGGCCCCCCGCCCCGCGGCGCGCGCCCCCGGCCGAGGAGACCGCGCCGACGGTGCCGAAGTCCCGTTACGAGGAGCCCGAACTGCCGTCGGCCCCGTACGAGGGGTACGGCCGGCACCGCACCGAACAGTTGCCGGGCACGGAGACGAGCATCAGGCCGGACCGGCTCCCCGCCCCCCGCCCCGCCTATCCGTCCGAGTACCAGCGGCCCGAGCCCGGCGCGTGGCCGCGGTCCGGCCGGGACGAGTACGGCTGGCAGCAGCCGCGGCTCGGCTTCCCGGAGCGTGACCCGTACGCGTCGCCGCCGCAGGACTCCTACGGTTCGTCCGCGCGTGACGCCTATGGGCCGCCGGACTCCTACACCTCGGGCCAGGACGCGTACGGCGCCGGGCAGGACTACCGCCCGCAGGGCATGGAGCGCCCGCCGTACGAGCGGCAGCGCTCCGGCTACGAAGGATCACGCCCCGACTACGACCAGCGGGACCCGGCCCGGCGCGAGCTGCCCGAGCCGCCGGCCGGCGCCGGCCAGGTGCACCGCGGCGGTCCCGTGGGCCCGAACCTGCCGACGACGGGTGCCCCCGGGCCGCTGGCCGCGCAGCCCGCGCCGGCGACCGGTCCGGGCGAGCCGACCGCACGGCTGAATCCGAAGTACCTCTTCGACACGTTCGTCATCGGCGCGTCCAACCGCTTCGCGCACGCGGCCGCGGTCGCCGTCGCCGAGGCACCGGCGAAGGCGTACAACCCCCTTTTCATCTACGGGGAGTCGGGGCTCGGCAAGACGCATCTGCTGCACGCCATCGGGCACTACGCGCGCAGCCTGTACCCGGGCACGCGCGTGCGGTACGTCAGCTCGGAGGAGTTCACCAACGAGTTCATCAACTCCATCCGTGACGGCAAGGGCGACAGCTTCCGCAAGCGCTACCGCGAGATGGACATCCTTCTTGTGGACGACATCCAGTTCCTCGCGGACAAGGAGTCGACGCAGGAGGAGTTCTTCCACACCTTCAACACGCTCCACAACGCGAACAAGCAGATCGTGCTCTCCAGCGACCGGCCGCCCAAGCAGCTGGTCACCCTGGAGGACCGGCTGCGCAACCGCTTCGAGTGGGGTCTGATCACCGACGTCCAGCCGCCCGAGCTGGAGACCCGCATCGCGATCCTGCGCAAGAAGGCGGTGCAGGAGCAGTTGAACGCCCCGCCCGAGGTGCTGGAGTTCATCGCCTCCCGGATCTCCCGCAACATCCGCGAGCTGGAGGGCGCGCTGATCCGGGTGACGGCGTTCGCCTCGCTCAACCGGCAGCCGGTCGACCTGGGCCTGACGGAGATCGTCCTCAAGGATCTGATTCCCGGCGGCGAGGACACCGCCCCCGAGATCACCGCGCCGGCCATCATGGCGGCGACGGCCGACTACTTCGGTCTCACGGTCGAGGACCTGTGCGGCACCTCGCGCGGTCGTGCCCTGGTCACCGCCCGGCAGATCGCCATGTACCTGTGCCGGGAGCTGACCGATCTCTCGCTGCCGAAGATCGGCGCCCAGTTCGGCGGGCGCGACCACACGACGGTGATGCACGCCGACCGCAAGATCCGCGCGCTGATGGCGGAGCGCCGCTCCATCTACAACCAGGTCACCGAGCTGACCAACCGCATCAAGAACGGCTGACGGCGGCCACAGCACGGCACCGGGCGCCCTCGGGAGAGATCCCCGGGGCGCCTTTCCGTGTCTCCGGCGCGTGCTCGGCACGCGACCGGATCGCGGCTGGCACGCGGCTGGGACGCGGCCAGGACGGGGCCGGCAGACGGCCGGGACGCGGCTGGAGGCCGTCGGAACGCCGCCAGAGCGCCGCCGGAACGCCGTCGGATCGCCGTCGGAGCCCGTCCACAGGCCAGGCTCGGCGGCGCGCGTCGGCGGCCACCCGACGCCCGCCCGTCACCACGTGTTCGATTACCCGCCGGGTTACGGCCGCTCTCCACAGATTCGGTGAGTTTCTTCCGTCCACATCCTGGGGATCGCCGAGTTGTCCAGAACGTATCCACAGCCCGGCCGGGTGAAGGAACATCGAGGCAGGTCACCCGGCTGTGGATTAGTGGACGAAAGATCTCCACAGCCTGTGGACAAAGCGGGGATCCACAGGCTGTGCACGGAGTTGTCCACCGTCGGCCCACAGGCTGGGGCCGGTTGTCCCCAGTGATCCCGGGCTTCTCCACATCTCTGTCCACTGTTCGGCAACACGACGCACCCGATCACCGCCTCGAGTGAAAGGCGTCACACCAAGGTGCCGGGTTGGGCTGTGGGAAACCTGGGTAAACCTGGGGACGCAGCTGGGGAGAAGTGGCCTCAGGCTGTGGGTGGGGTGTGCAGAACTTCTTGTTCTCCACAGAGACCCCTGGTTGTCCACCGCCTCCGCCCACAGGGCCAGTGGACAAAATTTCCGCGCTGAGCAGGGCAAACGTGGTTATCCACGGTATCCACAGGCCCTACTACTACTCCCAATCAGAGAGAGAGCGGAATCCGTTTCGAAGCGGGGCCTGTGCACAACTCGCCCTCTCGTGCCCGACCACCCCCCGGCACGACTTGACCGCGACGGGCACCTACTGTCAGTGCGGTGCGTCAGACTGGTCGCCGGTGTTCTTCCCTACCCATGGGGCAGTGACACCGGGTCGTAGGACTCAGTAGCAACAGCAGGAGGCGGCTTACGGTGAAGATCCGGGTGGAACGCGACGTACTCGCGGAGGCAGTGGCCTGGGCGGCACGCAGCCTCCCGGCCCGTCCGCCGGCGCCTGTCCTCGCCGGCCTCCTCCTGAAGGCCGAGGACGGCCAGCTGAGCCTGTCCGGCTTCGACTACGAGGTCTCCGCGCGCGTGAGCGTCGAGGCGGAGGTCGAGGAGGAGGGCACGGTCCTCGTCTCCGGCCGCCTGCTGGCCGACATCTGCCGCGCCCTGCCCAACCGCCCGGTGGAGATTTCCACAGACGGTGTACGGGCGACGGTGGTCTGCGGCTCCTCGCGCTTCACCCTCCACACCCTGCCTGTGGAGGAGTACCCGGCCCTGCCGCAGATGCCGAACGCCACGGGCACGGTCCCCGGCGAGGTCTTCGCCTCCGCCGCCGCACAGGTCGCCATCGCGGCCGGACGCGACGACACGCTGCCCGTCCTGACCGGTGTGCGCATCGAGATCGAGGGCGACACCGTCACGCTCGCCTCCACCGACCGCTACCGCTTCGCGGTCCGCGAGTTCCTGTGGAAGCCCGAGAACCCGGACGCCTCCGCGGTCGCCCTGGTGCCCGCCAAGACCCTCCTGGACACCGCCAAGGCGCTGACCAGCGGGGACAGCGTGACGCTCGCCCTGTCCGGCTCCGGTGCCGGCGAGGGCCTGATCGGTTTCGAGGGTGCGGGCCGGCGGACGACCACGCGCCTGCTGGAGGGCGACCTCCCCAAGTACCGCACGCTGTTCCCGACGGAGTTCAACTCGGTCGCCGTGATCGAGACCGCCCCCTTCGTGGAGGCCGTCAAGCGCGTCGCCCTGGTCGCCGAGCGCAACACCCCGGTGCGGCTCAGCTTCGAGCAGGGCGTGCTCATCCTGGAGGCCGGCTCCAGCGACGACGCACAGGCTGTGGAAAGGGTCGACGCGCAGCTGGAGGGCGACGACATCTCCATCGCCTTCAACCCGACCTTCCTGCTCGACGGCCTGAGCGCCATCGACTCGCCGGTGGCGCAGCTGTCGTTCACGACGTCCACGAAGCCCGCGCTGCTCAGCGGCAGGCCCGCGGTGGACGCCGAGGCGGACGAGGCCTACAAGTACCTGATCATGCCGGTGCGCCTCAGCGGCTGACCGCCCGCACCGGCAAAGCCCCAGGTGAGGGGCGTACGTATGAGCGCGTATGCCCACAGCTGTGCATGGCGGTCCGGGTTTAGGCTCGGACGCGGGTACGAACGTGCCCCGTACGTCACACAGCAACCGAAGGACAGCAACTGATGGAGCTCGGTCTCGTCGGCCTCGGCAAGATGGGCGGCAACATGCGCGAGCGGATCCGTCGCGCGGGCCACACCGTCATCGGATACGACCGCAACGCGGACCTCGCGGATGTGCACAGCCTGGAGGAGCTTGTGGGCAAGCTCTCCGGTCCGCGCGTGGTCTGGGTGATGGTCCCGGCCGGCGAGCCCACCCAGTCCACCATCGACGAGCTGGCCGGTCTGCTGGAGCCCGGTGATGTCGTCGTGGACGGCGGCAACTCCCGCTGGACGGACGACGAGAAGCACGCCGAGGAACTGGCCGCCAAGGGCATAGGCTTCGTCGACTGCGGTGTCTCCGGCGGGGTCTGGGGCCTGGAGAACGGCTACGCGCTGATGTACGGCGGCGACCCGGAGCATGTCGCCAGGGCGCAACCGGTCTTCGACGCGCTCAAGCCGGAGGGCGACTTCGGTTCGGTGCACGCCGGCAGGGTCGGCGCGGGCCACTTCGCGAAGATGGTCCACAACGGCATCGAATACGCGATGATGCAGGCGTACGCGGAAGGCTGGGAGCTTCTTGAGAAGGTCGACTCCGTCACGGACGTGCGGGAGGTCTTCCGCTCCTGGCAGCAGGGGACGGTCATCCGTTCCTGGCTCCTGGACCTCGCGGTGAACGCCCTCGGCGAGGACGAGCACCTGGCCGGGCTGAAGGGTTATGCACAGGACTCCGGCGAGGGCCGGTGGACCGTGGAAGCCGCCATAGACCACGCGGTGCCGCTGCCCGCGATCACCGCGTCGCTGTTCGCCCGGTTCGCCTCGCGGCAGGACGACTCCCCGCAGATGAAGATGATCGCGGCGCTGCGGAACCAGTTCGGCGGTCACGCGGTCGAGAAGAAGTAATCCACAGGGCCGCACATCGGTCCACAACATTGGGGGAGGTCGGCGAACGACCATGCACGTCACGCATCTCTCGCTGGCCGACTTCCGCTCGTACGCCCGGGTCGAGGTCCCGCTCGACCCGGGCGTCACCGCCTTCGTCGGCCCCAACGGGCAGGGCAAGACGAACCTCGTCGAGGCGATCGGCTATCTCGCCACCCTCGGCAGCCACCGCGTCGCCTCGGACGCCCCCCTGGTCCGCGTGGGGGCCGAACGCGCGATCATCCGAGCCCAGGTCAGACAGGGCGAGCGGCAGCAACTGGTCGAGCTGGAGCTGAACCCCGGCAAGGCCAACCGCGCCCGCGTCAACCGGTCCGCGCAGGTCCGGCCCCGGGACGTGCTGGGCATCGTACGGACCGTGCTGTTCGCGCCCGAGGACCTGGCGCTGGTCAAGGGCGACCCCGGGGAGCGGCGCCGCTTCCTGGACGAGCTGATCACCGCCCGGGTGCCGCGGATGGCCGGCGTGCGCTCCGACTACGAGCGGGTCCTCAAGCAGCGCAACACCCTGTTGAAATCGGCCGCGTTGGCCCGCAGGCACGGCGGCCGGGCGGGGACGGATCTGTCCACGCTCGACGTCTGGGACCAGCATCTCGCGCGCGCGGGCGCCGAACTGCTCGCCCAGCGCCTCGATCTGATCGCCGCGATCGAGCCGCTGGCCGACAAGGCGTACGAGCAACTGGCCCCCGGGGGCGGTCCCGTGGCCATGGAGTACAAGCCGTCCGCGCCCGGCGAGGCCCACACGCGCGAGGAGCTGTACGGCCAGCTGACGGCCGCGCTCGCCGAGGCGCGCAAGCAGGAGATCGAGCGGGGCGTCACCCTCGTCGGCCCGCACCGGGACGATGTGATCCTCAAACTCGGCCGGCTGCCCGCCAAGGGGTACGCCTCGCACGGCGAGTCCTGGTCCTGCGCGCTGGCGCTGCGCCTGGCCTCGTACGACCTGCTCCGCTCGGAGGGCAACGAACCGGTGCTGGTCCTGGACGACGTCTTCGCCGAGTTGGACGCCCGGCGGCGGGAGCGGCTGGCCGAACTGGTCGCGCCGGGCGAGCAGGTCCTGGTGACCGCCGCGGTCGACGACGACGTACCGGACGTCCTGGCCGGGGCCCGGTACACGGTGTCCGACGGGAGGGTGGAGCGCGCATGAGCAGCGACGAGCCGGCCCCGGCGCGGTCCCAGCGGCCCGCCGAGCCCTCGGGCGTCGACCTCGCGCGCGTGGCGCTGCGCGCGGCGAAGGAGGCGGCACGCGCGCGTGGGGACGCGGCACGGCAGAAGAAGCAGGCGCGGCGCGGGGGGCTGCGCTCCGGCGCGCGGGCCGACGGCCGCGACCCGATGGCGCTGGGCGCCGCCATCAACCGGCTGATCACCGAGCGCGGCTGGGAGGCGCCCGCCGCGGTGGGCGGGGTCATGGGCCGCTGGCCGCAGATCGTCGGCGACGACCTCGCCAAGCACTGCGTGCCGCATCGCTACGACGAGGACGAGCGCGTCCTGTCCGTGCAGTGCGACTCCACGGCGTGGGCGACCCAACTGCGGCTGCTCGCGCCGACGCTGGTCGCCCGCCTCAACGAAGACCTGGGCCACGGCACCGTGAAGCTGATCAAGGTGCACGGTCCGGGCGGTACCGCCCGTCGCTACGGCCCTCTGCGCGCCCCGGGCAGCACGGGCCCCGGCGACACCTACGGGTGACCGACGCCTCACCGAGGGGGGCGTTCACGGGGCCGTCGAGCGGGGCTGCGACGCGCCCGCCGATCAGGTGACCGACCTCACATCTTCGCTGGTCGGGCGCCCGTTTCTGACCGTCGCGGGCGGGTTGACCGGGGGATCGCGGGTGAACGCCCGGCGCGAGCTGACCCTGGAGTAGCCAGGGGTTGACAGCCGGAAGCGCTGAGTGGCGCTGTGAGCCTCTTGGAGCCCCCTTCCGTATATCGGGACCCGGCCGAGACCGGTTGAGGGCGGCACATGGGGACTCAGGTACCGGCAAACCCCCATCACTGTCGGCGCTACCGGTAGACTGGAGCCGATCCCGCCCCGAACGTGGGGACCGTCCGGGAAAAGCTGAGCAACGCTGATCAAGGCTTACCAACGCAACATGCCGCAGCCGCTCCGGCAACCCTCCCCCAGAGGGGGCACCCCCAGGAGCCTGGCTCGTGCTGTGCCAGAAAGGGCGCTTCGTGGCCGATTCCGGCAACCCCAACGAGAACATCCCGTCCCCTGACGCCGGCGCGAACGGCGAGGTCACCGCCTCGTACGACGCCAGCGCGATCACCGTGCTCGAGGGCCTGGACGCGGTTCGCAAGCGACCCGGTATGTACATCGGCTCGACCGGCGAGCGCGGTCTGCACCACCTGGTGTACGAGGTCGTCGACAACTCGGTCGACGAGGCGCTGGCCGGGCACGCGGACACGATCGACGTGACGATCCTGGCCGACGGCGGCGTCCGTGTCGTCGACAACGGCCGTGGCATCCCGGTCGGCATCGTCCCCTCCGAGGGCAAGCCGGCCGTCGAGGTCGTCCTGACCGTGCTGCACGCGGGCGGCAAGTTCGGCGGCGGCGGCTACGCGGTCTCCGGCGGTCTGCACGGCGTCGGCGTCTCCGTCGTCAACGCCCTGTCGAGCAAGGTGTCGGTCGAGGTCAGGACCGACGGCCGGCGGTGGACGCAGGACTACAAGATGGGCGTGCCGACGGCCCCGCTCGCCGAGCACGAGGAGACCGAGGAAACCGGCACCTCGGTCACCTTCTGGGCCGACCCGGACATCTTCGAGACCACCGACTACTCCTTCGAGACGCTCTCGCGGCGCTTCCAGGAGATGGCGTTCCTCAACAAGGGCCTGACCATCCGGCTCACCGACGAGCGTGAGTCGGCGAAGGCCACCTCGGGTGCCGATGAGGCGGGCGCCGACGAGAAGGACGAGGTCAAGTCGGTCACGTACCACTACGAGGGCGGCATCGTCGACTTCGTGAAGTACCTCAACTCCCGCAAGGGAGACGTGGTGCACCCCACCGTCATCGACCTGGAGGCCGAGGACAAGGACAAGAGCCTGTCCCTCGAGGTCGCGATGCAGTGGAACAGCGGCTACAGCGAGGGCGTGTACTCCTTCGCCAACATCATCCACACCCATGAGGGCGGCACGCACGAGGAGGGCTTCCGGGCGGCCCTGACCTCGCTGATCAACAAGTACGCGCGCGACAAGAAGCTGCTGCGCGAGAAGGATGACAACCTCACGGGCGACGACATCCGCGAGGGTCTGACCGCGATCATCTCGGTCAAGCTGAGCGAGCCGCAGTTCGAGGGCCAGACGAAGACCAAGCTGGGCAACACGGAGGCCAAGACCTTCGTGCAGAAGGCCGTCTACGAGCACCTCAACGACTGGCTGGACCGCAACCCGAACGAGGCCTCGGACATCATCCGCAAGGGCATCCAGGCGGCCACCGCGCGCGTGGCGGCCCGCAAGGCCCGCGATCTGACCCGTCGTAAGGGCCTGCTGGAGACCGCGTCCCTGCCGGGCAAGCTGGCGGACTGCCAGTCCAACGACCCGGCCAAGTGCGAGATCTTCATCGTCGAGGGCGACTCCGCCGGCGGCTCGGCCAAGTCCGGCCGCAACCCGCAGTACCAGGCGATCCTCCCGATCCGCGGCAAGATCCTCAACGTCGAGAAGGCCAGGATCGACAAGATCCTGCAGAACCAGGAGATCCAGGCGCTGATCTCCGCCTTCGGCACGGGGGTGCACGAGGACTTCGACATCGACAAGCTCCGCTATCACAAGATCATCCTGATGGCGGACGCCGACGTCGACGGCCAGCACATCAACACCCTGCTGCTGACCTTCCTGTTCCGCTTCATGCGGGATCTCGTGGAGCGTGGCCATGTGTACCTCTCCCGGCCCCCGCTCTACAAGATCAAGTGGGGTCGGGAGGACGCCGAGTACGCGTACTCCGACCGCGAGCGCGACGCCCTCATCGAGCTGGGCCGCCAGCGCGGCAAGCGCATCAGGGAGGACTCGATCCAGCGCTTCAAGGGCCTCGGCGAGATGAACGCCGAGGAACTGCGCGTGACGACGATGGACGTCGACCACCGGGTCCTCGGCAAGGTAACCCTCGACGACGCCGCCCAGGCCGACGACCTGTTCTCGGTCCTGATGGGCGAGGACGTCGAGGCCCGCCGCCAGTTCATCCAGCGCAACGCCAAGGACGTCCGCTTCCTCGACATCTGAGTCGGTCTCAGCTGACCGCACCGGGAAGGATCTTCACCAGCAATGGCCGACGAGAACACGCCAGTCACGCCCGAGGCCGAGGGCGGCGACACCACCATGCGCATCGAGCCCGTCGGGCTCGAGACGGAGATGCAGCGCTCGTACCTGGACTACGCGATGTCCGTCATCGTGTCCCGCGCGCTGCCCGACGTCCGTGACGGCCTCAAGCCCGTCCACCGCCGCGTCCTGTACGCCATGTACGACGGCGGCTACCGGCCCGAACGCGGCTTCTACAAGTGCGCCCGTGTCGTCGGCGACGTCATGGGCAACTACCACCCGCACGGCGACAGTTCGATCTACGACGCGCTGGTCCGCCTGGCCCAGCCGTGGGCGATGCGCATGCCGCTCGTCGACTCCAACGGCAACTTCGGCTCCCCGGGCAACGACCCGGCGGCGGCCATGCGCTACACCGAGTGCAAGATGGCGCCGCTGTCGATGGAGATGGTCCGCGACATCGACGAGGAGACCGTCGACTTCACGGACAACTACGACGGCCGCTCCCAGGAGCCGACCGTCCTGCCCTCCCGCTTCCCGAACCTGCTGATCAACGGCTCGGCGGGCATCGCGGTCGGCATGGCGACCAACATCCCGCCGCACAACCTGCGGGAGGTCGCGGCCGGCGCCCAGTGGTGCCTGGAGAACCCGGACGCCTCGCACGAGGAACTGCTCGACGCGCTCATCGAGCGCATCAAGGGCCCGGACTTCCCGACCGGCGCCCTGGTGGTGGGCCGCAAGGGCATCGAGGAGGCCTACCGCACCGGGCGCGGCTCGATCACCATGCGCGCGGTCGTCGAGGTCGAGGAGATCCAGAACCGCCAGTGCCTGGTGGTCACCGAGCTGCCGTACCAGGTCAACCCGGACAACCTGGCGCAGAAGATCGCCGACCTGGTGAAGGACGGCAGGATCGGCGGCATCGCGGACGTGCGCGACGAGACGTCCTCGCGTACCGGCCAGCGCCTGGTGATCGTCCTCAAGCGGGACGCGGTCGCCAAGGTCGTCCTGAACAACCTGTACAAGCACACCGACCTGCAGACGAACTTCGGCGCCAACATGCTGGCGCTGGTCGACGGGGTGCCGCGGACCCTCTCCCTGGACGCGTTCATCCGGCACTGGGTGACGCACCAGATCGAGGTCGTCGTCCGCCGGACCCGCTTCAGGCTGCGCAAGGCCGAGGAGCGGGCGCACATCCTGCGCGGCCTGCTGAAGGCCCTGGACGCCATCGACGAGGTCATCGCGCTGATCCGGCGCAGTGCGACCGTCGAGGTGGCCCGCGCCGGCCTGATGGACCTCCTGGAGATCGACGAGATCCAGGCGAACGCCATCCTTGAGATGCAGTTGCGCCGACTGGCCGCCCTGGAGCGCCAGAAGATCGTCCAGGAGCACGACGAACTCCAGGTGAAGATCAACGAGTACAACGAGATCCTCGCCTCGCCGGTCCGCCAGCGCGGCATCGTCAGCGAGGAACTGGCGGCGATCGTCGAGAAGTACGGCGACGACCGCAAGACCATGCTGGTGCCCTACGACGGCGACATGTCCATCGAGGACCTGATCGCCGAGGAGGACATCGTCGTCACCGTCTCGCGCGGCGGCTATGTGAAGCGGACGAAGACGGACGACTACCGGGCGCAGAAGCGCGGCGGCAAGGGCGTGCGCGGCACGAAGCTGAAGGAAGACGACATCGTCGACCACTTCTTCGTCTCCACCACGCACCACTGGCTGCTGTTCTTCACCAACAAGGGCCGGGTGTACCGGGCCAAGGCGTACGAGCTGCCGGACGCCGGCCGGGACGCGCGCGGGCAGCATGTCGCGAACCTGCTGGCCTTCCAGCCGGACGAGTCGATCGCCGAGATCCTCGCGATCCGCGACTACGAGGCGGCGCCGTACCTGGTCCTCGCCACCAAGGCGGGTCTGGTCAAGAAGACGCCTCTGAAGGATTACGATTCGCCACGCTCCGGCGGTGTCATCGCGATCAACCTACGGGAGCGGGAGGACGGGTCCGACGACGAACTGATCGGGGCCGAGCTGGTGTCGTCGGACGACGATCTGCTTCTGATCAGCAAGAAGGCGCAATCGATCAGGTTCACCGCCTCGGACGACACCCTGCGGCCGATGGGCCGGGCCACCTCGGGTGTCAAGGGCATGAGCTTCCGCGAGAGCGACGAGCTTTTGTCGATGAACGTTGTTCGAACCGGTACGTTCGTGTTCACTGCCACGGACGGTGGGTACGCGAAGCGGACCGCCGTCGACGAGTACCGCGTCCAGGGTCGCGGCGGCCTCGGCATCAAGGCTGCCAAGATCGTGGAGGACCGCGGCTCGCTCGTCGGCGCGCTGATCGTCGAGGAGAGTGACGAGATCCTCGCCATCACCCTGTCCGGCGGTGTGATTCGTACGCGAGTCAGCGAGGTCAGGGAGACGGGCCGTGACACCATGGGCGTCCAACTGATCAACCTGGGCAAGCGCGATGCCGTCGTCGGTATCGCACGTAACGCCGAGGCGGGGCGCGAGGCGGAGGAAGTCGACGGTGACGTGGCCGTGGACGAGATCGCCGAGGAGGCCGCGACCGCCGGCACGGACGAGGGTGAGGCGCCCTCGGCTGAGTAGCACGAGGAGTGTGTCATCGTGAGCGGAGCCACGGGCGCCGGTTCGGTCGGTATCCCGACCGGCAACGATTCCGGTAAGGGAACGGGCGACGGCGGCCGTGGCTCCGCCGCGGGCGCCGCGAACCCGACGGATCCGCACACGACCAATCTGAAGCCGGTCAAGTCGCCCGCGACCGACCCGCACTCGCCCGACTCTCATGGATCCCAGGGGGGAACTGTGACGGACACCCGAGGCCCGCAGACCCAGCACTACGGCGCTGGAGCGGGCCCGGCCGCTCCCGGCGCCCAGCCCCCGGCAGGGGAGGCACACGGTGCCTCGCCGCTGCCGGGCGAGCGACGGCAGCAACAGCCCAACGGGCCCTACCACCCGCCGCAGGCCTACCCGGCGCAGACCGAGTCCGAGTCGGGAGCCGGAGCCGTGCGCCGGCCGCGCACCGGCGCGCGCACCACGCCCCGCACCCGCAAGGCGCGGCTGCGCGTGGCCAAGGCCGATCCGTGGTCGGTGATGAAGGTCAGCTTCCTGCTCTCCATCGCGCTCGGCATCTGCACGGTCGTCGCGTCCGCGGTGCTGTGGATGGTCCTGGACGCGATGGGCGTCTTCTCGACCGTCGGCGGCACCATCTCGGAGGCGACCGGCTCGAACGAGGCGAACGGCTTTGACCTGCAAGCCTTCCTGTCGCTTCCGCATGTGCTGATGTTCGCGGCGATCATCGCGGTCATCGACGTCGTCCTCGCGACGGCGCTGGCCACGCTCGGCGCGTTCATCTACAACCTCTCCGCCGGCTTCGTCGGGGGTGTGGAGCTGACGCTGGCGGAGGACGAGTAGGGCGGGCGGCATACCGCGTCCCGACGCCTTCCAAACCTCTGCCGTAGAGCCTGCGACAACCGATTTTGGGACTGCCCCGGTCGTGCGCTAATCTTCAGGAGTCAGCGCGCGGGACACACACCGCAGAGCGCGGCGGGGCTATAGCTCAGTTGGTTAGAGCGCATCCCTGATAAGGATGAGGCCACAGGTTCAAATCCTGTTAGCCCCACCAGCGAAAAGAACCCCCAGTCTCAGTGGCTGGGGGTTCTTGACATCTACGGCTGACATCAACCGATGAGCGGATCTTCCAGCAGCTCGGCGAGCATGGCGACGGCTTCCCGTTCCTCGGAGCCGACCACGTGCGTGTAGACATCCATGGTCATGCTGATCTGGCTGTGCCGCAGGATCGCCTGAGCCACCTTGGGATGCACCTTCAGGAAGGCCAGCAGAGTGCCACAGGTGTGCCGGGCAAGGCGAACCGTGATCCGGCGGACGCCGGCGCGCGTCACGAGCCGGTTGAAGGTCCGGGAGAAGCCCACCGGATCGAGCATTCCGCCATGCTCCGAGGAGAAGATCAGGTCATGGTCCGACTCCTGCGACCAGTGCTCACCGGCGATCTTCCGCTCCAGCTCTTGTAGCTCCCGCCGCTCTTCCAGTGCGCGGGCGCAGAACTCGGGGAGAGGCAGCACGGCCTGTGAGGACTCGGTCTTGAGGTCCTTGAGGACCAAGCCGGCGCCCTTGACCCGCTGCACCTGCTTGAGCGGAGTGAACTGGCGGGCCTCAAAGTCGATGTCTTGCCAGCGCAGGCCCAGAACCTCACTGCGGCGGAGCCCGAGCACGAGCACCAGGACACAGGCCGCGTACAGACGGTGGGAACGAGCCGTGCGGAGGAACGCCACGGCCTCACGAGCGCTCCATGCCCTCCCCTTGTCCTTGCTGACCTTGGGCATGTCGACCAGGAGGGCAACATTGCGTGTCAGGATCTCCTCACGCATGGCCCTGTTGAGCGCGTTGCGGAGGACACGCAGTACCTCGAAGCGGGTGGAAGCGCCCACCCTCTCACGCTTCAGTGCAGCCATGAACGTGCGGATCAGCGACGGCGTGAGCTTGGTCAACGGCTTCTTGGCCAGGTGCGGCAACAGGTAGAGCCTGACTTTGGACTCGTACTTGACGTACGTGTTGTGCTCCCGCTCCGGCTTGACGATGTGCTCCAGCCAGTAGGCCAGCCACTCCCCGAGCGTCCAGGCCCGAGAGGGCACCGGAATGCCGTTCCGCTCCTGATCCTGGAGCTTGCCGAGCTTCTCGTTGGCCTCGTCCCAGGTCGCGCCGTAGACGTACTTCCGGACGCGGTTGCCGTCGGTGTCGGTGACGTACGTGGCACCCTGGTAACGCCCGTCCTTGCGCTTGGTGATCGTTCCCCCGCCGTTGGGGCGACGCTTGGCCATCAGGCAGCCTCCCCAAGCCGACCATCGATGAACTCCCGCACCGCGTCCGTCGGGATACGGCGGCAGCCGTCGACCTTGATGGACACCAGCCGGCGCGTGCGGATCAGGTCGTAGACCTTGGTACGGCCGACCTTGAGCCGTTCCATGACCTCAGGGACGGTCAGTAGCTCAGGCGTGGCGGTGGTCATGCGGCGGCTCCTTCCAGGTCGAGCAGGCCGGGTAGTTCCTCGCGGGCGGTTTCGCGGTTGTACTGGATCTCGCGGCGGATGTTGGCGGCGAGCCAGGACTCGCCGGGGGTGTGGCCGTGTCCGGCGTAGGTCCAGTGGGCGAGGGTGAGCGTGGTCGCCTCGGGGCTGTCGTCGGGGTCGGGCAGGCCGAGGGAGGCGCGTTGCTGGGCGGCTCGATAGTCGGCGCGGACCTGCCGGAGGGCGCCCAGGGTGGTGGAGTAGCGGCGGGACTTGGTGGAGAAGTGGCCCCGGAAGCCGAGCATGTGAGCCCAGTCCCGGAGCTTCCGGTCCGGGTAGAGGGCGTGCAGGTCGAGACATGCGGCGATGAGCCGGGCGGGGTGGTCGGGTACGTCGAGCAGAACCAGGGCCTCTTTGTTGCCGATGCGGCGATCCACGGTGCCGGTGGTCTCGGCTGCTTTGGTGGCGTACTTGGCGACGTAGGAGGCGACGGCCTGTTCGGTGATCTCTTCACCGTGGCCGAACGCGCCGATCGGCTGGACATCGAGCTGTGTGCCCCAGCGCAGGATGCGGGACGGCTGGTCTCCCGCGGGCGGTACGTCGACAGCGACGCGGGCAGCGGCGGCGCGGATCGCGTCGGTGAGAACGTCGAGGGTGGCCCAGGCCGGCGGCGGACTGTCGGGTCCGTCGGGTCCGTCGAAGCGGATCACGGCATGGAAGTGCACGGCCCCGCGCTTCTGGTATTCGGCGACCTTGCCGAAGGACACCCGGGACTGTTCATGGGCGGCTTTCTGGGTGAGTCCGGCCCGCTTCGCGATCTCGCGGCGCAGGTAGATCGTGAAGTAGCGCCACAGGTCGGAGGCGTGGTTGTTCCACAGCACGGCGCCCGCATAGTCGTACGTGTCCGGGTCGAGGGGGGTGCCGAGTTCGGGCGCGTCCTCAGGGTGGCGGGTGCCGCAGCGGCAGGGCCGGTTGCCGGGGCGGTTGTGGACGGGGCCGAACGAGGGCGCCGTGAGGGTGGCGAAAACGCGGGGGTGATCCCGAATGGTGTGCGGGGTGCCCTTGTCGGGGTCGCCGGCGAGGCCGGCGCGGATCAGGTGGTAGGTGTCTCCGGCGTAGGTCCAGGCGCAGGCGGGGCAGCGGGAGGCACGGCGGTTGCCGCAGGCGATACGGAGCCGGCCGCCGGGTTCGGTGTCGGTCGAGTAGGAGTGCAGCACGTGGCCCGTGGCCGCGTCGCGGGTAACGGTGGAGCCTTGCAGGTGGATGGGGTCGGAGCAGCCGCCGGTGCGGCGGATCTGGTCCTGGATGCGGTCGAAGCCGGTGGACCCGGCCAGCCTCAGCACGTCGGCGAGGGTGGCCGGGTCCAGGCCCGCCATGGTGGCGGTGTCAGTCACGCGGCGACCTCCAGGACGGCGGGGATCAAGGGGCGTACCAGGGCGGTCGCGAGCGGGGGTGGAACCGCGTTGCCGATCTGCTCGAACTGCTTGGTCCGGGAGCCGGTCCACGGGTAGGAGGCGGGGAATCCCTGAAGCGCAGCCGCTTCGGTGACGTCCAGGCGGCGGATGGGGGTGCCGTCGGCGTCGATCCAAGAGACGTCGTTGAGGGCCTTGCCGAACAGCAGAGTGGGTGCGGGTTGGTCCAGGCGCCGGCGGGTGGCGGCGGGGCGGTTGCCGACCTTGAGCAGCCAGGAGCGGGCACGGCCGGTGATAGCCCAGGACGGGCCGGTGGTGGGAAAGCGGCTACCGCCCGTGGTGTGGTTCCCGCGAGTGACGACGACGCCGGGCGGGCAACCCAAGGCGTCGCGCATGGTCCGCCACGGGGGAAGCCCGTCGCCGAAGAGGTCGGCGAAGGTGCCGCCGTCGGCATGGGTGGGTTCCGGAGGCAGGGCCGGGCGGGTACGGGAGGCCATCAGGAAGGCGCGCCGGCGGGTCTGCGCCAGGCCGAAGT
This sequence comes from Streptomyces sp. NPDC001508, assembly GCF_040298665.1. Classification (NCBI taxonomy): domain Bacteria; kingdom Bacillati; phylum Actinomycetota; class Actinomycetes; order Kitasatosporales; family Streptomycetaceae; genus Streptomyces; species Streptomyces sp. NPDC001508. The sequence goes on from NZ_JBEPAP010000007.1 coordinate 97,102, forward strand.
CAGCCGCGTTGAGGACGCCGGTCCACGTCGAGTAGCCGACAGCGGCCAACAGGTGGGCGGTGTGCTCGAACAAGGGGAGCACTGCGGGGACTTCCTCCAGGGCTATCCAGTCGGGGCGCAGGTCGAGGGCATAGCGCAGCGGCTCGACGACGAGGAGGGAACGCGGGTCGGCGCAGGCGGCGCGAAGTGCGGCGCGGGTGTCGCTCCCGCGGGCGATGTCGTCAAGGCCCTGGTGACACAGGTCCATGTCGTCGTTCCCGGCGCGCAGTCCAGCAGCGCTGAAGGTCTGGCAGGGCGGGGACGCGATGAGCCCGGAGACCTTCCCACGAAGCGGTGCGGTGGGGTAGGCGGCGACATCGGCGCGGACCGTGGTGTGCCCGGCGGCGGCGCGGGTGGCGCAGGCGGAGGGGTCGATCTCGATACCGATGTCTCGCAGACCGAGGGCACGCAGTCCCTCCGACCAGCCGCCGGGACCGGCGAACAGGTCGAGGACGCGGGAGCGGCGTGCGGCGGTCACTTGTCGCCCTCCTTCGAGGTGTGGGCGTCGATCCATTCCTCAGCGCAGACCTTGTGGACGGGCTTGCCCCGGTCCGAGCGCAGCGGAGTGGGCTTGGTGCAGATCACGCAGGGCTGGTCGCCGGTGTGGTCGTAGTGCTCGGGAGAGCGCCAGTTCAGAAGAGCCACGGCGGTCACCTCCCGGTCGGCGCGAGGACGATGGCGGAGGTGGTGTGGCCGGTGCCCTTGCAGGTGGGGCAGGTGACGCGGAGGGTGGCGCGGGTGCCGTCGTGGTGGCGGGTGCCGGTGGTGACCATGGCCGACGCGAAGCCGTTGCAGTCGAGGCAGACGCGCGGGTTCCGGGCGTGCTGGGGCATGATGGGTGAGCCCTTTCGGGTCGAGAGATCGGGAAGTGAGCGAGCCGTCCGGGGCGGCGGATACTTGGCGGTAGAGGCCGCCCCGGAGGGTGTTACTTGTGCCGACGGGTCTTGGAGCGGACCGGGCGGGCAGGCAGGGACTTGTACGGCGAGCGGGAGCGCCGGCGGGTGCCCGCGCGGGGTAACTCCCTGGTCTTCCTGGCGCGGTTGATCGTGTAGCTCAGTCCGCCGGTAGCCGACAGGACCGAGACGGCAGCGCCGGCGACGACCTGAGCGACGAACGCGATCACCAGCAGCACGGCCACCGATCCGGCGATGATCAGCAGGGTCAGGGCGATCGGGCCCTTGTAGGAGCGCGGGGCCTGCTGGACGATCACGACCTTGTGCAGGTCGGTGCCGGGCGGGATCTGCCGGTAGATGTCGGCGGGAATGTGGCCGGCGCGGAGCTGGGCATCGGGTAACTGCACGGGACAGCCCTCCAGGTCAGGGGTTGCAGCGGTGGGTGCGTGCGGCGAGTTCGGCGGCGGACCGGTCCCGGTGCTCGGTGGAGAAACCGCAGCCGGGGGCGGTGCAGGCGGCGGTGTGCCGGGTCTGGCCACGGCCGTTGTTGAACGTGCCGACCTTGACGGGGCCGATCTGGATCACGTCGTAGAAGCGGTTCGGACGCGGCATGGTCAGCCCTCCGTTCGCAGGCTGCGGCCGGGGAAGTCAGCGAGGATGCAAGCCGCCTCCTGCGGGTCCGCAGTGCGATCGGCGGCTTCCTCAGCCAGCAGACGAGCCAGCGTCGGACGACCGGAGTCGGCCATCTCACGGGCCGCGTCCAGGTAGTCAGCCGCACGGTTGAAGGTGAACAGGGCCATGCGTGGATCTCCTTCTCTGTCAGGCGAGTTGGGCGACGATCGCGCCTGCCAAGTCCTCGGTGAGGCCGAGGCGGGCGCGGAGTGTGGCGGTGTCGATGTCCGTGCCGGTGCGGGTGCGGTGCTCGGCCGCGACCTTGCGTGCGTGGTCGACCAGGGCCGGGGGCACGCTCGGTGCGGCCGGTGCCGGCAGCGCGGGGGCCGGGGCGGGCTCGGTGATTCCGGGTGCCGGTTCGGGCGGCTCGGGGCGGTCGACCACCAGCGCGGGTTCGGGCTCCGGGGTGGGGATGGGCTCGGGGTCGGGGGCTGGTTCGGTGGTGTGGGGCTGGTGGGCGAGCAGGGTGCCGCCGAGGAAGGCCAGTGCGGGCCAGCCGGCGACGACGATGCGCAGCCAGGCCGGGACGTGTTCCAGGTCGAGGAGTCCGGCGGTGGCGATGTTGGCCCCGAGCGAGGCGACCAGAGCGATCAGGAACCAGAACCAGGCGAGCCCGGATCGTTCGGTGCGCAGTCGGCGCCACACGGCGACCAAGAGCAGGTCGACGGAGACGGGGTAGGCCCATGCCTTCCATCCGGTCTGTCCGGCCGCTTCGGCAAGGTCGTGCAGGTGGGCGAAGGACAGCGCACCGGCGATCACGGCCTGGACCAGGACAGCATCCGGTCGGATTGAGCGGGGCACGGGTCTTCACCTCCTTCAGGGAGTCGGGCCGGGACGGGCGGCGGGGCAGGTGTCCGGCCGCCCGGTCCCTGACGGGGATTCAGTCGTCGGCGGGGATCTCGCCGGCGCCCAGGCAGCCCAGGCAGATACCGGTCTGCTCGCCGGCGTGGCGGCGCTTGCGGCCCACCCGCACAGCACGGGAGACCTCACCGGTGCCCTTGCAGGCCGGGCACTGCTTGACAGTCGGCTTGCTGGTCTTGCGTGCCATGAGCGATCTCCGTTCGGTTTTCGGCATGGCTCGGGTAGGGACCTGGCGTGAGACGGTCACGCCGACCGGGAAGTGCAGAGGGTGCTACTCGCCGACGGGCTGCGGCTGAACGAGCGGCGGCATGTCGGGCATCGGCGGGATGGTGATCTGCCCCACCGGGCGGAACGGGGCGAGGAACGGCAGTCGAGGGGTGAGGCGGGCAAACTGGCGGCAGACGGCCGCCGCTTCGTCCGGGCTGGTCTCGGGGGTCCGGATCCGGGACCAGCCCCCGGAGGTGTCGCCGGCCACCGCAAGGCCGGGGCGGTCCGGAGCGATCCCGGTCACGGACATCACCGCGTCCGGGGCGATGTCACCCAAGCCCATCTCAGCCGTCTGCTTGTCGTTGACGCGGTGCACCACACGGCCGGTGAGCTGAGCCCGCAGGGCGGTCGCGCCCCGGCCCAGATCGGAACCGAAACGCTGCCCGCACACCTCCAGATAGATCCCGATCGCGCGGGCCATCTGTCCGAGCCGGACCAGTTGCATGACCGTACGGTCGCGGGCCGGTTCGTCCTTCTTCGAGGTCACCAGGAACAGTTCCGCCACCTCGTCCACCAGGACGACCAGCGGCACCGGCCGGACCTCATCCGGCAGCTCCCACAGGTCCGAAACCCCGTAGAGGGCGAGCAGATCGAAACGGTCCTCCATCTCGGCCACCAGCGCGTCTATGAGACGACCGGCGGACTCCGGATCGGTGACCAGCGCCGACAGACGGGGCGCGTACCGGCCCTGCTCGACACCGCGCTTGCAGTCGATACCGATCAGCCCGACCGGGAGCTGAGCAAGCCCCTTGATCAGGTTGCGCTGATACACAGACTTGCCCGACTGGTTCGCGCCCAGCGTCAGGGCGTGCGGGATCTTGCGGTAGTCCCGCTCGAAGACCGTGCCGTCCTCCCGCAGCGCGACCGGAACCACCAGGTCACGAGGCTGAGCGGTGCGGGGCAGACGGACCCGGCACAGCACGTCGTACCCGGTCATTCGCAGTTCCACGTACCCCGGCTTGGTCTCGGCCACGGTGACCGAGCGCACTCCCCAGGCATGGCGCAGGCGTTCGGAGGACGCGGCGAGATCGGCGGGCTCCAAGCCGGCGGGAAGCCGCAGGGTCACCCGCAGCCCGACCGACGTGGGATGGACCCGGCGGACCTTGGGCGGCACCGGCCGCACCTCGCTACGGGCCAGGTTGCGCCTGACAAAGGCACGAAAGCCGGACGGCTGAACCGTCAGCCCGCACACCTCCATCGTGTCCCGGTAGGTCCAGGTGAACCGGCCCCAGGTGACCGGGAGACCCACCAGCGACCAGTACACTCGCGGCGCCCGGTACTTCGCGTAACCGAGTCCGCTCGCGCCGGCCGCAGCAGTCCCGGCCTCCAGCCAGGTCACCAGGTCCGCCATGGTCAGGCCCCCGCCGTGATCGCAACCGCGCGGAAGCTGATCCCGTGCCGCTTCTGACCGTTGAACTCGTTCTCCCAGTCACGGGCCTTCAGCCCAACCACCCGCACCGGCATGCCCGGCGTCAGGTTCTCGGGGAGACCGGTCTCCGGGATCGCGACTTGGTACAGGTTGCCCTCACCCTCGTCCGACACCAGCAGGCCCACCGTGTGCAGCGGCGCGCGGGTGTCCTTGTCGATGGCGATCTCACCGGTCTGCTTGTTGACCATCTTCGGCACGGGCGCAGTCGCCACGAACACCACAGCGGTCGAAAGGTCGATCTTGAAGGACGGCATGAAAGGCACACTCCTCAGAGAGGCGAGAACGGGAGCGGGATTACCTCCCTAGGGAGATTGAAGCGCAACCTCCCTAGGGAGGTCAAGCGATCCGCAGCGGCGAGCACCTCCGGAAACGTCAAAAAGGCCCACCGAAGTGGGCCTTTCCGTCTCGCTATGAAGTTTCTGACGCTGCGTCAGCTACCAAAGGTGTAGCGCAGCGCATAGGCACCGGCGTCAAGCAACATCTGATTGACCTCAACCGGTCTCCCGTCCGAGGTGTATGCCGTTCGACAGATCTCGATCACGGGTGTGCCAGGGAGGATGGCCAAGCCTGATACCTCTTCAGAACTAGGCATGCGTGCGCGCAGGTCTTCACTGAAGTGGACCGGCTCCGCACCCAGCTCAGCCAAGCGCTTGTAAGTGCCACCCGGCCCCGAATCCGGCTCGGCGATGCGTGAGCCACGCACCAGGTCGGCGGGGAGGTACGAGACGGCTTTCTGTACCGGCTCACCGTCGACCATGAACCGACGACTGCGCACGACGACGCGAGCGCCTTCGTCAAGATCCAGGATGCGAGCCACCCATCGCGGTGCTTCCTCTTCGAACACCTCAAGATCTGTCACGGTCATCGGGCGCTCACCGACGTCAGCCGACCAGATCGACTTTCCGGCTGCCCACTGATCGCGAGAGAGGCGCTTAGTCGCATCCCGCAAGATCGGCTTAAACTCCCGCACGTAGGTACCGGAGCCAGGGCGCGAGACCGCCACCCCCTCCGCTACCAGCAGCTTCAAGGCACCACTTGCTGTCATCTTGGCTACGCCGTAGTCCCTGACGAGCGCGGGTTCCCCAGGTAGCCGAGCACCAGGCCCAAACTCACCGTCGTTGATCCGTGCCCGCAGGTCGTCGGCGATCTGCCGCGCGTCGGGCATAGATCAGCCTCCAGTTCCCTAGGGTGGTTCCAGGCTAGTGGGTACCCACCAATGGCGCGAACCCAGCCCCGGAGCTGGAGCCGGGTTGTTACAGGTTTCTCTACCTCATCAAGCCCCACCCTTCGGGCGGGGGAGGGGGAGTCCCACCAGGTCACAGCCCGCAGCATCCGGCGGGCCTCAGCCGTGGCGCACTTGGGATGACAGAGCACCAGCGCGCCACCGCAGGATCTCAGCTCTCTCATGCTTCACCAGGCCCAGGAGCAGCACCTCAGCCCCGGCCCATGGCCCACGGCTCGCAGGACAGAGCAGGGGCTCTTGGCCTCGGCCATCCTGTGCGCTGGCCGACCGGCTTCCTTGCCGCCGCTACGGAGACCACACCCCACCGGCCCGCACTGCGGGCCGGCGCGGGCTCGGGGCTCGGGGCTTCGCTCCTGCCTTCGGCCCGCGCCGCCCCGGCCCCGGCCCCGCGCCACCGAATCGTTGCCCCGGGGTGATCCCCGTTTCACGCTCTGGCACACCGGGGGCCGATACACAGGACCGCGCCTGATTCCTCGCCCGTCCCGCAGCACCAGGCCCTGACTTGGGCAGGCACCGCCGCATGGTCGGCACGCGTTATCCGCACGAACCCGACACGACGCTTTGTGATCAAAGACAGGTGCGCCACGGCTGAGGCCCGCCGGACACCACAGGCAGCGGAGGGGCGGGACAGTGGGGGCTGGGGACGGTCGCTCCGAGACTTTAAGGTCTGGTGACCTGCGGGGACCCCTCCGAGAGCAAGAAAGGGGGCCGAGTGCCTGCTTCGCACGGTGAGGGCGGTAGCCCTCTCCATTGGATCAAGTGTAATTGCCCCCTTTCATGCTCTCGCCCCGCAGATCACCAGACCTCAAACTCTCTCCCCCGACCGCGTGGGCAGCTAGTACGCTGAGTTGGGCTTGTCAAGAGGGCTCCTGTTTCTGACATCAGCGGCTGACACCAACAGGCGCGAACAGCAGCGGTCGAGGCCGAACCTCAGCGGACAGTCAGGCGAGGAACAGAGCGAGTTGACCGACGCCAACGACTCCCCCTGATCGACCTGATAAGGATGAGGCCACAGGTTCAAATCCTGTTAGCCCCACCAGTGTGAAGACCCCCGGCCGGTCATGGTCGGGGGTCTTTGTTGTTTTCCGGGCTGGGGTGCGGGGGCGTATGGGGCTAGCGTGGGAGAGGGGGGAAGAGGGACATCTGGTGGATGTCCGGCGTCGGGCGAGGGAACGGGACTCGACATGACCGCGCAAGCAAGCAGGACAGATGCCGGCAGCGCGCAGGCCAGCGCGCCGGTTCCGATCAAGAGGTCCCATGGGGCCCGTGCCGCAGCCGAACACGTCGTCTCGGACGATTCGGTGACCGTGCGCGTGGGCGACCTGCGGGTCGAACTGCCGCCCAAGGACCAGCTCGCGTTTCTCGCGGGCCTCGGTTTTCTGGCGGCGCTCGAACTCATCGAATGGCCGGTGGCGCTCGCCATAGGTGTCGGGCACGAACTGGCCCGCAGCCGGCACGGCAGGGTGCTGCGCGAGTTCGGGCAAGCCCTGGAAGAAGCGTGACCTGCGGTTCGGCGTCCGCCGATGTGGTCTGGAAGTGCTCGACCGCTGGCGACGGGGGATGCACCAGCGGTCGAGCTATGGCCAAGGGTAACAAGGGTGGTCGGTCGGCGGGAGCCAACTGTCGGACAGTGGGCGTGAGTTGTGATCTGGATCACGGCCGCCCGTGGGGTGTCAGCGCTCGCACGGGGGGTCGTACGAGAGCCGGGGCAGGTACTCGTGCCACTTCTCCCGGGTCAGCACGCCCCGGGTCGTCGCGCAGATATGGCGGACGGCCTGGTCGACGTCCAGGTTCCACAGCCGTACGGTGTCGGCGCCGCTCGACACTCCGAGCATGCGGCTGTTGGGGCTGAACGCCAGGAAGTTGCCGGTCTTGGCGTTCGGGCTCAGCGACTGGCCGATCGGGGACGCCTTGGACGGGTGGGCGACGTCCCACAGCCGTACGGTGTTGTCGTTGCCGCCGCTGGCCAGGGTGTCGCCGTTCTGGCTGAACGTCAGCGAGACGACCGCCTCGGTGTGGCCGGTGAGGGGCGCATCCAGCGCGGTGGGCCCGGCCGGGTCGCCGATGTCCCACAGCCGTACCGTGTCGTCGTCGCTGCCGCTGGCCAGGGTCCGGCCGTCCGGGCTGTAGGCGAGCGTGTTGACCGGGCCGAGGTGCCCCGTGAGGGGGCTGCCGGCGGGCGCCGCGCGGCGCGGGTCGGCCACGTTCCACAGCCGTACGGTGCCGTCCGCGCTGCCGCTCGCCAGGGTGTGGCCGTCGGGGGCGAACACGAGGGAGTTGACATAGCCCTTGTGGCCGGCGAGGGGCTTGCCGAGCGGCACCGGGTCGGCCGGGTCGCTGACGTCCCACAGGCGGATGGTGCGGTCGTCGTAGGCGGTGGCCAGGGTGCGTCCGTCCGGCGTGAAGGCCAGGGCGTTGGGGCCCGTGAAGCGTGTCCGCAGGGTGAGCGGCGCGCCGTAGGGGACGGGCCGGTAGGGGTCCGAGACGTTCCACAGCTGTAGCGAGCGGTTTCCCATCCGCACCGCGAGGACACGGCCGTCGGAGGAGAACGCCAGGGTCCGCACGTCGCCGTCCCCCGGCATGAAGGGCTCGGACAGCGGCGTGGGCCGGGCGGGATCGGCGATGTTCCACAGCCGGACCTTTCCGTCGCGTGCGGCGGTGGCGAGTACATGCCCGTCCCGCCGGAACGCGCCGATGCGGCCGATCATGTCCGAGGTCGGCAGCGCCCACAGCCGGACCTTGCTGTCGCCGCTGCCGGTGGCGAGGGTTTGGCCGTCGGGGCTGAAACCCAGCGCGTACATCTCGCCGCTGCCGCCGGACAGGGGCTCGCCGACCTGGGACGGATAGGCCGGGTCACTGACGTTCCACAGGGTCGCGGTGCTGTCCGCGCTGGCCGCGGCGAGCATGTCGCCGTCCGGGCTGAACGCCACCGACCACACGGGGCCGCTGTGCCCGGTGAGCGGGGTGCCGAGCGGTGCCGCGCGGCGCGGATCGGCCACGTCCCAAAGGCGTACGGTGTCGTCCGCGCTGCCGCTGACGAGGGTGCGTCCGTCCGGGCTGAACGCCAGGGAGTGCACCGTCGTGGTGTGCCCGGTCAGCGGCGTGCCGAGCCGGGCCGGCCGGCGTGGATCGGTCATGTCCCACAGCCTGATCGAGCCGTCGTCCGCGCCCGCGGCCAGCGTCCGTCCGCCAGGTCCGAAGGCCACGGAACGGACGGCGTGGGTGTGTCCCCTCAGGACGCCGAGCGGCTTCGGCCGGCTCGGGTCGCGTACGTCCCACAGCCGTACGACGTGCCGGTCGGTGGCCGCGGCCAGGGTGCGGCCGTCCGGGCTGAAGGCGACCAGGTACACGGTGCCGTCGTGCCCGTTCAGCGGGGTGCCGAGCGACCGCGGCCGGCTGGGGGAGGTGACGTTCCACAGGCGGACGGTGCCGTCGTCCGAGGCGCTGGCGAGCGTGCGGCCGTCCGGGCTGAAGACGGCGCTGCTCACCCAGCTGGAGTGGCCGGTGAGGGGCTTGCCGAGCGGCCTCGGGCGGGTCCGGTCCGTCACGTCCCACAGCCGTACGGACCGGTCGTAGCTGGCGGTGGCCAGGACGTCGCCCTTCGGACTGAACGAGGTGAGGTAGACGGCGCCGGTGTGGCCGAGCAGCGGCGTGGCCAGCGGGGCGTTGACGATCGAGATCAGCCGGTTGTTGGCGCCCTCGTCGCCCGGCCGCAGACGGTGCGCCACGAGATCGAGCTGGGCGGACAGCGACGGATCCGTGTACTGGACGCGATCGGCCTCGGCGACCACCTGCTCGAACACCGCGTCGTTGCGCTGCTGCCAGGCGATCACCGCCGAGCCGACGGCCAGGACCGCGAGCACCACGAGGGCCGACACCGCGCCCCGGCTGATCCGTACCGTGCGCTTGCGCAGCCTGACCGAGGCGGCCAGGAACTCCGCGGCGCTCCGGGTCAGGGAGGTGTCACCGGCGGACGCCGCCCAGGCGCGGGCCTGCTCCAGCCGGGAACCCCGGTAGAGCAGCGACGCGTCGCGGTTCGAGCCCTCCCAGGCCCGGCCGTCCTCCTCCAGGCGCTGGCGCAGCAGGTTGCCCTGCCGGTCCTCGTCGATCCAGTCGCGCAGCCGGGGCCAGGCGTGCAGCAGCGCCTCATGGGTGATCTCGACGGTGTCCGCGTCGAGCGTCACCAGCCGGGCGCGGACGAGGGCTTCGAGCGACTCCTCCGTACCGTCCGGGTCCGTCGACTCCTCGGCCAGCTGGCGTCGCGTGCCCCGTCTGCGGGTGGCCTGGGTGTCCTCGCCGAGTCGTACCAGTCTGAGCAGCAGCAGCCGGGCCGCCGTGCGCGCCTCCGGGTCGAGGCCGGACCAGGCGCGCTCGGCGGTCGCCGCCACCGCGCCCTGGATGCCGCCCGCCGCGCGGTAGCCGGCCAGCGTGAGCCTGCCCGCCTTGCGCCGCTGCCAGGTGGCGAGCAGCGCGTGGGACAGGAGCGGGAGGACGCCCGCGTCGTGTGCGCCGCGGGGGCCGTCCGCGCTGACCTCGCGGAGGATCAGCTCGGCGAGGCCCGGTTCGAGTTCCAGGCCCACCGCCTTGGCCGGCCCGGTCACGGCCTCGCGCAGTTCGGTGGCGGTCAGCGGGCCGAGCACCATGTGCCGGTGCTGGAGCGCGTCGGCCAGTTCGGGATAGCCGAGGCACTGCTCGTAGAAGTCGGCGCGGATGCCGAGGACGACGAGTACGGGGGCCGGGGCGTGCGGTCCGGCGGGCGTGCAGGCGGCGTGCAGGATGCGGACGAAGGCGCGTCGGTCCGCCTCGCGTGCGCAGAGGGTGAACGCCTCCTCGAACTGGTCCACGACAATCACGGGGCGGGCGGTACCGGGTGCCTCACGCTCCGCCCAGGCGGCGACGGCCTCGCCGACCGCCCGGGCGAACCGGGGGGCACCGGGCTCCTCGGACGCTGGCGCGGGGTGCGCCGCGGTCGGGAGGAGCGGGGCCAGTTCGGGGATCCGGCGGGTCAGCTCCGCGAGCGGGTCGCTTCCGGGCACGAGCGAAAGCACCAGCCGCCGCGGGCGGTCGCCTTCGCGGGGGTGGCGGTGGGTTGGGGGGTGGGTTTCCGTGGGGGGTCGGTCTTGGGCGGGGGGTTGGGTCTGACCGTGGGGGCGGTGTTGGGCTGGAGGGTGGGTTTCCCCGCGGGGGTGGTCTTGGACAGGAGGCTGGGCTTCCGTACGGGGGCGGTCTTGGCTGGGGAGTTGGGTCTGACCGCGGGGTTGGTTTTCGCCGGTTGGTCGGGGCTCCGCGCGTGGTTGGTCTTCGTCGAGCGGCGGGGTCTCGCCGTGAGGTTGGCCAAGGCTGCCGGGGCGGCCTTCCCCGCGCGGCCGGAGGTCTGTGTCGCCCGGGGCGAGTGCGCCCGCAGTGTCTGCGCCGGGGCCGCTTCCGTTTCCGTCCGCCGTGCCGTCGTCGTGGGGGCGGCCTTCGCCTTCCCCGCGCGGCCGGAGGTCTCCGTCGCCGGGGGTGCCTGCGGGCGCGGTGCTTGCGCCCGAGTCATCTGCACGGGCAGGGCCTCCGCCTGAGCCGCTGGTGCCCGAGCCGATTCCACCCCGGGCGTTTGCGTCCGTGGTGCTTGCGCCCGAGGCGTTTGTGCCCTCAGGGCCTCCGTGCGAGCCGCTTGTGCCCGCGGTGATGGCCCCCGAGCCGCTGGTGCCCGCGGCGTTTGTGCCCGCGGTGCTTCCAACCCAGCCCATTGCGCCTGGGGCGCTTGCGCCCGTAGAGCCTCTGCCCGGCCCACTTACGGGGGCGGTGCTTGAGCCCGCGCCGCTTGTGCCTGTGGTGCTCGTGCCCGCGGTGTTTCCGTCCGAGCCGCTTGCGTCTGAGGGGTTTGGGCCTGTGGTGCTTGTGCCCGGGCCGCTTGTGCCCGGGCCGCTTGCGCCTGGGGCGGTTGCGCCCGCCGTGCTTCCGTCCGAGCCGCTTCCGCCCGGGGTGTTTGCGTCCGGGGGGCTTTCGGACGTCGTGGTTTCGCGCAGGGCCGGGGCGAGGCCGGCGTTCAGGAGGGAGGACTTTCCCGCTCCCGAGGCGCCGACGAGCATGACCAGGCCGCCGGTCCGTTCCGCCGCGCGGAGCTGGTCGATGAGGGCTTGCGTGCTCCGCTCCCGGCCGAAGAACCAGCGGGCGTCCTCCCGGCGATAGGCGGCGAGCCCCCGGTACGGGCATACTCCGGGCACGGCCGACGCCTCCCCCGAGGCGCCCTCCGCCTCGTCCGGGGACGCCGGGCGGTCGGTGACCGGGTCGGCCACCGCGCGCTCCCACAGGCGCTGCCACTCGGCCAGGTCGTACAGGCCCGGGTAGACCGGAGTCGGTCGCGCGCGCCGGGCGTCGGGTACCAGCACATGCAGCACCGCGGCGAGCGCGCCGAACTGGGCGGGCACGTTCTTCGCCCGTCGCCAGTCGCTGATGCGCTGCGCGGACACCCGCACGGGCCGGCCGCGCTCGTCGATCCGCTGCAACCGGACGACGGCCTCGGCCACGCGCTTGAGGGGAGGATTGCCCGCTTCCTTGTAGAGCAGCGCAAGACGTTCCGCGAAGGCTGTGCGTGCCCCTGAGTCGGAACTCAAGGTCTCCACCCCTTACTCCCCGCCTCTGGACGTCCGGACCGGAAAACTCACCCTATATGGCTGACCTGCGGCGATGCCCTGCGCCGGGCTCCGGAGCCTCGTCGCTGGGCGCCGCAGATGGCAGGATCGCGACGCAGTAGCGGACCGGTTACGCCCCGTCCGCGCGTCGTCCGGACAGGTCAGCACCCCAGAGCTTCGGAGAGTCGGCTCATGGCGCCGCATGTTCTCGGTCAGCTTCTCGGTCAGCCTCCGTCGGAGTCAGAAAACGGTGGCGAAGGCCCGGACGGGTAGGCACCACGTCCGGACCCGAAAGCCCGGAAGACGCGCGTCGCGAGCCTTCTTCCGGCGGTCGTCGCGGTGACTTCGGGGCCGCGACGCTTCTCCTTCGATCCGCGCCGCCGACGCCGTTGCGGTGCGGATCGACATCGCCCGCGGCGTCCGGCACTGGTCTCCACGTGGGGAGGGACCAGTGCCGGGCGGCGGGTCCCCGGCCCGGCGGCAACGCCCCGTGTGCTCTCGCTATGACCCTGTAAATCTGACGGTACGTCAGTTATGGTCGCCGTCGGGTAGTCTCCGAAGGGGTGAAGTGCGGTGGACACACGTCTGCGGAGCCCGGAGCCTCCGGGTACGCCACGCTGGGTCGCGATGTTCTACGAGCCGGACTCGGCGTCATGGCGGGTCGGCGCCGAGTCGTCGTACCGCTCCCCCGTGGTGCACGCCGTGGGCGAGATGACGCAGACCGTGCGGGCGCGCGGGGGCGAGCCGACCGTCGTCCTGTGGGGGCCGCGGGACGGCGCCTGGCACCGCTTCGAACGCTCCGCGACCCCGACGACGCCAGGTCCGGTCGGTACGGCAGTACGGCCGCCCGCCCGACCCGCGGACCAGCCGGCCGAGTCCGTGGAGCCGAGCAGGCCCGCTGAGCCGAGCAAGCGCACAGAGCCGAGCAAGCGCACAGAGCCGAGCAAGCTCGCTGAGCGCATGGACGACCGGCGGCACCAGGTGCTCATGGCGGGACTGGGCCGGGCGGGCCTCTACGACCTCACACCGGACGATCTGACCGCCGTACAGACCCTGGTGGAGCGGCTTGACGAGACCACCCTGCGCAAGCTCGCCCACTGGCTCGCGACCGCGGGTGCCGACGGGTAGCCGCGACACCGGCTTCGCACGGGCCGCCCGCCCGGAGGCCGGTTCGCCGTACCGTTCGCGGGGCAGTGACGTCGTGTGAGTCATCTGCTCCGCACCGGCCCGGCGCTCCCGTTCGGACGGTGCCCGTTTGCGACCGGAGTGCGCATGACGGTCTCCCCCGACCCCGGCCCGCCGTGTCACGCCTCCGGCGCGTGCGCCGACCGGGTCCCGCCCGTCGTCGCGTGCCAGGACGGATACGGCCTCGTGCGGTCCGCTCGCGAGCACAGCGGAGGCGATGCGCTCGTCCAGGAGACGGCCGAGCGGTGCGCCTCCCAGTCGATGACGGTCATCGCATGACGGGGACCGGCGGAGCGGCGGATCGGATGCGCGGTCCCCTGTCGGAGCTGGTGGTCACGCTCGGCCGCCGGTATGTGCGCGACGCCCCGGGCTCGTTCGGCAAGGCGACCCTCGCCGCCCGCTGGCTGAACCCGTATCTGCGGGACCATCCACGCCGGCGCGTCGTGATGACCCACTCCGGCGCACGGTTCGCGGTGGACACCCAGGACCTCATCCAGCGCTATGTGTATCTGTTCGGGGTGTGGGAGCCGCACATGACGAGCTGGCTGCGGCGCCGGCTGAAGCCGGGGGACGGCTTCGTCGACGTAGGGGCGAACGTGGGGGTCTTCAGCGTCCTGGCGTCACGGCTCGTCGGGGAACGGGGGAGGGTCGTGGCGATCGAGGCGTCGCCCGCGTTCCACCGCCGCCTGCTGCAGCAGCGCGCGCTGAACGACTGCCGGAACATCCGTGCCGTCAACGCCGCGGTCTCCGACGGCCTCAAGACCCTGACCTTCGTGCTCGCCAGTTCCCGCAACATGGGGGCGAACAGCATCGTTCCCTACGACGGCCCCGCGGAGTCCACCTTCGAGATCGAGGCCCGTCCGCTGCCGGAACTGCTCGAACCGGCGGAGATCGCGAGCGCCCGGGTGATCAAGATCGATGTCGAGGGCGCGGAGGGTGGCGTCGTCCGCGGCCTCGCGCCCCTGCTGGACAGGCTGCGGCCCGACGCGGAGATCAGCGCCGAGGTGACCCCCGAGCGCATGGCCCGGCTCGGGGACTCGGCCGACGAACTGCTCGGGACGATGACCGACGCGGGCTTTCACGTCTATCGGCTGGCCAACGACTACGCGCCCGGGAGCTACCCGTCGGCGCTGAGCGGCCCGGCGGGCGTGCCCGTTCGTTGGCGCGGGCCCGTGGAGGCGGAGTGCGATCTGATCTTCTCCCGGGTGGACGCGGAGACGCTGCCCTGACCCGTGCGGCGACGCTGCCCTGACCCATGCGATGGCACTGCCTGACCCGTGCGATGGCACTGCCTCGAACCTTGCGATGACGATGGCGCTGCCCCGATGCGTGACGGCCGAGGCGCGCTGCGCCGTTTCCTGCGGCGCAGCTACGCCGTGGTGGAGGGGGAGGAGGACGTCGTGACGGCCGTCGAACGCGGGCTCGGCACGCTGTTCGGCGGCGTATGACGACGCCCCGCCCCACGCCCCGAGGCCCGCGCCCCGAGGGCCCGAGACGACGGCCCGCCCCCTGACCGCGACCCGTGATCTGCGGGGCGGGGCCGTATGCGCGCATGGCTGTGGCCCGCGCCCCGAGGTCCGCGTCCAGCGCGCCGAGACCTCAGATGGCGCCCGTCCCTGGCCGTGACCCTGCCTGACTCGCGGCCTGCGGCCCGCGGGGCCGAGGTGACGGTCCGACCCCTGCACGCCGAGGGCCCAGGGCCGAAGGCCGCGGGGCATGGGCAGGAGACAGGGGGCCTGGGGCGTCAGTCGGTGGACGGCGTGGGTGAGCCGGTGAGCGGGGTGTGCCATCCGAAGCGTGCCAGCGCCCGCGCCCTGGCCGCGACGACGGCCATCCGCGCGTCCCGCTCGGCCGGGTCGACGTGCGGGGCCTGGCCCGTGACCTGACCCTCCCACTTGCGGTAGAGGAGTCCCACCTGCCGGGAGAACCAGCCGCGGCTCACCGAGTTCAGGGCCAGCAGGAGCCCGGTGTCCTCGGAGGCCGGCAGCGCCATCCAGCCGCCGAGCGCGAGCAGGAGGTCACGTCGTACGCACAGCGTCGCCGGGTGGACCTGGGCGCGGAAGCCGTTCCGCGCCCAGTACTCCGTCACGACGCCGCGCTCGATCGGCCCGTCGTCGGGGTCCGCGGGGAAGCCCGCCGTGGAGCCGTCCGGCATGAGGTCCAGCACCCGGGAGGTCGCCCAGCCGATGCCGGGGTCCCCTTCGAGGACGGCCAGATCGCGGGCGAGGGCGCCCGGGGTGAGCTGGTCGTCGGCGTCCAGGACCTTGACGTACGCGCCGTCGGCGTGTGCGAGCGCCATCGTGCGGGCCACGCCGGGGCCGCCGGGCCGTCCCTGCCGGAAGGTCACCCGCGCGTCGTCGGGGACGTACGGACGGACGTCGTCCGTCTTCCCGTCCTGCTGGATCACCCACTGCCACGTCCAGCCGTCGGGCAGTTCCTGCGCGCACAGCGACTTGTGGGCCTCCGCCAGGAACGGGGCCGAAGGCGCGTGAACCGCGGTGACGATGCTGACGCGCCGGCGCACGGCGGCCCTCACCACCTTTCCAGGGACGTGGTGAAGAGGAGTTCCGTGCGGTCGCCGGGGAGGGTGACATGGGTGATGTCCACGACGCGGTCCTCGATGTCGTACGACGTCTTCCGCAGCAGGATCACCGACGTACCCGGGGGCAGCTCCAGCTCCTCGGCCTCCTCCGGCGTCGGCGGGCGGGCGGTGAAGCGCTCCTCGACCCGGTCCACCTCGATGCCCGCGGTGTACAGCTGGTGCTGGGTGCCGCCCGGCCACGGCTCGTTGCGGTCGTCCAGCAGATCCGGGTTCACGGCGATCATGTCGCGGACCAGATAGGAGGTGACCAGGTTGAACGGGGCGGTCTCGGCGGCGTGGCGGGTCCGGTAGGTGCGTTCCAGAAGGACGGTGTGCTCGGGCACGCCGAACGCGTCCGCGAGGTCCTGGGGCGCCTTGATCTCCCGGTATCTGGCGTAGAAGACGAGATCCCGCAGTTCAAGGCCGGTGTCGCGCTCGGTCGCGCCGGTCTGGGCCCGCTCGGCCTCCGGTTCGCGGGCCCGGCGCTTCTCCCACTGGTGCCGGCGGTTGTCGCGGACCGCCCGGGTGCGCGGACACCGGACGAAGGTGCCGCTGCCGTGCCGCTTGTCGATCAGACCTTCCTCGTTCAGCACCCGGAGCGCGTTCTGGATCGTGGGCACGCTGCGCCTGTACTGCCGTGCCAGGTCCGCCTCCGACGGCAGGCGTTGGCCGGGCTCGCGCCCGCCCTCGCGGATGGACCGGCGGATGTCGTCCGCGATCACTTCGTACGCTTTGGGCACAGGAGTCACCTCACCATCAGGCTACGACTCCTGAAGAGGTCCTTACGACTTGGGGTCGGGCGGGGAGAGCGGGCATGCGAAGGCCCCCGGCCGGGGGAGGGGGAGGCCGGGGGACTCGCGCTGATGTGGAGCTGTACGCAAGTTCGCCATCAGGTGTTGCTGTTCTGCCGTGTTGCCGTGTTGCCGTGTTGCCGTGTTGCTGTTCTGCCGTGTTGCTGAGGTGCTGAGTTGCTCTCACTGTGGCTTGGGCGCCGCACGTTCTGCGTGCTGCTGCCGCTGTACCGCTGGGTGTCCGGCTCCGTTCGGGCCCGCCGGTCGGATTCCGGCTCGGTTTCGGTCAAGTTCCGTCAGGTCCGGCGTCAGCGGTGGAGGAGCGTCGGCTCAGCAGGTGAGCGGTGCCGGGGCTGCCAGGCCCCTCAGGATGTCCGCCGCGGTGTCTTCGAGGGGGCTGTGGCGGCAACTGGGAGATGTGCCGTGGGCCTCGGCCCGGATCCGTTGCTTCATCGTGGGGGGCAGCGCTCTGGCTTCGGACCAGGACCAGGAGCCTGGCCAGGACCAGTGGTGCGTCGCCGGCATCGGAGCGGGTGCGCTGCTCTTCTGCGGGGCCTCGGTCTGCGGGGCGGCCGCGGCCGTGGCCGAGGAGGCGAGCCCGAGCGCCGCGAACAGGGCGAGGAAGGCGGTGACGATGACGGTCCACAGATTCATGACCTTGTTGCTCCTGGCCATGACCCCTCACTTTCGGGTTGGGCGATTTGCGTACTTTCCTCATGATGTGTATGAGCGTCGCGAAGTGGTGGACCCGCGCACGTGGCGCGGCGATGTTCCGATGAACACCACTCGGATGGGTGCAAAGCGGAAGAAAATCTCCCAAATAGGGATCTCGGGTGGTGAAGAGGGAGCAAAGTAACGGTGCGTGGATGTGCGGCAACCGTCCGCTCAGGACCCGCCGTCCGCGGCTAAAGCGCTCTTGTGGGCGGGAGTTGGGGGCTCGGCGCAGGTCACCGAACGATATCGGGCGGTGTGTATAGTCGGGCGCCAGAGGTCCCCTACGTCAAGGAAAGACGAGGTCGCGCGGTGAAGAAGCTGCTCCTGGTCGCACTGGCCGCCATCGGCGGGCTCCTCGTGTACCGCCAGATCCAGGCGGATCGCGCCGAGCAGGATCTGTGGACGGAGGCGACTGACTCCGTGCCCACGGGTTCGTGAGTACAGACAACGGAAACCGATCAGGCCCCGACCGCCCCTGCGGTCGGGGTTTTGTGTTGCCCGGGCGCCGATGAGGGGGTAGGGCCGCGCGCGAGCGGGGCGTTTCGGACGGCCGCACGGATTGCCGGGATGAGCCGGGCGCGCGCGGGGCAGGATGGGCCACGGCCCGGTACGGCGCGACGCCATGTGGTGCCCGTGGGCGGTCACGGCCACCGTTGACGCAGTGCGGCTGTCGGCCGTTCTCGACTAGCGGAACGCGGTTTCGGGCTGTAGAGGGCGACGGGCGGTCTTCTCTATGAGGGGCGTGTGCGGGGCCTGCGCGGGGTGCCTGCGTCGGGAGTTTCCGGGGGGTGCCTCCATGGGGGCCTACGGGGTGGGCGCGTACGGGGCGGGTGCCTCTTGAGGGCGCCCTCCTGGGGGTGCCTCTGAGGGGTGCCTCCTGGAGGGGCCTCCTGGGGGGTGCCGCTGGGGGGTGCCCGTCGCACCGTCGTGGACGAGGAGGAGGGGTGACACGGGATGGGTCGGCGCACGGGGTGGCGTACGGCGGGGTGGTGGCCCGGGGCGACCCGGCGGAGCCGTCGGCCGCCCGTCGCGGTCGGGCTCGCGGGGGCGGCGGTGGTGCTGTGCGCCCTGCTGATGCCGGGCCGTTCGGCGGTGGCCGTGGGCTCACAGGCCGGGGCCATGGGCTCGGCGACCGGGGCCTCCGTCGGGTACGCCTTCGCGGAAGGGGCCAGGACCGTCGCCGGAGCGGCCGGCACCGTGGACGCCCCGGGGCTGAAGCCGGGAAAGACGTACCGGAGTTCCCTCCCCCGCGACGGCGGGCTCTACTACCGCGTGGAGCTGCGGGCGACGACGACGGCGTACGTCCCCGTGACCGCCGTACCCCCCGCCGGTGTCGCCGTCTCCGCCAGCGACGGCATCAGGGTGTCGGTGCAGGACGCCAACGGCGGCTCCTGTTCCTATGCGTCCGCGCGGTTCGGGGCGGGACTGAGCCCGCGGCCGGTCACGGCCCTCGGAATGCGCCAGGTGGGCGGCTCCCTGTGCCAGGGAGCGGGCACCTATTACGTACGGGTCGAGCGCCTCGAACCGGCGGGCACGGCGGGTACGGCGGGCGTGCCGGGTTCGGGTGGCGTGTCCGCGTCGGGTGCCTGGGACCTGGAGCTGGCACCGGTCGCCGAGCCGCGTCCGCAGCGGGCCGGGGCCACGAGCGCGCCCGAGGTCTGGGACTCCGCCTCGCCCGAGCCGGTCACCGGTGAGCCACGGCGCCGCGCCGGCGGAGCGGGCTTCGCCACGGCACACGCGCTCGGACAAGGCGTCTGGCAGACGGACATGGAGCCCGGGCAGACCCTCTTCTACAAGGTGCCGGTCGACTGGGGCCAGCAGGTGCACGCCACCGCCGAACTGGGCAGTTCGAACGGGGCCGGCGGCTATGTCAGCGGAGCCCTCGACCTGGCGCTGCACAATCCCGTCCGCGGCTACGTCGACGACGCGGCCCTCAGCTACAACGGCAGCCAGAAGGCGGCGGCCCTCAGCCCCCTGCCGCCCGTCGAGTACCGCAACCGGTACGCCGTGCTCGACGCGGTGCGCACCATGCGCTTCGCCGGGGCGTACTACCTCGTCGTGCACCTCAGTGAGGGGATGGCCGACACGTTCGGCCAGGGGCCCTTCGGGGTGACGCTCCGGGTGCGCGTCACCGGCACCCCGCACACCGGGCCCGGGTACGCCGGGCAGTCCGAGCCGCGCCACCTGTTCGAGGTCACGGCCCAGGACCGGGAGGCGGCCGTGACGGGGTGGAGCGGCGGGGGCGGGGGCGGGGACGCCGCGATGCGGGCGCTGGCGGCGGGCGGCATCGGCGCGGGGAGCGCGCTGCTGCTGGGGCTCGGGCTATGGACGGTGGCCGCCCGGCGGCGGGCCGGCGCTCAGATGCGGGTCAATGCCCAGAAACCCACGGCGTAGCAGGCCAGTGCCAGGAGCAGGATCGGTATCGCGGCCTTCGCCGGAGGACCGGGGTGAGGGGTACGGCGCGTGCGGTGGGCGCGATGGGTGCGGCGTGCGGCCCGGCGGGGTGGGGGCGGGGCCGACGGCGAATTTGCCTGTGCGGGATGCGGAGCCTGCGGGTTTTGAGCGGTGTATGAAGCAGTAGAGGCGTCAGCGCGCTGCGGCCGCATCGGAGGCAGCGGCGCCGGTGCGGGGTTCCAGGGGGCCTGCGGACGGAAAGAGGACTGGGCCTCGGTGGGGCCGTGGGCGGGGTCGTTGGGGGAGACATGCGCGTGGGTGTGCGCGGTCGCGGTGGGGGGTTGGTCGGGGTGGTGGGGAGGGGGGTCGTGCAGTGGCTGGGGCTGGCCGTGTTGTGGGTGGCGCCGGTCGTGCTGTGGCTGGTGCAGGTCATGTTGTGGGTGGTGCCGAGGCGGGCCGGCCTGGTGGGTCGGTGGGGGGTGGCCCTGGGAGAGCGGTGTCCCGGATGTGTCCGTCCCCGTGCCGGGCGGCCGCGCGGGCTGCGGAGGCGGCAGATGGAAACTCCCGGTGTCCGACATGGTGAACGGCTGCGGACCGCCGCCCTCCTGGGGATCGGCGGGTACGGCGGCTTCCGGGCCGCGAGAGGCGGCCGAAGCGGGAGGTGCGGAACGGGCAGGAGCGAAAGGGGAGTTGTCGCAGAGGGCGGGGTCGGAAGGTGAGTTGCCCGAAGGGAAGTTGCCGGCCGGGGAGTTGTCGGAAGAGCGGGGGACGGAGGCCGTGGGACCGGGGGCGGTACGACCGGAATCAACAGGGTTGGAATCACCGGCGCCGGAATCACCGGGACCGGAGCCAATGGCGCCGGAATTGCCGGGACCGGAGCCAATGGCGCCGGAATTGCCGGGACCGGAACCAATGGGATCGGATCCACCAGGACCGGAGCCAGTGTGACCGGAGTCGCCGGGATCGGAGTCGGAGCGGAGGTAAGGCGGGCCGGCGGGGGTGGCCGGGGCGCCGGGGACGGAATGCATGTCGCTCGGCCCGGGTCGAGCGGAGGTCTGGGGCGGAACCTGCTCGGGGAGGCCGTTCGCCGGCGAAGAGACGTCCTGCGCGCCCGACGCGTCCTCGGGCCCGACAGCGCCCGGCCGCGCAACCCCTGCCGCCGCGCCCCCTGCCGCCGCGACCCCGGTCGACCAGGCTCCGGACACGGTGCCCGTTCCGGCGGGCCCCGGTGGGCCGGGTCGCGCCGCCGAATCCACCTGGGTGTCCACGCCCGAGGCCGTTCGGAAGGGGCCATCGGGGCCGAAACCCGGCGGGAGCGGGCCGAGTTGGTCGAAGACCTCGATCACCTCGTCGTCGAGGCCGGGCTCCGGCAGGAGTTCCGTGGCCGAGGCAAGCGCCTTGCGGGCCCCCGTGGCCGTACGGAAACGGGCCTCCGGATCCGGTTGCAGCAGCGTGGACACGACCTGCCAGAGCGGCTCGGGGACGCCCTTGGGCGCCCCCGGTGTCCCGTGTTCGGCGAAGTGCTGGACGAGGGCCTTCGCGTCGGGCTTGGCTCCCTCCAGCAGATACAGGGCGACCAAACCCACGGCGAACAGATCGGCCCGGAAGTCGGGTTCCGCTCCCAGCATCTGCTCGGGCGCGAGATAACCCGGCGTTCCCACCACGAGATTGGTCTCGGTCAGCCGCGGTTCGCCCAGCCGCATCGCGATGCCGAAGTCGGACAGGCGCAGCCGTGGACGGCCGGTGCCGGTGGCCTCCAGCAGGATGTTGGCGGGCTTGATGTCACGGTGCACGACTCCTTCCTCGTGCACCGCGGCGAGTCCGGACAGGAGTTGGTCGAGCAGCGTGCAGACGAACGAGGGCGGCAAGGGGCCGTAGTCGCCGACCAGATGGACCAGCGAGCCGCCGGCGACCAGGTCCATGGTGAACAGGACCTTGTCGTCGTCCGCGGCCCAACTGGCCGGCGCGAGCACATGGGGGTGATCGATCCGCAGGGCCTGTTCCCGTACGAACCGCAGGAGCGAGTGGGCGTCGCGCTGTTGGAGCACCTTCGCGGCGACATAACGACGGCGACGGTGGTCCCAGGCGCGCCAGACGGCGCCGACGCCTCCGCGTCCGATCGGGTCGGCCAGTTCGTACCGGCCGGCGAAGACCTCACCCATGGCTGTCCGTCGCTCCTCCCCCTGCGGCTGACCCCTTGCCCCCTCACCTCTTGTTCCCCCTGTCCCCCTTGTTTCCCCCGAGATGAGTGATACGCCCCCTTGTCGTGCCCTCAGGCACTCCCCCTCGCGCGTCGGCCCGTCCGTCGGACCCCCTCCGTCGGACGGGCCGGGAAGTCAGCTCTGGTGGGACTGGTAGTGCGCGACGGCGTCGGAGGTGCGGCCCGCGCCGTACACCCGGAGGAACTCTGCCAGTTCCGGGTGGGTCGGGGCGAGGGTGTCGGCGGCCTCGATGATGTCCCCCGCGGCGGCCACCGAGCGCAGCAGCGACTGGATCTCGCGGACCACCCGCTTGACCGTCGGCGCGCCCGAACTGCTCGTCGTCTGCGTGGTGTTGCTGAGCACGGAGCCCCCCTGTGACTTCTTGATCTCATCCATGCGGTCGGTCGCCTCGGCCGCGCTGACGCTGCCGTCCGCGACCTGCGCCGCCAGGTCCTGCAGCAACTGCACCCGCTGGACCACCGCGGGATTGCCGATCTTCGCGCGCTGGCCGCTCATCAGCTGCGACAGCATCGGCGCGGACAGTCCCAGTACCGCGGCGAGCCGGGCCTGGTTGAGCCCGAGATCATCTATGAGCTTACGGAAGAGCGCCCCCAACGGCTCCCCGTACCAGTTCCGCTGCAGCTCCCGCGCTCTTGCGGTGGCTTCCTGCTGTGCGGCGTCCATGTTGCGTCTCCCCATCGCTTCCCCAAGAACGTGGTTCGCTGTCGCGAACCACGCCGAGCATCTTACGGAGCGTGGTCGTTTCGAGGGACCCCCAGCTTTTTTGCGAGATCCCCGGGGTGACCCGGTACTCTGGTCTGCGGCGCCCACCCGAGTGCGATGCTCGGGCAGGCCGCCGCTCGCAAGGGGCCTTAGCTCAGTTGGTAGAGCGCTGTCTTTGCATGGCAGATGTCAGGGGTTCGACTCCCCTAGGCTCCACAGGTAAACGCCCCCTGGCCAGCGGAAACGCGGCTTCAGGGGGCGTTTTTTGTGTCTGCGTGGGGGCGCCTGTGAGGCGGGAGTTCGCACGGGGTGCGCGTGTTCGGGGCAGCGTGGGGCTCCTTCGGCTCGGCCGGGGGCTCGTGGATGTTCTGGCCGAGGTGCCGCGGGTGGTGTGCTCGCCCGCGGCAGGCGGCGGCCGGCCGAGGGCCAGGCCGCGTTGGTGGCGTCTTCGGGGAGGGCTCACTCAGGGGCGTCGTGGAAACGCGTCGGGGGCGGGTGTTCTTCTTCGTGCTGCCCGGCGGGAGTTCGCTCGTAGGCGACGCACAGGGCCGCCGCGGTGATCGCCAGCAGGGCCGCGGTGCAGGAGCAGACCGTGGTGACGGTGCCGGGTGCCGCCGCCAGGCGGGGTGTGACACCGGCCAGCAGGGCGGCGTGCCCGGTCGAGGCGGCCATGGCCAGCAGCCGGGCCGAACCGTCACCGCGGTGCGGCAGGGGCGGTTCCCAGCCCAGCAGCGTGGCCAGCGCGGGCGGCCATACGAGCACGGTGCACATCCCGAGCAGGGCGCAGCCGATGGTGGTGTTCATACGGGCACTCCGTAGGCGTGGCGGCAGCGCGCCAGACGGATGTCCGGGCTCACACCGTGGGGGATCCTAGCCGTCGGATGCCCGTATTGCGGCGGAGATATGAATCTTGCGTGCTGATGGGGTCAAGTGTGACGATATGGCGGCCCGTGGTGGCCGGGTCAGTCCTCGTCCTCGTCGTGCTTCGTCTTCGGGTCCTTCGTCTTCGGGTCCTTCTGCTCCGGCTTCTGCTCGGGTTGTTCGTCAGGGCTGCCGTCTCCGGCCGCGGTGTCGGCGGAGACGGATCCGGAGGAGTCGGTGTCGGTGGACAGGGAGTCGGCGGGGGCGGACTCGGTGGCGGACGACGGGGCGGGAGCCGAACTGTGCGGTGCGTCGGGTCCCGAGGTCTCCGCCGATCCGGAGTCCGGGGCGAACCAGGCCATACCGATCAGCAGGGCGGCCACGAAGAGCACCGTCGCGGCGACGGCGCCCAGCAGTTTCGGGCTGCGTACGGCGAGGTGGCGCACCGTGGGTTGGCGGCGGGCGCGTCCCCGGTGCGGTGAGGAGGCGTGTGCGCCGGAGTTCGGCAGCGCGTAGGTGGTCGCCGGGCCCGGCTCGCCGGGCAGAGGGCGTGCCTGGGCCGCGCCGTGGGCCCCCGCCCGTCCGGCCGCTCCGGCGCCGCTCCGTCCTGCTGCACTTGCACCGCCGCGTCCGGCGGGGCCGTGCGCTGTCTGCCCGGCCGCGCCCGCGGGCCCTCGTCCGGCCGCTCCGCCGGCGCCGGTGCCGAAACCGGGCCCGGGTGCCGGTCTGCCCCGGCCCGATGCGTGCCCGCCGGCATCCCCGGGCGCGGCGGGCGGGAGCGGTTCGCGGTGCCCGCGCCAGGAGTCGACGGCGAACCACTCGGCGACCTGGGGCGCGGCCGGCCGTGTCTCCGGCTGCTTGGCGAGCATGCCGAGCAGGTAGTTCTCCAGCGCGGGTGGCATGTCGACGCCGAGCTGACGCGGCGGGGTGGGCGCGCTGTCGAGGTGGTGGTGCAGGATCGCGACCGCCGAGTCGGCCTCGAACGGCGGTCGGCCGATGAGGAGTTGGTAGAGCACACAGCCCAGCGAGTACACGTCCGACGGCGGCCCGGCGGGCCGGCCGAGGGCGCGTTCCGGCGCCAGGTACAGGCTGGTGCCGACGATCTGGCCGGTCGCGGTGAGCCCCGCCGCCGGGTCGTCCATGAAGCGGGCGATGCCGAAGTCGCCGATCTTCAGGCTGCCGTCGGCGGCGAGCAGGAGGTTCCCGGGCTTGATGTCCCGGTGCACGACGCCCTGTTGATGGGCGGCGGCGAGACCGGCCGCGGCCTCGGCGGCGATCCGGGCCACCCGCTCCGGGGGCAGCGTCCCCTCGGTGGACAGCACATGCGCGAGGCTGTCGCCGTCGACCAGTTCCATCACCAGGAACAGCCGTCCCTCGTGATCACCGAAGTCCAGGACGCCCACCACATGGGGGTGGTCGAGCCGGCCCGCGGTCTGTGCCTCCAGCCGGAAACGGGCGGTGGCGGTGGCGTCGGAGCTCTGGGCCAGCAGGAACTTGATCGCCACCTCTGTGCCGAGCACTTCGTCCCGTGCCCGCCAGACCTCGCCCATCGCTCCCCGCCCGAGGGCGGTGTGCGGCCGATACCGACCCGCTATCAGCACCTGTCGTTCATCCTCACGCCGTTGGCCGACTCCTGATCGCCGCAGGCCAACACCCTGTGCCTTAGGCGGTGTTGGTGGGGGTGCCGCAGCGGCTTCAGCCTACTTGCCGGGGGCCGGCCGTCCGGTCCCGGCTCCGCCGCGGGCGGCATCGGCGGACCGCTCCAAGGGCCGCCCGGGGTCCGGTCCGGCCGTACGGCTCGGACGATCTATACGATGGCGTCCGGAATGGGTGACGGGGAGTCATTACGGCTGGGGGCGAACCGATCATGACGGGCCGCGGGCCTTCGTGAGCGAGGACGGGCACCGACGACCGCGGGGCCTGCTGCTGCGCGCGGCGGTGTTCGTGGGTCGTACGCTGCGCGGCGAGTGGCAGGGCATCGTCGTAGAACCGCTGCGGCAGCTTCGGCGGCGCGGTCCGTTCGCGCTCTCGCTGGCGTTCCTGGCCGCGTTCGGCGTGATCTTCTTCCATGACCTCGCGCAGCGGCCGACGGGTGCGCTGGTGGTGTGGCGGCTGGGCGGCGTCACCGCGGATCTGCCGCTGTGGCTGGCCCTGCTGCGTACGCCGGTGTCCCTGTACGTACCGGCCCTGGATCTGCCGGTCTGGGCGGGCATCACCCAACTGTTCCTCGCGTTCGCACTGGCCGAACTCGCGCTGGGGCGGGTCCGCACGCTGGCGGTGGCGTACGCGACGACGCTGGCCGGCACCCTGACGGTACGGGTGATGATCGCGCTGGGGCCGGGCCGGTGGGGGCTGGGGCTGCCGCCCGAGGTCGGGCAGGTGCTCGACACCGGGCCGTCCGCCGCGGTGGTGGGCCTGTTCACCTACCTCTCGGTCGTCCGGCGCGCCCCGGTGGTGTTCACGCTGACCGGCGGATCGATGGCGTGGGAGTCGATCGCCGTACCCAACCTGGCGGGCCGCGAGCACCTGATCGCGATCGCCGCGGCGATCGTCCTCGGCCTCCTGCACGGCCACCGACCGCACCGGCTCGTTTCCCGCCTCCGCCTCCGCCCCCGTCTCCGCCCCCGTCTCCGTCTCCGGCGTCCGTCAGGCCGACCTGGGGCCGCCGTGCCGGAGGCGGCCGCTGGGGACGAAGTCGTGGTGCCGGAGGCGGCCGCTGGGGCAGGGGTCGTGGTGGGGGATGTGGCTGCCGGGAACCGGCCCGCCGCGCCCCCCAGTGGGGCTGGCGGGGTGGGCGTGGAGGCGTCTGAAAGTGGGGGTGGGTTCCCGGTGGGTGCGGAGGCGTCCGGCGGGGGCGGGGGTGCGTTCGCGGTGGGTGCGGAGGCGTCCGGCGGGGGCGGGGGCGCGTTCGCCGGCGCGGACGGGTGCATCGGCAGGGGCGGGGCGCGCTCGCGTGCCCCCGACGGCTGCCCCACGCCCCCGTCTGCCCCCGACTCGAATTCATCCGTTGCCTCCGCGCCCCCATCGGACGCTGATGCGCCCCCGGCGATGTCACCCACAAGCGCACCCCGATCCCCTGCCTCCACATCAGCCCCGGCCGCGTCCGCGGAAGCTCCCGGACCTTCCGGCTCCGTGAGCGACGGGCGGTGCGGCCGATCCTGAATTGACTTCTGCACCCTGGAGGCGGATGCACAGGTCTGTCACCATGATCCTGCTCGGCGTCTTGTGGAGGGGGGAGGGAGTGCCCGGTGCCGGAGAAGGACGAGCCCGCGCGGAGCCGCCGTCTGATGGTGCTGGCCGTGCTGCCGTTCGCCACGATGGCGGCGGTCACCGTCGCCGATCTCGCCACCAGCCCGTCACTGGGTTTCCTGCCGCTGATCTCGGTGGGACCCGCCTTCGCGCCGCTCGTGGGCGGCTGGCGGCGCACCGCCTGCATCGGCGTGATAGCCCTGCTCCTCTCCGCCGGTCTGGGCTGGTACAACGACCTGATCGACGCCCGGCGCGGCTATATGGCCATCGCCTCCGTCGTCGGGGTCACGGTGGCCGGGCTGGTCGCCGTGACCATGCGGGAGCGGCGCGAGGCGCAACTGGACAGCTTCCGGTCGATCGCGGAGGCGGCCCAGCGGGTGCTGCTCAAGCCGGTGCCGCGGCTGGCCGGGCGTCTGCGGGTGGCGGTCTCGTACATGTCCGCGGTCGCCGAGGCCCGTATCGGCGGCGATCTGTACGAGGTGGTCGCCTTTCCCGGCGGGGTCCGGGTGATCGTGGGGGACGTGCAGGGCAAGGGGCTGGAGGCGGTGGAGACCGCCGCCGTGGTCCTGGGCGCGTTCCGTGAGGCCGCGCCGGACGAGGCGGACCTGGTCCAGGTGGGACGGCGGCTGGAGCGGGCCGTCGACCGGCAGTTGGACGGTGAGAAGTTCGTCACCGCGATCCTCGCCGAGGTGAGCGACGAGCGGGTCACGTTCCTCAACTTCGGGCACCCGGCCCCCATGCTGATCCACGTCGAGGGCACGGTCGACCTGCCGGAGCCGCCCGCGTACGCGCTGCCGCTGGGCCTCGGCGCGCACGGCGCGGAGCCGCCGGAGCCCTTCCACGCGGACTTCCTGCCCGGGGACCAACTGCTGCTCTACACCGACGGGGTGACCGAGGCACGGGATGGCGACGGGCGTTTCTATCCGCTGCCGGACCGGGCCCACCTGCTCAAGGAGCGGGATGCCGAGGCCGCCCTGGAGACCCTGCGGCAGGATCTGTTGCAGCATGTCAGCGGTCCCCTTCAGGACGACGCCGCCATGCTGCTGCTGCGCTACCGGTGACGCGGTCGCGGGCCGACCGCGGCGAGGTCCGGCCGCGGCGAGGTCCGGCGGCCGGGGGTGGCGGTCCTGACCGGGGAGCGGGTCCGGCTTGCGCGGCAGTGTCCTGTGGCGCGGCAGTGTTCTGTGGCGGGGCGGAGTCGTGTGGCGGGGGTCAGGGTTCTGCGGCGGGGGGTGTCTGTGGTGGGTCAGTGTTCTGTGGTGGGGGTGTGTCTGTGGTGGGTCAGTGTTCTGTGGCCGGGTGGTGTTCTGTGGTGGGGCGGCGGGCTCGGGCCGTTGTGCGGGTCATGGCGCGGGCCGTGGCGCGGGACTCCCGGCGGGCGGGCTCCGGCTGCTGGGCGGGCTCCGGGAACGCGGCGGTGTCCGCGAGGGCGGCCTCGTCGGCCGCCAGGACCGCGCTCTCCAGGAGCGCCCGCACCCGTGGCCCCGCGGTCCGGTAGTAGATGCGCGTGCCCTCGCGCCGGGAGACCACCAGGCCCAGCGTGCGCAGCTTCGCCAGGTGCTGGGAGGTGGCCGCGACCTGCGCCCCGAGCAGCTCGGCGAGACGGCCGACCGGCAGTTCCCGCTCGCTCAGCGCCCACAGGAGCCGGTGGCGGGAGGGGTCGGCGACGGCCTTGAGTACGGCCACCGACCGTTCGGCCCGCTCCTCGTCCCAGGACGCTACTTGCGCTCTCATGCAAGTATGCTAACCGCTGCCGCGCATCGACGGCGTTGGAGAGGTACCCGCACATCGGAGCCGATACGTGACCACTGAGCAGCCGGGCGGCGACGGGTCGTTCGAGGATCCCGCCGGCCTGCCGTCCGTTCCGGACGAGGTGTGGGACAAGTTCCTCCAGGACAGCGAGGGCGCGATCCATGTCTCCGGCGCGCCCAAGGAGCCGTCCGCGCGGGAGCGGATGACTCCGCCGGCACCGTCACCGTTTCGGGAGTCCGTGTCGGTGTCGGCGGTCGGTGAGCTGTGGCAGCGGGACGAGCCGCGCCCCGGGCCGGCCTGGCAGGAGCTGGACGGACGGGCCAGGGCCCGCCGGGTGGGCCGCGTGCTCGGCGCCGTCGCGGTGACCGCCCTGATCCTGGTGGCGGTCCGCCCCGGCGCCGCGGGCGGCCCGTCCGGAGAGTCGGGTACGACGGTGGAGCAGTCGGTCGACCTCCCGGACGAACTCCCCTCGGCCACCAGCACCCCCACCTCGCCACCCCCGCCCGACGAGGAAAGCCCCGACGACGCTGCGCACCCCGGTAGCGAGGGGGGCCCGCAGCGCGAGGTGGGCCCGGACGGCAGGCCGGGCCTGTACCTCCGCACCGCACGAAACACCTGAGCACCCCGCACCCACGCCCACGCGTCCCGGCCCTGCCGTTCGGGGCCCCGCCCCTGCCGCCCTCCGCCCCTGCCTCCGCAGCCCCGACCCCGCCACTCCGGCCGCCGCCGCCCGTGCCGCTGCCCATCCGACGGGGCGCCGTTCGTCATGCGCATCGGCGCCGTCCGCCCGCCCCGTGCCCTCAGCCCCTACGGCCCCCGCCCCCGCGGTCTTTGCCGCCGTCGTCCCGTGCCCCGCGCCCCTGGTCACTCGGTGGGGTGCCGTTCGTGGTGCGCGTCGGCGACCGTCGTCGCCGCGCCTGCCACCCCCGCCGCCCTCGCCGCGCCCCTGCCCCGAGCCTCCGCGCCCCTGGCCCCCCGGGGTCTCCACGGGTCTGGCCCCTGGGCCTTCGCCCCCTCCCCCCAGTTACCTCGCCGTCCCCCCGTACCTTCCCGCACCTGCCGGTGCTGCTGTCGGCCCGCGCTCCTGCGGCTGCCGTCCCCGCTCGCCGTCAAGCCGTGCGTAGGGTTTCGGCGGGGGCGTGGCGCAGGGTGCTGCGGGTGGGGAGTTCCACGGTGATGAAGGCCGTCACCGTGACCGTGACCGCGGCCGCGGGCAGCAGCCACAGTGGGCCCGCCGGCCAGGGGCGGCCGAGGAAGCCCTGGCCCAGCAGGGCGAGCGGAACGGCCGAGAGCAGCACACCGGCGGCGAGCGCCGCCGCGGCGATCACCGCGGCCTCACGGCGCATCATCGCCCGGATCTGCCGGGGCGTCGTACCGACCAGGCGCAGCGCGGCGATCTCGGTGCGCCGCTGCGCGGTGGCGGCGACGAGCTTGTTCGCGATGCTGAGCAGCAGATAGCCGAGCAGGACGACGATGGTCGCCAGGTTGATCCACACCTCCGGCGGGGTGTCGTCGTCGCCGTCCGCCGAGCCGCTGCCGGTGAGCAGCAGTCCGGGCCGGGACGCGGCGAACGCCGCGAGGGCGCGGTCGGCCTCGGCCGTGCCGTCGGTGCGGACCAGGATGCTCTGCTGCGGCCCCGTCGTGGTGTGCCCGGCGGCCAGGTCACGGGAGAGGACCACCGAGCCGAAGCCGAGCCCGCGGTCGTACTCGGCGACCACCCGGGCGTCGACCGGAGTGCCGTCACCGAGCACCAGCCGCACCCGTTCTTCGCGCCCGGTCCCGCGGTAGCGGGCCGCCTCGGAGCTGATGGCGACGGTCCGGCCGGTGAGCGCGGACAGGTCACCCGCTGTCACGTCGAGATCCAGCACGCCGGCCGCGTCGGGGGCCAGGACCAGTGCCGACTCGGATTCGGCCGCCGGTTCGCCGAACTGCTGGAACTGCCACACCACCGTGGTCGAACCGACCGGTGCCGCCGCCCGCACCCCCGGCAGCCGGCGTACGGCGTCGAGCGTTCCGTCCGCCACCGGTCCCTGGCCCGGCGCGCTCAGCCGGTACTGGCCGAGGGTGCCGTCACGGGTGTCGGCGTCGGTGGCGGCGAGCACGGTGGTCTGCGTCAGGGTGTACGTCAGCACGAACACGACCGCCATGGCGAGCGGGCTGACCACACCGGCGACCCGCTGGGCGTAGGCCCGGATGTTGGCCAGCGCCAGCCAGGTCGGCGCGGCGGTGCCCGGCCGCAGCAGCCGCGCCGCCGCAGACCCGGCACGGGCGACCAGGGCGGGACCGGCCAGCGCCAGGCCGATCGCCGAGACGATGCCCGCGAGGGAGGTGGCGGTGGCGCCGAGCACGGTCCGCGACAGCAGCGGCAGCGTCGACAGCACGCACGCGGCGACGATCAGCAGCAGACCGGTGTGGGTCCGCGCCCGCGAGGGCCGGCGCGGTTCGCTACGGGACTCGGCGACCGCCTCCGTTGCCGCCATCCGCGAGGTCCGCCAGGCCGCGGCCCGGGCGGAGAGCCGGACCACCGCGATCATCAACAGCACCGCGGCGAGGGCGGGCAGCGGGCCGACGGCGAGCGGGAGGTCCGCGGCCAGCACGCCGCGGTCGGTCAGCAGGTCCCGGAACCGCCCGGCCAGCAGATAGCCGAGGGCCACTCCGGGCGCCAGGGCCACGGCCGCGACCACCGTCGACTGGGCGGCGGCCAGCCGGCGGATCTGCTTCGGGGTGGCTCCGACCGCCCGCATCAGCGCCAGGTCACGGCGCTGCCCGGCGATGCACACACCCAGCGCGCCCGCCGTGACGAACCCGGTGACCAGCAGCACGATCCCGGACAGCGACCCGGCGAGCACGATCAGCAGCGAGCGCGACGCGTCCGCGCCCGGCGACACGGCAGCGCCCACGTCCGCCCCGGTACGGACCTTCAGCCCGCTGCCCGCTACCCGCTCGCGCACGGCGTCGGCGACCCGGTCGCGCGCGCCCGGCTCGGTGGTCAGCCCGACCAGATCCACGCTTCCCGTACGGCCCGACAGGCGTACGGCCGTGGTGTCGGCGACGTAGACCCCGGCGCCCGGCGCGGTCACCACCGCCGAGACCCGGTAGGCGGCGGCGGGCCGGTCGCCCGCGAGGACCCGCACCCGGTCACCGACGCCGACCCCGGCCGCCGTGGCCAGTTCGGCGGAGACGGCGACCTCGGCGGAGCCGGTCGGCGCCCGGCCCTCGACCCGCGCGTTCGCGAGCAGCCCCGCCGAGGACCAGCCGTGCCCTGCGGGCCCGGGGTCCGCGGCCGGTACGACCCCGCCGTGGGCGTCGACGAGCGAGACGGGGAAGGCGATGTCACCGACCGTCCTGGTGACGCCCGGCAGCGCGGCCAGCCGGTCCACGAGCGCCGACGGGACCCTGGCCCGCTCGGGCAGGGCGATCGGCAGGTCCTGCTGCGGGTGGAACTCCTGGTCGGCGCCGACCACCAGGTCCGCGCCGGCGAGCCGGCCCGGGGGCAGGTGCGAGCGCAGACCGGTCTCGGCCAGCACGCCCGTGGCGGTGACCAGCGCCCCGCCGCCCAGCACGGCGCACGCCACGGCCAGCAGAGCGGCGATCCGGTGGGCGGCCATACGGACCGCGAGGTGCAGCATGGCTACTGCTCTCCCAAGGTGACGAGGCGGTCGGCGAGTTCGGGTGCGGTGGGGGCGTCCAGGGCGTCCACCACCCGGCCGTCGGCCATCACCAGCGCCCGGTGCGCGCGGGCCGCGGCGGCCGGGTCGTGGGTGACCATCACGACCGTCTGGCCGAGTTCGTCGACCAGTTCGCGCAGCAGGTCCAGCACCTGGTGGGCGCTGCGCAGGTCCAGCGCCCCGGTCGGCTCGTCGGCGAAGACGACGGCGGGCCGCGCAGCGAGCGCCCGCACCAGGGCGGCCCGCTGCTGCTGGCCACCGGACAGCTCCGCCGGACGGTGGCCGAGCCGGTCGGCCAGCCCGACCCGCTCGACCAGGGTCCGCACCCAGTCCCGGTCGGGGCGCCGGCCGGCCAGTCGCAGCGGCAGCGTGATGTTGTCCTCGATGCTCAGCGAGGGGATCAGGTTGTAGGCCTGGAAGACGAAGCCGACGCGGTCACGGCGCAGTTCGGTGCGGCGGGTCTCGTTCAGGACGGCTGTCTCGCGGCCGTCGATGCGGACGCTGCCCGTGGTCGGGGTGTCGAGCCCGGCGGCGCAGTGCATGAGGGTGCTCTTGCCGGAGCCGGACGGCCCCATCACGGCGAGGAAGGTGCCGTGGCCGACGGTGAGCGAGACGTCGTCGAGGGCGCGGACGCCGCCGTCGTACGTCTTCGTCACGTGCTCCAGTGCGATGGCGGGGGCGCCCAGCGTGGCGCGGGCGGCCGGACCGGTGGCGGTGGTCATCGCCGGCCCCGCAGCCGCAGCACGACGAGGCCGATCACACAGGCCGCGGTGACCAGGCCGCAGGCCAGGCTCACGACGGTGGCACCGGCCATGGAGGCCACCGTGTTGGCGGCGGCGCTCAGCACCAGCAGCAGCCACAGCACGGTCCGGCCGACCCGGGGCGACTCGGCGCGCCGGCCGCTGTCGTGGGCCGGGGCCCGGGTGAGGCGGTAGGGGTCGTTGTCCGGCATGCGGGGCTCCTCCGGGTGGTCTCGCTCGTCGGTTTCCGTCACTCCGGGACGCTACGGAGCGAGGGCCCCCGGGCCGATCCCGTGAGCCGCCCGGTCGCGGGTACAGCAGGCTGTACTTTCCGCCCGCGGACCCGCCGCCCGTCCCGTCGGCGTCGTAGGGTCGGCGGCGAGCGGGGAGGCAGGGATGGGAACGGACCGCACCACCACACCGAATGCCAGGACGGGCGGCGACACGGCCCCGGGCGGCGCCACCGGGACGGGGCTGAAAGAAGCGGCCGTACGGACCGGGCCGAAGGAAGTCGCCGTACGGACCGTCCGGGCCGCGCTCAGCGCGCTCGAACAGCTCGTCGGCGGACTCGGCACGGCCGTGCTCGCCCTGAGTGTGCTGCTGTGGCTCCTGCTCAGCGCGGTCACCGTGCCGGTCGGCGTGGGGCTGCTCCTCGCCACCGGTGCGCTGCGCGCGCTGCACCGCCTCGCCGGCCGGGAACGCGAGCGGCTGGGCCGCTGGGGTCCCGAGGTCGTGGCCCCCGACGCGCCCCCGGACCGGCTGCGCGCCGCGCTCGCCGACCCCACCACCCGCCGTGAGCTGCGCTGGCTCGCCCGGCACGGCACCCTCGGCCTGCTGCTGGGCTGGCTGGCGATCCTGCTGCCCCTCGCCGCCGTGCGGGACGCCACCTTCCCGCTGTGGTGGCGTCTCGTCCCGAGCGGCGTGACGAGTACGTCGCTTGGGTTCGGGGTCGCGCACTCCTGGACGGCGGCCACCTCCGTCGCCCTCCTCGGCCTGGCCTGGACCGCCGTCATCCTGGGTCTGACGCCCGGCATGGCCCGGCTGCAGGACCGGCCCGGCCGGAGCCTGCTCGCCGTCGGCCCGGACACCGACCTCTCCCTGCGCGTCGCCGAACTGACCGCGACACGTGCCGCCGCGCTCGACGCCCACGCCACAGAACTGCGCCGCATCGAGCGCTCGTTGCACGACGGCACCCAGAACCGGATCGTCACCGTGACCGTGCTGCTCGGGGCCGCCCGCCGCATGGTCGCCCGCGATCCGTCCGGCGCCGAGGAGCTTCTGGAACGCGCGCAGTCCGCCGCCGAGCAGGCGCTGGCGGAGTTGCGCACGGTCTCCCGGAGCATCCTGCCGCCCGTGCTCGCCGACCGCGGTCTCGCCGGAGCACTGTCCGGTCTCGCCGCGAACTGCGCCGTGCCCTGCCACATCGATGTCGAGGCGCCGCAGCGCTGCGCCGCGTCCGTGGAGGCCACCGCCTACTTCGTCGTGGCCGAGGCGCTGACCAACATCGCCAAGCACAGCGGAGCCGCGTCGGCGGCGGTGACGGTGCGCGGCCGGGGCGGGCGGCTGGCCCTGCGGATCGAGGACGACGGCCGGGGCGGCGCGGACGAGGAGGGCGGCTCCGGACTCACCGGCATCCGGCGTCGTGTCGCCGCGCACGACGGTACGCTCACCGTGGCCAGCCCGCCGGGCGGACCCACCGTCCTCGAAGTGGACCTGCCCGCCGGCGCCTGACCGCCGGCCCTGCCCGTGGATGACCCGCGGACCGTGCCGGACGGACCGCCGGCTCAGAGCGGTGGCACGTGAGGTGGGGGCGCACAGTGGGCCGGGCCGGCCGGACAGTGACCTGTGGACCGTGACGGGCGGATCGTGACATGCGGATCGTGATAGCCGAGGATGACCCGCTGCTGCGCGAGGGGCTGGCCCTCCTGCTGCGCGCGGAGTCCCTTGACGTGGTGGCCACCGCGGACACTCCCGACGGCGTGCTCGACGCCATCGACCAGCACAAGCCCGACGTCGCCATCCTCGACGTACGGATGCCGCCCACGCACACCGACGAGGGCATCCGGGCGGCCGTCGAGGCCCGCCGCAGACGGCCCGACCTCGCCGTCCTCGTGCTGTCCGCCTACGTCGAGCAGTCCTTCGCCACCGAATTGCTCACCGGCGGGGTGGGTGGCCTCGGCTATCTGCTGAAGGAGCGGGTCGGACGGGTCGAGGAGTTCCTGGACGCGCTCGGACGGGTGGCCGGTGGCGGCACCGCCATCGACCCCGAGGTCGTCGCCCAGCTCTTCACCCGCTCCCGTCAGGACACCCGGCTGGAGCGGCTGAGCCCCCGGGAGCGGGAGGTGCTGGCCCTGATGGCCGAGGGGCTGGGCAACGGCGCCATCGCCGAGCGGCTGGTCGTCACCGAGGGCGCCGTGCACAAGCACATCCGCAGCATCTTCGCGAAGCTCGATCTCGCCCCCACCGACCGGGTCGACCGGCGGGTCGCCGCCGTACTGCACTATCTGGAGGAATCCCGTCGGCGGGCCTGACCGCCCCTGCGGATGTTTCACGTGAAACACGGGCATGGGCGGGAGACCCACGGAGGTCTCCCGCCCACGGCGGCCGAACGGATTGATGCCCGACGTCAGGGCTGCTCGTCGTCCCTGCCGGCGCGTCCCTCGGCCTCCTTGGCCTGTACCTCGGGGTCGAGGACCGAGGCGTCTGGGCTGCCGTCCACCGAACTCAGCCGGTTCGGCTCGGCGGCATCGGTCGCGGCGGGCGGCTCCACCAGCCAGTCGGGGTTGGCCTGTTTGTCCCACCACTTCCAGACGGCGAAGGCGCCACCGGCCAGCACGCCGGCCACGGCCAGTGCCTTCGCCACCCGGCCGGCCTTCGCCCGGCGCTCATGCCTGCGGATCAGCTGCTGGATCTCCTTGGGCGAGACCTGGCCGCGCAGCGCGGCCAGCGCGGCGGCGCTCCGCGCGGCGGCCTCTTCGCGGACCGGTCCCGCCACGGCGACGGCCTGCTCGATCCTCGGCCGAGAGTATGCGGCGGCCTGCCGGGCCGCCCTGCGGGTCCGGACGGCCGCGTCGTGGGCCGCCTGGTCCACCTTCGGGGGCACATGGGAACGCGCCAGTTCCAGGCGCGGAACAAGCCGGGCGTCGTACTGGACGCGGGCCTGTTCGGCGGCCTGCGAGACCACGGGCGCGAGCCGTACGCGTGCCTCTTGTGCGTAGTACGCGGCACGCTCCTTGGCCGTGTCGGCGTAGGGCGCCACCACTTCCGCGGCGTGCAGCACGCTGTCCTTCGCCGAGCCGGTCGCGGCGCGCACGCTGTCGATGCGGGTCACGGGATCCTCCTCCTCGGTGGCGTACGGTATTTCGACTTTCCACCCTTTTCAGGATCATGCCTGCCCGCGCGTCGTGTGGCATGCGGGGCGGGTATACGGGTGCCGATCCACCCGATCAACGGACAAGGGCGGGTGAATCAATGAATCCGGTCAATGGGAGCTTTCCGTCGACAATGCCATGGATCGCCGTCGTACGCTCCCGGCCCGAGGGGAGACGGCCGGGTTTTTCGCAAGCGATTCCGTGCAGATGCAGACCCGCCCACGGCCGTCGGGCGACGCAGGGGCCGTGCCGTGCGAGGATCGGAGGAGTCACAAGCAGACAACGGAAGGCAGATCGTGGCCGAGCAGCTTTACGCCACCCTGAAGACCAACCACGGCGACATCGAGGTCCGGCTCTTTCCGAACCACGCGCCCAAGACGGTCAAGAACTTCGTCGAACTCGCACAGGGCGAGCGGGCGTGGAAGCACCCGGAGACCGGCGCGACGAGCCAGGACAAGCTCTACGACGGCACGATCTTCCACCGGGTCATCAGCGGCTTCATGATCCAGGGCGGTGACCCGCTGGGCACCGGCATCGGCGGCCCCGGCTACGAGTTCGAGGACGAGTTCCACCCGGACCTGTCCTTCAACAAGCCGTATCTGCTCGCCATGGCCAACGCCGGTCCGAACACCAACGGCTCGCAGTTCTTCATCACGGTCGGCCCGACCACCTGGCTGAACCGCAAGCACACCATCTTCGGCGAGGTCGCCGACCCGGCCGGCCAGAAGGTCGTGGACGCCATCGCCGGTGTCCCGACCAGCCGGCCGAACGACCGGCCGGTCAACGACGTCGTGCTGGAGTCGGTCGTCATCGAGAAGCGCGAGGGCTGAGACCGCCGCCGCCTCCCGGCAGCGCCGGTCTTCCGGCAGCTGCGCGAACTTCCCGGTGGCGCCCCGCTTCCCGGCAGCTTCGCGATTCCTCCCGCAGGGAACCAAACGCCCCGCTCGTCCGTAAGGATGGGCGGGGCGGTGTAGTGCCCAGGACCGACCGAGGGGACCCCATGGACCAGGCCACAGGCCGCGCACAGGACGCACGGAGCGTGCCCGTGTGCTACCGGCACCCGGACCGCGAGACCGGCATCCGCTGCACCCGCTGCGAGCGTCCGATCTGCCCGGAGTGCATGGTCAGCGCGTCCGTGGGCTTCCAGTGCCCGGACTGCGTCCGCGGCGGTTCCGGCACCGGGCACCCCCCGGCCGCCGCCGAGCCCCGTACCCTCGCGGGCGGCACCATGACGGCCGATCCCCGGCTGGTCACCAAGGTCCTGATCGGTCTCAACCTGGCCGCCTTCCTGGTCCAGCAGGCCGTGGGCAATCGGTTCACCAACCAGTTCGAGCTGATCGGCCAGGCCTCCTACCAGCTCTTCGGCCCGGTCGAGGGCATCGCGGAAGGCCAGTACTACCGCCTGCTGACCTCGATGTTCCTGCACGGGAGCTTCATCCACATCCTGTTCAACATGCTCAGCCTGTGGTGGATCGGCGGCCCTCTGGAGGCGGCCCTCGGCCGCGCCCGCTATCTGGCGCTCTACTTCGTCTCCGGGCTGGCCGGCAGCGCGCTCAGCTATCTCCTCACCGAGCCCAACAAGGCCGTGGTGGGCGCCTCCGGAGCGATCTTCGGGCTGTTCGGCGCCACGGCCGTGCTGCTGCGCCGGCTCAACTACGACATGCGCCCGGTCATCGCCCTGCTGGTGATCAACCTGATCTTCACCTTCAGCCCGGGCTTCAACATCGCCTGGCAGGCGCACATCGGCGGCCTGGTCGCCGGCGTCGTCACCGGTTACGCCATGATCCACGCCCCCCGGAAGAACCGGGCGCTGATCCAGTACGGCACCTGCGCCCTGGTGCTGGTGGTGGTCGTGGTCCTGACGCTGATCAGAACGGCCCAGCTGACCTGATCGGAACCCTTCCGCCCGGCCGATACCGAACCGTTGTCCACAGCGTGTGCCGGATCTTGTGCACAGTGTGCGGGAACAGCTGTTCCCTCTGTCGCTCAGGTGTGTTTTCCCAGGTCGGACAGGGGGTGAACGGGTTTGCGTCGACCGGTGGGCCAGTCATACCGGCGTCAACACTCGATGAGTTATCCACAGATCGTCGTCTTTTCCCCAGGGAGATGTGGAAACGACCCCAGGCCTGTGGATAACTCAGCGGATAGCTCTGGGCAGAGCCGTGTTCACCGGAAAGCGGCCGCTACTTCCACTGGGTGGAGACACCGAAACCGGCGGCGATAAAGCCGAAACCGACCACGATGTTCCAGTTGTCCAGGGAATCGACGGGCAGTGAGCCGTCGGTCACGTAGAAGACGACGATCCAGGCCAGGCCGATCAGGAACATGGCCAGCATCACGGGTGCGACCCAGGCGCGGCTGTTCAGCTTGATGGCGGTTGCCTGCTTCGCCGGCGGCGGCGTGTAGTCGGCCTTCTTGCGGATACGTGACTTCGGCACGAGGGTCTCTCCTGTCGATGCGCTGCGTGGCCGCGCAGGGAACTGGATCGGGCTCAGGGCAGCGTACAAGGGGACACTGAGCGCTCCCCCGGGCGTCCGTTAGCGTAGTGCTTCCGCGGCGCCGAAGGAGATAAGGGTACGTTGAGCAATTCTGCCGACTCCCCCGGGACGGGATCAACGGGTTCCCCGCCGGTTCGCAGTGCCTCCTTCCGGCCGGTGCGGATCCTCACGGTGGGCGTCTTCGCCCTCGCCGGGCTCATCTTCTTCACCAGCTTCAACACGGCCAAGGGCACCGACATCCGCACCGACGCCTCCTTGCTGAAGCTGTCCGACCTCATCCAGGAGCGCAGCCGCAAGAACAAGGAACTGGACGAGGCCAACGCGGGCGCCCGCGACGAGGTCGAGGCGCTGGCCGAGCGCGACGACGGCAGCAGCAAGGCGCAGGACGAGAAGCTGTCCGGGCTGGAGAAGAGCACGGGCACCCACAAGCTCACCGGCAAGGCGGTCACGGTGACGCTCAACGACGCCCCGCCCAACGCCACCGCGAAGCTCCCCGGCTACCCCGAACCACAGCCCGACTACCTGGTCATCCACCAGCAGGACCTGCAAGCCGTGGTGAACGCCCTGTGGCAGGGCGGGGCCGAGGGCATCAAGGTGATGGACCAGCGGCTGATCTCCACCAGCGCCGTGCGCTGCGTGGGCAACACACTGATCCTCCAGGGCCGCGTCTACTCGCCGCCGTACACGATCACCGCGGTCGGCGACCCGGAGAAGCTCCAGAAGGCGCTCGCGGACTCACCGGCCATCCAGAACTACATGGTGTACGTGAACGTCTACGGCCTCGGCTGGAAAGTCACCGACGACGGCACGGTGACGCTGCCGGGTTACTCGGGCACAGTGGATCTGCACTACGCGAAACCCGTCGACTAGTACGTGTGGGCGTCCGTACAGGAGCTGCCGGTGCGCGTGATCGTGAGGACCGTGAGCGAGCTGTGCATCACCATCGGCGCCCTGATCGTGCTGTTCGTCGCCTATGTGCTGTTCTGGACCGGGGTGAAGGCCGACGGCCTCATGAGCG
Organism: Streptomyces sp. NPDC001508; assembly: GCF_040298665.1. Classification (NCBI taxonomy): domain Bacteria; kingdom Bacillati; phylum Actinomycetota; class Actinomycetes; order Kitasatosporales; family Streptomycetaceae; genus Streptomyces; species Streptomyces sp. NPDC001508. The sequence goes on from NZ_JBEPAP010000007.1 coordinate 136,869, forward strand.
AGCAGGTCGAGCGGCTCCAGCAGCAGTGGTCGCGGGGCGGCGTGCACGAGCCGGCCGGCCCCGGCGCCGCCACCGGTCCCGCCACGCCCGGGCCGTACCGCTCCGGCGGGGCCTTCGCGATCATGTACATCCCGCGGTTCGGTTTCACGTGGAACAAGCCGGTGCTGGAGGGCACCGGCACCGATGTGCTGAAGAAGGGGCTGGGCCACTACGCGCGCACCGCCCGGCTGGGCCAGCGGGGCAATTTCTCGGTCGCGGGCCATCGGCGCACCTACGGCGATCCGTTCAAGGACTTCCCCGAACTGCGGCCAGGCGACGCGGTGGTGCTCACCGACGGAAGCACCTGGTTCACGTATCGGATCGACAAAGGGCCCTACAAAACCGTCCCGACGGACGTTGAGGTGATCGACGCTGTGCCACGTATGTCCGGGTACACGCGTCCGGGCCGCTATCTGACGCTGACCACCTGCGAACCGGAATGGGGCCACAGCCACCGGCTGATCGTCTGGGCGCACCTCGATTCCACCCAGCCTGCGGAGGCAGGCAAACCGACGGCACTGCGCCGTTAGTCTGGTGCCGTACGGCGTGAGTAGGTGCCGTGGTGCTACGGAAGGGACGGCATGTACGGCTGGATCTGGCGGCATCTGCCGGGCAACACGTGGGTGAAGGCGCTGGTCTCCCTCGTGCTGGTCCTGGCCGTGGTCTACATCCTGTTCCAGTACGTCTTCCCGTGGGCCGAACCGCTGCTGCCCTTCAACGATGTGACGGTGGACAACCAGTGAGTGCGCGGATTCTCGTCGTCGACAACTACGACAGCTTCGTCTTCAACCTCGTCCAGTACCTGTACCAGCTGGGCGCCGAGTGCGAGGTGCTGCGCAACGACGAGGTGTCGACGGCGCACGCCCGTGGGGGCACCTCCCGGTCGAGCGAAGCCGAGAGTGGGGGAGGTTTCGACGGCGTCCTGCTGTCACCGGGTCCCGGCACCCCCGAAGAGGCCGGGATCTGCGTCGAGATGGTGCGCCACTGCGCCGCCACCGGCGTCCCGGTCTTCGGCGTCTGCCTCGGCATGCAGTCGATGCAGGTGGCGTACGGCGGCGTCGTGGACCGTGCCCCCGAGCTGCTGCACGGCAAGACCTCCCCGGTCGAGCACGAGGGCAAGGGCGTTTTCGCCGGGCTGCCCTCACCGTTCACGGCGACCCGCTACCACTCCCTGGCCGCCGAGCCGGCCACCGTCCCGCCGGAGCTGGAGGTCACGGCCCGCACGCCGGACGGCATCATCATGGGCCTGCGCCACCGGGAACTGCCCGTCGAGGGCGTGCAGTTCCACCCCGAGTCGGTGCTGACCGAGCACGGCCACCGGATGCTGGCCAACTGGCTGGTGGAGTGCGGGGACCGGACAGCGGTGGCGAGGTCGGCGGGGCTCGCCCCGGTGGTGGGCAGGGCCACGGCGTGACCGCGCTGCGCCCGGAGCGCGAGTCCGGCGCCTCGTACGAGGATCAGTCGTACGGGGCTTCCGGCGGGCTCGGGGACCGGTCGTACGGGGCTTCCGGCGCGCCCCCCGACCGGTCCGGCCGGGGGGCGGACGAGGCGCCGTATCTGCCCCCCATCGACGAGGAGACGGTCGCCCTGCGGATCCCGGATCCGCCGCCGGCCGCCGACGCATCCGCGACCGCCGCTGGATCGGTCTCTCGCGTCTCTTCCGTCTCGTCCCCACCTGGACCCGCCTCGGGTGGCCGTGCGGCCCGCAGAAAGGCCGCCAAACGGCGTGGCGGGCGTCATGGCGGTGGCGGCAGGGTGACCGAGCCCGCGACCGAGGGGAGCGAGCCCGGTGCGCCGCTGTCCCGGGTCGAGGCACGGCGGCAGGCGCGGCTGCGCAGGCCCGGCCCGGCGGTCGTCGCGAGCCGGGCGATAGGCGAGGTGTTCATCACCACCGGCGTGCTGATGCTGCTGTTCGTCACCTACCAGCTGTGGTGGACGAATGTGCGGGCGCATGCGCAGGCCGGCAAGGAGGCCAGCGACCTGCAACAGGACTGGGCGAACGGCAGGCGCGCCGCGGGCGAGTTCGAGCCGGGGCAGGGCTTCGCCATCCTGCACATCCCCAAGCTGGACGTGGTGGTGCCGATCGCCGAGGGCGTCAGCAACAAGAAGGTCCTCGACAAGGGCATGGTCGGGCACTACGGCGAGGGGCCGCTGAAGACCGCGATGCCGTCCGCCGAAAGGGGCAACTTCGGGCTCGCGGGCCACCGCAACACGCACGGGGAACCCTTCAGGTACATCAACAAGCTCAAGTCCGGCGACGCGGTCGTGGTCGAGACGCAGGAGGAGTACTTCGTGTACAAGGTCGCGTCGATGCTGCCGGTGACGCCGCCGTCGAACACGGGCGTACTGGACCCGGTCCCGAAGGACTCGGGGTTCACCGGGCCGGGTCGCTACATCACGCTGACCACCTGCACACCGGAGTTCACCAGCAAGTACCGGTTGATCGTCTGGGGCAAGATGGTCGAGGAACGGCCGCGCAGCAAGGGCAAGCCGGATGCACTCGTCCAGTAAGGGCAGATGAACAGTGTCAGCGACCGCAGACGACATCGAAGGGCAGACGTCCGTGCCCGGCGGCTCGGCGCCTAGGCCGCAGCGCCGGACGTCGAGCCCGATCGCCGGCGCGATCAGCGTCCTCGGTGAACTCCTCATCACGGCGGGCCTGGTGCTCGGACTGTTCGTCGTCTACTCCCTGTGGTGGACGAACGTCGTCGCCGACCGCGCGGCCCACCGGCAGTCCGACAAGGTCCGCGACAACTGGGCCGGGGACACCGGGCCCGGCGCGCTGGACACCAAGGACGGCATCGGCTTCCTGCATGTGCCCGCGATGCAGAACGGCGAGGTGCTGGTCGAGAAGGGCACCTCGGCGAAGGTCCTGAACGACGGAGTGGCCGGCTACTACACCGATCCGGTCAAGGCCACGCTCCCCATGTCCGGCAAGGAGGGCAACTTCACCCTCGCCGCCCACCGCGACGGCCACGGCGCCAAGTTCCACAACATCGACAAGATGAAGAAGGGCGACCCGATCGTCTTCGAGACGAAGGAGCGGTGGTACGTCTACAAGACCTATGCCGTCCTCCCGGAGACGTCCAAGTACAACGTCGAGGTCCTCGACAAGGTCCCCGAGGAATCCGGCAAGAAGAAGCCGGGCCACTACATCACCCTGACAACCTGCACCCCCGTCTACACCAGCCGCTACCGCTACGTGGTCTGGGGCGAACTGACCCGCGTGGACAAGGTGGACAACAAGCGCACCCCACCAAAGGAACTCCGCTAGCACCGAGCCACCCGGAAGCGAGCCGCCCGGAAGCGAGCCGTCCGGGAGGCAGCCGTGCCGAGAGCGTGCCGCCCAGGCGAGTCGCCTGGGAATGAGGCATCCCGGACACGCGTGCCGTTGAGGCGGGAGCCGGTCGCATGGGGAAGTGGGCCCGGAGGGTGCCGTACGAAGAACGTGCCGCCGCAGGCCGGGCCGGCCTGAAAGAGCCGAGCCAGACCGAGAGCGAGCCGACCGAAAGCGATTCGCCCGAAGGCGTGCCGTGAGGGGGCGAGTCGGGCTGAAAGGGAGCCGCACCGGGAGCGTGTTGGGTGGTAAGACGGAGTGGGCCCCTGCCGGGGATTTCCGGACGCTACCAACAGCGTCCGGGGATTTCCGGTAGGGGCCCGCTCTTTGGTGGGTGGGTCAGCCTCTGTTGCCGCCCAAGAAGCCGCCGCCGTTGCCGCCGTTGCCGCCGCCGGCGCCCACGGTGGTCAGCGTGATCTGCGTGCCGGCGGGGTCGTCGACCTGTTGGGTCGAGTCGGGGCTCTGACCGGTGACGATCGCGTTGTCGCTCTGGTCACTGCCCCCCGCGAACTGGATGTTGGTGAAGCCGGCGGCGTTCAGCGTCTGCTTGGCCACCGCCACGGTCCGCCCGCGGACGTCCGGCACCGCCGTCTTCTGCTGCTGCAGCTTGCCGACGGTGATCGTCACCTGCGAGTTCTTGTCCACCTGCTGGTTGGCCTGCGGGTCGGTCGAGATGACCTTGCCGTCCTGGGAGGCGTCCGTCACCGGCGTCTCGGTGCAGTTGCCGACCAGGTTGTTGGCCGTCATCTGGGCCTTGGCCTCGTCGCAGGTCTTGCCGACGACATCGGGCACGGTCGACTTCGCCACTTCCTTGGCGACCTCAAGGGTCACCGTGGAGGCCTTCTCCAGTTCCGTACCGGGGTCGGGGTTCTGGCTGAGGACCGTTCCCGCGGTCTGCTGGGACTCGGTTTCCGTCGTCTTGACCTCGAAGCCCTTGTCCTCGAGCTGCTGTGTGGCGGTGTCGACGTCCTTGTTGATGACGTTGGGCACCGCGACCTTCGGCGCGCCCGTCGAGATGACCAGGCTGACCGAGGAGCCCTTGTCGACGTCCGTCTCCGGGTCCGGGTTCTGCGAGCAGACCTTGCCCTTGGGCTGGTTCTCGCAGGGCTTCTTGGACGTGGTCACCGTCAGGCCGGCGTTCTCCGCCATATTCTGCGCGGTCTGCTGGCTCTGTCCGACGAAGTTCGGCGTGGGGACCTTGTCGTTACCCGTGTTGTGTCCGCTGAACGCCCACTTCCCGATCAGGATCGCGCCGACCAGGACCAGGATGCCCGCGACCACCAGGAGGATCGTGGAGGTGTTGTTCTTCTTCTGCTGCCGGCGCCGGTCGGGACGCTCGTCGTAGCCGTAGCCGCCGTCGTCCGGGTTCATCGGCGGCAGCATCGTCGTGGCGCCCGCCCCGGCGTCCGCGTGCAGCGCCGTCGTCGGCTGGTCGTCGGGGTAGCCGCCGTAGCCGACCGCGCCCATCGCCGCCGTCGCCGCGACCGGCTGGCCGTCGAGGCACGCCTCGATGTCGGCACGCATCTCGTCTGCGGACTGGTAGCGGTAGTTCGGGTCCTTGACCAGCGCCTTCAGCACGATCGCGTCCATCTCGGGCGTGATCTCGGGGTCGAAGACGCTCGGCGACTGGGGTTCCTCCCGGACGTGCTGGTAGGCCACGGCCACCGGGGAGTCCCCGATGAAGGGCGGCCGCACCGTCAGCAGCTCGTACAGCAGGCAGCCCGTCGAATACAGGTCGGACCGGGCGTCCACCTGCTCGCCCTTCGCCTGCTCGGGCGACAGATACTGCGCGGTGCCGATGACCGCCGCGGTCTGCGTCATCGTCATGCCGGCATCGCCCATCGCACGGGCGATGCCGAAGTCCATGACCTTGACCTGACCGTTGCGGGTCAGCATCACGTTGGCCGGTTTGATGTCGCGGTGGACGATGCCGTTGCGGTGCGCGTACTCCAGTCCCTGGAGGATGCCGATGGTCATCTCCATCGCACGCTCGGGCAGCAGCTTGCGGCCGGAGTGCAGCAGTTCACGGAGCGTGGAGCCGTCGACGTACTCCATGACGATGTACGGGATCGAGACCCCGTCGATGTAGTCCTCGCCCGTGTCGTAGACCGCGACGATCGCGGGATGGTTGAGCGAGGCGGCCGACTGGGCCTCCCGGCGGAACCGGGCCTGGAAGGACGGATCGCGCGCGAGGTCCGCGCGCAGCGTCTTCACCGCCACGGTGCGGCCGAGACGGGTGTCATGCGCGAGGTAGACCTCCGCCATGCCACCGCGGCCGAGCACCTGGCCCAGTTCGTACCGGCCGCCGAGGCGACGCGGCTCTTCCATAGCTACCTACCAGCCCTCTCCGTCGGTCCCGGCCGGCACGGTGTGTGCGGCCGGAGGCTGCCGTCCGGGCCTACCGTACCCGGCTCGCTCTGTGTGACCTGGCCAAGCCCGTGACCCGATACAGGACCGGTATCGCACCGTGCACCGATGTGAAGGGACGTGAGCGGGGTCACTGCTTGGCGTTGATGACCGCCTCCATCACGCTCTTCGCGATCGGCGCCGCGAGGCCGCCGCCGGAGATGTCGTCGCGGTTGGCGTTCTCGTCCTCGATGACCACGGCCACGGCGACCGGCGAGCTGCCGTCACTGAGCTTGGCATACGAGATGAACCAGGCGTAGGGGTTCTCGCTGTTCCCCACGCCGTGCTGGGCGGTGCCGGTCTTGCCGCCCACGGTGACCCCGCCGCCGATCTGTGCGTTCTTGCCGGTGCCGTCCTTGACGACCGTCTCCATCATCGACTGCAGGATCTGCGCGTTCTTGGAGGACAGCGGCTGGCTCAGCTGCTCCGGGTCGGTCTGCTCGATGGTGTCCACGCCCGACGACTGGAGCTTGTCGACCATGTAAGGCTTCATCAGCTTGCCGTCGTTGGCGACCGCCGAGGCGACCATGGCCATCTGCAGCGGGGTGGCGGCGGTGTTGAACTGGCCGATCGAGGACTGCGCGGTCTGCGACTGGTCCATGTTGTCGGAGAACACGGAGGCGCTGGAGCGGACCGGGGTGAACTGCTCGGCGTCGAAGCCGAACTTCTTCGCCTCCGCCAGCATCTTGTCGTTGCCGAGATCGGAGCCGATCTTGCCGAAGACGGTGTTGCAGGACACCCGCAGCGCCTCGCGCATGGTGGCGTCCTTGCAGGGGAGGTTGCCCTCGTTCTTCAGCGGCGTGGTCGTACCCGGCATGATCCACGGCAGCGGCGACTTGGTCTTCTCGTCGGCCGAGGAGTACAGCCCGTTCTCCAGCGCGGCCGCGGCGGTGACCACCTTGAAGGTGGAGCCCGGCGGATAGGTCTCGCGCAGCGCCCGGTTCAGCATCGGGTCGTCGGGGTTGTTCTTCTTCAGCAGCTTGTTCCACGCCTTGGTGTCGGTGTCCGTGGAGTTCCCGGCGAACGACGACGGGTCGTACGACGGGTAGGACGCCAGCGCCAGGATCTTGCCGGTGGACGGGTCGAGGGCGGCCACCGCGCCCTTGCCGCCCTGGGCCTTCAGACCGTCGTAGGCGGCCTTCTGCGCGGCCCCGCTGAGCGTGGTGACGACGTTGCCGCCCTGCTTCGGCTTCCCCGTGACCATGTCGAGGGTGTTGCGGAAGAAGAGCCGGTCGTCGTTGCCGGTGAGGATGCCGTCCTCGATGGACTCCAACTGGTTGGCGCCGAAGGCCTGCGAGGCGAACCCGGTGACCGGCGCCCACATCGCGCCGTCCTTGTAGGTGCGCTTGTACTTCAGGTCGTTCAGACCGCTCGTGCTGGTCGCGGTGGACCCGGTGATGGGGTTGCCGTCGACGATGATGTCGCCGCGCGGGGTGGAGTAGCGGGCGATGGTGACACGGCGGTTCAACGTGTCGTTCTTCAGGCTGTCGGCCTGGACGTACTGGAGCCAGTTGTCCCGGATGAGCAGCGTCAGGACCAGAAGGCCACAGAAGATCGCGATCCGGCGCAGGGGCTTGTTCACGGGCGGACCACCTGGGTCATCTCGGCGTCGGGGTTGCTGGCGGGGGTCGGGGCCGGGCGGCGCGCGGTGTCGCTGATCCGGATCAGGATGCCGATGAGGGCCCAGTTGGCGATCACGGAGGAACCGCCGTACGCCAGGAACGGCATGGTCATACCGGTCAGCGGGATCAGGCCCATGACGCCGCCGGCGACGACGAAGACCTGGAGGGCGAAGGCGCCCGAGAGGCCGACGGCGAGCAGCTTGCCGAACGGGTCGCGCGCGGCGAGGGCGGTGCGTACGCCCCGCTCCACGATCAGGCCGTACAGCAGCAGGATCGCCATGACGCCGGCCAGGCCCAGTTCCTCGCCGAAGGTGGCGAGGATGAAGTCGGAGTTGGCGGCGAACTTGATGAGGTCCGAGTGGCCCTGGCCGAGGCCGCTGCCGAGGGTGCCGCCGGAACCGAAGGCCCACAGGGCCTGCATGGACTGCTCGGAGTGGCCGCCCACGCCCTGCTGGCTGAGCTTGTACTCCCCCAGCGGGTTGAGCCAGGCCTGGACGCGCTGCTGGACGTGCGGCTCGAAGCTCGCCACGCCGACGGCGCCGGCCGCGGACATCAGCAGACCGAAGACGATCCAGCTGGTCCGCTCGGTGGCGACGTACAGCATGATGACGAACATTCCGAAGAACAGCAGCGAGGTGCCGAGGTCGGTCTCGAAGACCAGGATGAGGATGGAGATCCCCCACACGACCAGGATGGGTCCGAGGTCGCGGCCGCGCGGCAGATAAAGGCCCATGAAGCGCCGGCTGGCGAGGGCCAGGGCGTCGCGCTTCACCATCAGATAGCCGGCGAAGAAGACGGCTAGGACGATCTTCGCGAACTCGCCCGGCTGGAGGGAGCCGAGGCCGGGGACCCTGATCCAGATCTTGGCGCCGTAGATGTTGGCCCCGAGACCGGGCACCAGCGGCAGCAGGAGCAGGACCAGCGCGCAGAACATCGAGATGTAGGTGTAGCGCTGCAGGACGCGGTGGTCCTTGAGGAAGATCAGCACGACGATGAACAGCGCGATGCCCATCGCGGTGTACAGCAGCTGGCGGGGCGCGGCCGTCACGTAGTTGGGCAGCGACTGGAGCAGTTTCGACTGGTCGAGCCGCCAGATGACGACGAGGCCGAGGCCGTTGAGGAGCGTGGCCAGGGGCAGCAGCAGCGGGTCGGCGTACGGGGCGAACTTCCGTACGGCGAGGTGGCCGACGCCCGCGAGCAGGCCGAGTCCGCAGCCGTAGCTGAGCAGGCCGGGCGGCACCCGGTCGTTGATGGCCAGGCCCACATTGGCGTAGGCGAACACCGGGATGGCGACGGCGAACACCAGCAGTGCCAGCTCGGTGTTGCGTCGGCTCGGCGCGCCGATGGAGCCGATCGTGGACGTGTGGTGCGTCGACGGGTTGGAAGTACTGCTCATCGTGTGACGGGGCCTCTCACGGCTTGCCTACTGCTTACCGCACAGCGAGACGACCTTCTGCTCATCCTCCGAGAGGGTGGGGCCGGGGCTGGGGGTCGCGGACGGGGTCGTGGACGGGGGCTTCGACGGAGACGACGGAGACGACGACGTACCCGGGGAAGTCGACGGGGCGGGAGTCTGCGAGGCCTTGGACGTGAAGGAGGCATGCGTGGTTCCCGTGGTGCCCCCGGCCTCGCCCTGGCCCGTCTTGGCGTTGCTCTCGCTGTCGGCGGCCTGCCGCTGCGCCTCCTTCTTGCAGGCGGAGGCCTGCACGGCCAGTTCCTGGACCTTCGACCGGGCGTCCGTCAGGCCGCCCTCGGCGATCGTGGCCTTGACCTGCTTCTGCTGGTAGGGCGGCAGGTACTTGAGTTCGATCTCGGGGTGGTCCTGCTCCACCTTGGACAGCGACACCCAGGCCAGGTCCTGGCTGATGCCCTGGTACAGCGCGACATGCTCGCCCTTGACGCCGACGTAGTACTGGGTCTGCGTCCAGCGGTAACCGCCGTACAGGCCGCCGCCGATGACGGCCAGGGCGAGACCGCCGTACAGGGAGCGCTTGAGCCATCTGCGGCCCTTGTTCGGCTTGACGAAGTCGTCGTCGCCGTAGTCGCCGAAGCTGCCGGACGGGACGTAGCCGGTGGTGTCGCCGCTGCCGGGCGGGCCGAACTCGCCGCCGCCCTGGCCCGGCACCTGGCGGCCGAGGTGCGAGGCGCGGCCGGCCGGGGTCTGCATGATGCCGTTGTCGTGCAGGTGGTGCTGGTTCTCGGCTACCGCGCCGACCACCACGGGGGTGTCGGACAGCTGGCCGGCCAGGGTGTCCCCGGTGTCCAGGTCGAGGACGTCGGCGATGATCACGGTGATGTTGTCGGGGCCGCCGCCGCGCAGCGCGAGCTGGATCAGTTCCTGCACGGTCTCCTGCGGGCCGTGGTAGCTGGCGAGGGTCTCCTCCATCGTCTGGTGGGAGACGACGCCGGACAGGCCGTCGGAGCAGATCAGATAGCGGTCGCCGGCCCGGACCTCGCGGATGGACAGATCCGGTTCGACATGGTCGCCGCTGCCGAGCGCGCGCATGAGCAGCGAGCGCTGCGGGTGGGTGGTCGCCTCTTCCTCGGTGATCCGGCCCTCGTCGACGAGCCGCTGCACCCAGGTGTGGTCCTGGGTGATCTGGGTGAGGACCCCGTCCCGCAGCAGATAGGCGCGGGAGTCGCCGACGTGTACGAGGCCGAGGCGCTGGCCGGTCCACAGCAGGGCGGTGAGCGTGGTGCCCATGCCCTCCAGCTGCGGGTCCTCCTCGACCAGGGCGCGCAGCTGGTCGTTGGCGCGCTGCACGGCGACACCGAGGGAGGTGAGGATGTCGGAGCCGGGCACGTCGTCGTCGAGCGTGACCAGCGTGGAGATCACCTCGGAGGAGGCGACCTCGCCGGCCGCCTGGCCGCCCATGCCGTCGGCGATGGCGAGCAGCCGGGGGCCGGCGTAACCGGAGTCCTCGTTGCCCTCCCGGATCATGCCCTTGTGCGATCCGGCGGCGAAGCGCAGTGACAGACTCATGCGCACCTCGCCCGTCGGCTGCTCCGGGTACAGCCGGTCGTGTCGAGCCACACTGCCCACCCTCCGGTCGGGAGCGCGCCGGGGGCCGCCCTGCGGTCCGCCGGTGCGTGCTCGCTCCGCTCGCGCTCACTCATGATGTAGCACTACTTCCGCAGCTCGATGACGGTCTTGCCGATGCGGATCGGCGCGCCCAGCGGGATCGGTGTGGGAGTCGTCAGCCGGGACCGGTCCAGGTATGTGCCGTTGGTGGATCCGAGGTCCTCGACGATCCACTGGCCGTCGCGGTCGGGGTAGATCCTGGCATGGCGGCTGGAGGCGTAGTCGTCGTCCAGCACGATCGTGGAGTCGTGCGCACGGCCCAGGGTGATCGTCTGGCCCTGCAGCGCGACGGTGGTGCCGGTCAGCGTGCCCTCGGTCACCACCAGCTTGGTGGGGGCGTTGCGACGCTGCCGGCCGCCGCCCTGCTGGCCACGCGGCTGCGGGGGCGCGGCCTGCTGCCGGGGGGCCTGCTGCCGGGCGGCCTGCTGGGGGCGTCCGGCGTCCCTACGCGATCCACGCTGGGTGACGCGCGTACCGAACAGGTCGCTGCGGATGACCTGCACGGCCACGATCACGAACAGCCACAGTACGGCCAGGAAACCCAGCCGCATGACCGTGAGGGTCAGCTCTGACATTGCCCCCGCTTCACCCTTCGGCTTGCCGGTAAATGATGGTGGTGCTGCCCACGACGATCCGCGAGCCGTCGCGGAGCGTAGCGCGGGTGGTGTGCTGCCCGTCCACCACGATGCCGTTGGTGGAGCCGAGATCCTGGATCGTCGAGGGCGTTCCGGTCCGGATCTCACAGTGCCGGCGGGAGACGCCGGGGTCGTCGATCCGCACGTCGGCGTCGGTGCTGCGGCCCAGCACCAGCGTCGGGCGGGAGATCTGATGGCGGGTGCCGTTGATCTCGATCCAGTAGCGGGTGCGTCCGCCGCCCGCCGGGGCGGCCGGGGGCCGCTGGCCCGCGGGCTGCGGGTAGCCGTAGCCCCCGGGCCGGGCGCCGGGCGGCGAGCTGGGCATGGGGGGCGCGCCGGCGGGCGGGGCGGGCTGCGGGTACCCGTATCCGCCCGGCGCGGAGCCGGGGCCGGGCCGCCCGGCCGGGGCGGCGGGCCCGGGGGCCTGCTGGCTGCTGGAGGAGGCGAGCGTACGGCTGCGGACCCGGTACAGGCCGGTGTCCAGGTCGTCGGCCTTCTCCAGGTTGACCTTGATCGGTCCCATGAACGTGTAACGCTGCTGCTTGGCGTAGTCGCGCACCATGCCGGCCAGCTCGTCCCCGAGCTGGCCCGAGTAGGGGCTCAGGCGCTCGTAGTCCGGGGCGCTCAGTTCCACGATGAAGTCGTTGGGCACGACGGTCCGGTCGCGGTTCCAGATGGTGGCGTTGTTGTCGCACTCGCGCTGGAGTGCTCCGGCGATCTCCACGGGCTGGACCTCGGACTTGAACACCTTGGCGAAGGTGCCGTTGACCAGACCTTCGAGACGCTGCTCGAACTTCTTCAGGACTCCCATAGGGCACCTCCTCCTTCGTTGCCGTACTGCCCTGCCGTACCGCTTGCGCGTACTGCTCTGCCTGGTACTGCTTACTGATCGTATCCACGCCCCCCGGCACTGAGCCGGTTCCCTGGGCGGCCACCCTTCGGACTCCTCCCGCCAAGGATCGTAGAGGCGGGCGAGGACAAGTGTCCCGCACCCGACTGTGGACCCGGCCACCTCTTGGGGAGATGGCCTGGACCGGTACGAGGTTGATACGCGAACCGGCACACCTTGAGACGCGCGGCGGGGCCGGCGCAGGGCCGACGACAAGTCATGTGAACCCACCCTGACCGCCGTGCTAATCTTCTGCATGTCGGACGGCGCCGGGCCCCAAGGGGTGGAGCCGGAAGAAACACCCAATGCGCGGGTGGCGGAATAGGCAGACGCGCTGGATTCAGGTTCCAGTGCCCGCAAGGGCGTGGGGGTTCAACTCCCCCCTCGCGCACAGCGACAGAGGGCTCATCGTGATCACGATGAGCCCTCTTTCATGCGTGGACGCCTCTTCTGTCGTGGCCGGCGTGGTGCTGTGCGGAGGTTCTGCGCGGGGCTTCGCGATGTGACGAGTCTCTCAGCAGGCCGTGGGGGTGCGTTGTGCACAGTCCTGCGGTTGTCCACAGCCGGGCGGCAGTCCCGGTCGTGGGCTTTGTCCACAGCCGGGCGGTTGTCCACAGGGTCTGACGCGTCGCGGTCACCGGCGGTACGGTCGGCACGAGTTGATGTTCGTGCGTGCTCGGGGGAGGCGGTCGCGATGACCGAGGCAGGGGTGGAAGCGGCGGGTACGGCGGCCGGGGCGGTGCGCAGACTGCCCCGGGTGCGCGGCTTCGCCGGATGGCCGTCGCCGGGATCGCCCAAGGCCGAAGGCAAGGCGCTGCGGACGAGCGTCCCGCGCCGCGCGCACAGCGCCCTGGACCTGGACGACGGCCGCCCGGATACGGTGAGCGCGGTCGAGGAGTCCAACCGGGACCGCATCCCCGGCCTCGTACCGATACGGGTGGGCAGGATGGTGGCCACGCCCTTCGCCTTCCTGCGCGGTTCGGCGGGCCTCATGGCCTACGACCTGGCGCGCACGCCCATGACCAGGATCGCCGCCCAGCTCTGCGGCGACGCGCACACGGCCAATTTCGGCCTGTACGGCGACGCGCGCGGCGGCCTCGTCATCGACCTGAACGACTTCGACGAGACGGTGCACGGGCCCTGGGAGTGGGACCTCAAGCGGCTCGCGGCCTCGCTGGTGCTGGCCGGCCGGGAGGCGGGCGCCGACGAGGACACCTGTCGCGCGGCGGCGCACGACACGGCGGGCGCCTACCGGCGCACCATGCGGCTGCTGGCCAAGCTGCCGGTCCTGGACGCGTGGAACGCCATCGCGGACGAGGAACTGGTCTCGCACACCGACGCCCACGATCTGCTGGGCACGCTCGAGCGGGTCTCGGAGAAGGCCCGCGCCAACACCAGCGGCCGGTTCGCGGCGCGGTCGACCGAGGCCGTCGACGAGGGTGGGCGCCGGTTCGTGGACGCGCCGCCGGTGCTGCGGCGCATACCGGACGCCGAGGCGGCGGCGGTGGCGGCGTCACTGGAGACATATGTGACGACGCTCTCCGAGGACCGGCTGCCGCTGCTGGCCCGGCACACGGTGCACGACGTGGCGTTCCGGGTGGTCGGCACGGGCAGCGTGGGCACCCGCTCCTATGTCGTCCTGCTGCTGGACCACCGCGGTGAGCCGCTCGTACTCCAGGTGAAGGAGGCCCGCCCCTCGGCGCTGGTCCCGCACCTGGCCACGGCCGGCTTCGAGACGCCGCCCGTGGACCACGAGGGCCGGCGGGTGGTGCTCGGCCAGAAGCGGATGCAGGTGGTCAGCGACATCCTGCTGGGCTGGACGACGGTGGACGGCCGCCCCTTCCAGGTGCGGCAGTTCCGCAACCGCAAGGGCAGTGTCGACCCGGCCGTGCTCGCCGCCGACCAGATCGACGACTACGGCCGCATGACCGGCGCCCTGCTGGCCCGTGCCCACTCCCACAGCGCCGACCCGCGCCTGATCGCCGGCTACTGCGGCAAGAGCGAGGAACTGGACGAGGCGGTGGCCGAGTTCGCGATCGCCTACGCCGACCGCACCGAGGCGGACCACGCGGCACTGGTGGCGGCGGTGCGGTCGGGGCGGATCGCGGCGGAGAGCGGGGTGTGACGCGCGGCGGCCGGGCGGCGGTCGGGGATGCGCGGGGCGAGGTGGGCCCCTTGGGGTGAGCGTGCGATAAGTGGGCAGGTGGGTGCGGAGAGTTACGGAGTGATGCGGGAGGCGGGGGCGGGGGATCGGTGCGCGGGGCCCGTGGGCGCTCGGGGCGTGGCCTAGGCTGGCCCGGTGACGACCCCGGAAGCTGAGCAGTCCCAGGCGCCCCGGCCGGAGGAACGGCTGGAGCGGGCCGTGCGGGCCGCCGAACAAGCGCTGATCGAGTTCGAGATCGCGGTGGAGACCTTCCGCGTCGAGGTCGAGAACTTCTCCCGGCTGCACGAGCAGAAGCTCGGCCCCATGTATGCCCGGCTGGAGGAGCTGGAAGCCCAGATCGCCGAGGCCAGGGCCGCCAGAACCGGCGATCCCGAGGACCTGCGCGCCGCGCACGAGGCGCGCGCCCGCGTCACGCCCATCCCCGGCGTGGAGGAACTGCTGCACGGCTGGATGGACGGGCACGGTCTGTTCCCGGAGGCCGCCGCGATGCTCACCGACCAGGCGGTGCGGCCCCCCGAGCGGGTGCGCCCCAGCGAGGAGGCCCGCAAGCTCTACCGCGAGCTGGCCCGCAAGGCCCACCCCGATCTGGCGCAGAAGGAGGACGAGCGGGCGCGGCGCGAGGAGTTCATCACCCGCGTCAACGCCGCCTACGCCCGCGGTGACGAGGCGCTGCTGCGTGAACTGGCCGCGGAGTGGGCGGCGGGCCCGGCCCCCGCCGAGCGGCCCCCGAGCCGCAGCGAGGAGCTTTACGCCCGCCTGGAGTGGCTGGCCCGGCGCAAGGAACTCCTGACTCTGGTCGCCCGCGAACTGGAGGACGGCGCGATCGCCTCCATGCTCCGCCTGGCCCCCGACGACCCCGACGCCCTGCTGGACGAGATCGCCGAGCGGCTTCGCGGCGATGTGGCCCGGCGGGAGGCGGAGCTGGCGGAACTCCTGGCGCAGGGGGAGACGCAGGGGTAGCCCCGTCCCGCCCCGGCGCGCTGCCCGGGGCCGGGCGTCCTTCGGGTAGCGTCGAGGTCATGAGTTTTGGATCTGGTGTGCCCACGGTCGGGGTCGCGGACCTCAAGGACGGCGACTTCCTGCTGGACGTCCGCGAGGACGACGAGTGGCAGGCGGGCCACGCCGCGGGGGCGCTGCACATCCCCATCAGCGAGTTCGTGGCCCGGTACGGGGAACTGACCGAGGCCGCCCCGCAGGACGGCCGGGTCCATGTGATCTGCCGCTCCGGCGGCCGCTCGGCCCAGGTCACGATGTATCTGGCCCAGCAGGGCATCGACGCCGTGAACGTCGACGGTGGCATGCAGGTCTGGCAGGCCGCCGGCCGCCCGGTCGTCACCGACGAGGGCCGGCCAGGGCACGTCCTGTAGACGGCGCCGCACCGGTCGGCGCGCGGCGCCTCTCAGCCCAGGGGGTGCGTGGCGAGCAGATCGCCCAGCGCCTCCTCGTGCGCCGCGGCCGGGCCGAGCGAGAGTTCCAGCTGCTTGGCCCAGGCGTGGTAGCGGTGCAGGGCGTAGTCGGTGTCGGCACCGAAGCCGCCGTGCAGGTGCTGTGCCGTCTGCACCACCCGACGGACGCCTTCCGAGGCCCAGATCTTGGCCACGGCGATGTCGCCCTCGGCGGGCAGCGGCCCCTGCGTTCCCGAGCTGATCCGCCAGGCGGCCTGCCACAGTGTGGCCTCCATGGCGCGCAGGTCGACATAGCGGTCGGCGGCCTGGACGGCGACGGCCTGGAAACTCGCGATCGGGTGCCCGAACTGCTCCCGCTTGCTCGCGTACGCGCTCGTCATCGCGAGGACCCGCTCGCCCAGCCCGAGCGCCAGCGCGCACGTCCCGGTGGCCAGCAGCCCGCGCAGCCACTGCCACGCCCCGTCGGCGACGATGATGTGGCGCGCCGCGATCCGCGCTGACTCCAGGCGCAGCTCGCCCAGTCGCTCCCCGCTGGTGGAGACCTGCTCGGCGAGGGCGACGCCCGCATGGTCGCGGGGGACCAGGGCGAGCACGGTCCGGCCGGCCTCGGTGCGCGCGGGCACCACCACTAGGCCGGCTCCGTACGCCCAGGGCACCGCCGTCTGCACCCCGTCCAGCACCCAGGCGTCGCCGTCCGGCCGTGCGGTGACGGCCAGTTCGGCCGGGTCGTGGCCGCTGCGCCCGCTCGCGGCGACGGTGAGCACGAGGGCGCCCCGTCCCGCGCGGGGCAGCAGCTCGGCCGCCAACTCCCTTCCGCCGTAAGTCTGTACGGCCGCGGCGGCGGCGCTGTGCTCCAGCAGGGGCACTCGCGCCAGCACCTTGGCGGACTCCCGCAGCACCAGGCACAGGCCGATGGCGTCCAGGCCCGCCCCGCCGTACTCCGCGTCGAGCAGCAGGCTGAGCAGATCCGCCTCGGCCAGCCTGGTCCACAGCGGCCAGTCGATGTCCTCGGCGACGGCGCCGGTGGTGAGCGCGGGGCTCGGCACCGCGTCCGGTGCCACCCCGGCGAACACGCCCTCGGCCGCCTCGGCCGCCGCCAACTGCTCCTCGGTGAAGGTGAAGTCCACGGTCCTGTCCTCCCGGCGGCTCCGCTCGCCCAGCATTTCTGACGGACCGTCAAGATAGAACAGGTTCTAGAATAAGGGAACGGTGAGGGGGCGATGCCCGGTGGGGATCGGCGCCTGGTCGGCGTCAGCCGTCGCTGTCGGTGCTCGGTCGGGTCGGTCCCGGGTCGGTGCCTGGTGGGGGTCGGCCTTCGGTCGGGTCGGCGTCGGCCGTGGCGGGCCGCAGGCGGCCCTGCTCGTCGGGCTGGGCGGGCGCCGGACGCGGGGCCTCGCTGTCGGTCACCGGTCGGGGTCGGTGCTTGGTCGGGGTCGGTGCTCGGTTGGCTCCGGGTCGGCCGTCGCTGTCGGCGCCTGGTCGGGGTCGGTGCTCGGTCGGGTCCGCGCTGGCCGTCGCTGTCGGCGGTTGGTCGGGTCGGTGTCTGGTTGGGGTTGGGGTCGGCGGGGTGGACCGCGGTGATGGGGAGGGGTGGTTCTCAGCGGTCGAAGTCCAGTTCCACCTCCTCCGTCACCGGGTGCGACTGGCAGGCCAGTACATATCCGGCCGCCGTCTCCTCGGCCTCCAGGGCGAAGTTGCGGTCCATGCGGACCTCGCCCGAGATCAGGAAGGCCCGGCAGGTCCCGCACACCCCGCCCCTGCAGGCGTACGGCGCGTCGGGCCGGTTGCGCAGGACCGTCTCCAGCAGCGACTCCCCGTCCCGGACCGGCCAGGTCCCACTACGGCCGTCGAGCCGGGCGGTGACCGTGCTGTGCGCGAGCGCCGTGACGGGCACCGCCGGCGCCGCAGCCGCGTCCACATGGAAGATCTCCTCGTGGATCCGCGCCCTGTCCACCTTGAGATCCCGCAGCGCCCGCTCGGCGCCCTGCACCAGACCGAACGGCCCGCACAGGAACCATCCGGCCACCGCGTCCACCGGCAGCAGCGCGGGCAGCAGCCCTCTCAGCCGCTCCCGGTCCAGCCGCCCGGAGGGCAGACCCGCCTGCTGCTCCTCCCGTGAGAGCACCGTCACCAGATGCAGCCGCTGCGGATGGCGGTCCTTCAGGTCGGCGACCTCCTCCAGGAACATCGTCGAGGCGGCCGTACGGTCGCTGCGTATCAGACAGAACCGGGCCTCCGGCTCGCGGGCCAGGAGCGTCGAGACGATCGACAGCACCGGGGTGATACCGCTGCCGCCGACCATCGCCGCGTACAGCCCCGGGGCCGGCTCCAGGGTGAAGCGCCCGGCCGGGGTCATCACCTCCAGCTCGTCGCCGACGTTGATCTCCTTGAGCGCGTACGTCGAGAAGGCGCCGCCCTCCACGAGCCGCACCCCGACCCGCAGGGCGGACGGGCCCTCGTCGCCGGGCGCGGGCGCGGGGGAGCAGATCGAGTAGGTCCGCCGGATCTCCAGCCCGTCGGCCCGGCGGCGCAGGGCGAGGTGCTGACCGGGCGCGTGCCGGTACTCCTCGCGCAGCCCGGGCGGTACGGCG
This sequence comes from Streptomyces sp. NPDC001508, assembly GCF_040298665.1. NCBI lineage: Bacteria > Bacillati > Actinomycetota > Actinomycetes > Kitasatosporales > Streptomycetaceae > Streptomyces > Streptomyces sp. NPDC001508. Next base: position 155,040 of record NZ_JBEPAP010000007.1, read on the forward strand.
AGGGTGAGGGCCACGGAGTCGTCGGTGAGGCGGTCGACCGCGGCCACCGGGAGCGGGTGGAAGCGGGCCATCACAACTCCTTGAAGTGGTCGAACGGTTCACGGCAGGCCCGGCAGCGCCGCAGTGCCTTGCACGCGGTCGAGGAGAACCGGCTCAGCAACTCGGTGTCGGCCGATCCGCAGTGCGGGCAGCGGACGGGTTCGGGCGCGTGGGACGCCTCGTACGCCTCGTAGGTATCGGACGCGGTGGCGCGTGTCCGGGTCGGGCCGAGGGCGAGCGAAACCGGATCCGAGTCGCGTCGCACGCGCGGGGGAGCAATGCCGAACTCCCGCAGTTTGCGCCGCCCTTCGTCCGTGATGTCGTCGGTCGACCAGGCGGGTACGAGCACCGTGCGCACGGTGACCCGGCGCATGCCGTGGCCGCGCAGCACCCGCTCGATGTCCACGGACATCGCCTCGATGGCCGGGCAGCCGGTGTAGGTGGGGGTCAGCTCCACCTCGACGGCGTCCGTGCCCCGCAGGTGCACCGCGCGCACCACGCCCAGCTCCCGAAGGGTGATCACGGGCAGTTCTGGGTCCGGCACCGAGCCCGCGAGGTCGAAAAGTTCCGCCTCCAGCGGCGTGGCCGTCGTCGTCACCATGACGCCCCCGGATGGCTGCGGTGCAGATGCTGCATCTCGGCGAGCATCCGCCCGAACGGCTCGGTGTGCAGGCCCTGCCGGCCCGCGCCCGCCGACCAGGCACCGGTGCGCGGACCCTCGGGGACCGTCAGGGTGGCCCGGTGCAGGATGTCACTGACCGACTCCAGCCAGGCCGCCTCCATGGCCGCACCGTCGGTGTCCAGGCCCGGCACCGGCTGGAACATCTCCCCGGTGAACCGCCACAGGGCCGCACAGGCCCGTGTCATCCGCTCATGGCTGACCTGAGTGCCGTCGCCGAGCCGCAGCGTCCACTGTTCGGCGTGGTCGCGGTGGTAGGCGACCTCCTTGACGGCCTTGGCGGCCAGCGGTGCGAACGGGCCTGCTCCGGCGGCCAGTTCGGCGTACAGCAGATGCTGGTAGGTGGAGAAGTACAGCTGGCGGACGACGGTGTGGGCGAAGTCGCCGTTCGGCTGCTCGACCAACTGGAGGTTGCGGAAGGCGCGTTCCTCACGCAGGTACGCCAGTTCGTCCTCGTCACCGACCAGCGACAGCAGCGCGCGGGCCTGGCCGAGCAGATCCAGCGCGATGTTGGCGAGCGCGACCTCCTCCTCCAGGACGGGCGCGTGGCCGGCCCACTCCCCCAGGCGGTGCGAGAGCACCAGGGCGTCGTCGCCGAGCGCGAGCGCGGCGGTCATGGGCACGGTGGCGGTCACAGGTGCTTCACCCCTTCCGGGATGTCGTAGAAGGTCGGGTGCCGGTAGGGCTTGTCCGCGGCGGGTTCGAAGAAGGGGTCCTTCTCGTCGGGCGAGGACGCGGTGATCGAGGCCGCCGGGACGACCCAGATCGAGACGCCCTCGCCGCGCCGGGTGTACAGGTCGCGTGCGTTGCGCAGGGCCAGCTCCGCGTCCGGGGCGTGCAGGCTGCCGGCGTGGGTGTGGGAGAGGCCGCGGCGGGAGCGCACGAAGACCTCCCACAGGGGCCAGTCGGTGTCGGTCATGCCCGCGCTCCTTGTGTTCCGCCGTTGTCATCGGCCGTTGCGCCGTCGTGCTCGGCTGTTGCGCCGTTGTGCTTGGCCGCGTGGGCCGCGGCCGCCTCCCGTACCCAGGCGCCCTCGTCGTGTGCCCGGCGGCGCTGGGTGATCCGCTGCTCGTTGCACGGGCCGTTGCCCTTGAGGACCTCCCAGAACTCCGTCCAGTCGATCGCACCGAAGTCGTGGTGCCCCCGCTCCTCGTTCCACCGCAGGTCCGGGTCGGGGAGGGTGAGACCGAGGGACGCCGCCTGGGGCACGCAGATGTCGACGAAGCGCTGGCGCAGCTCGTCGTTCGAGTGGCGCTTGATCTTCCAGGCCATCGACTGCGCCGAGTGCTGGGACGTGTCGTCGGGCGGTCCGAACATCATCAGGGACGGCCACCACCAGCGGTCCACCGCGTCCTGGGCCATCGCATGCTGCTCTGGCGTGCCGTTGCTGAGGGCGAGCAGCAGCTCGTACCCCTGGCGCTGGTGGAAGGACTCCTCCTTGCAGATCCGGACCATCGCGCGCGCGTAGGGACCGTAGGAGCAGCGGCACAGGGGAACCTGGTTGGTGATCGCCGCGCCGTCCACCAGCCAGCCGATGGCGCCCACGTCGGCCCAGGTCAGTGTGGGGTAGTTGAAGATCGACGAGTACTTCTGGCGGCCGCTGTGCAGCTTGTCGAGCAGTTCCTCGCGGCCGGTGCCGAGCGTTTCCACGGCGCTGTACAGATACAGGCCGTGGCCCGCCTCGTCCTGGACCTTGGCCATCAGGATGGCCTTGCGGCGCAGTGAGGGGGCGCGGGTGATCCAGTTGGCCTCGGGCTGCATGCCGATGATCTCGGAGTGGGCGTGCTGGGCGATCTGCCGGACCAGCGTCGTGCGGTAGGCGTCGGGCATCCAGTCACGGGGCTCGATGCGCTCGTCCGCGGCCACGGCGGCGTCGAAGGCGCGCTCGTACGCGGCTGTGCCGGCGGTGTCCCCGGCGTCATACGTCGCCGTGCCGGCCGTGCGGTGCGCGGCTGCTGTGGCCATGCGGTCCCCCTGACTTCGAGATCTTCTGGAAATCCGGTACCGACCGATCGTTCGGTCTGTGCGATTCCATGGTGGGTGAGCCGCCGTGAGGTGTCAACCGCTGTGGACAACCGTGGCGACGGCCTGTGGACAACCCGGGTGGCCCGGGCGGGGCGGGGCCGCTCGGGTCGCCCGCCGGGCGCGGGAGTGGTGACGGCCACGTCCGCGAGCCGTGCTTGTGGGCTGCGCTCGGTGGGCGGGGCTGAGTACCGTTCCGTGCGAGCGCCGACGAGTAGGGTTCGCGGGCCGTGCGCGGCCCGCGACGGCGGCCGGACGACGGAGCGGTACGGGAACGGGGCGGAATGGACGCGTACGACGGAGACCCGCACGCCCCGCAGGGGCCGGACGGGTCGGACGAGGCGCCACCGCCTGAGGCACCTCGCGGCCCGGGCGGCCCCACGGCACACGCTCCGGGAACGGCACCGCCCGCATCCGCGCCGCCGGTACCGCCGGCACCGCCCGTACCCGCGCCCTCTGCGGCCGAGCCGCCGTGGCCTGAGTCTGCTGGGACGACGGAGGGCGGACCCGAGCCCCTGTCCGGACCCGGACCCAGACCCGTATCCGCACCCGAACCCTCACCCGGGGACGGGTCCGGGGGCGCGGGTGGGGCGGTGGTGGTTCGGCCGCGGTCGGGGTGGGACGGGCCGCCGGGCGGGCAGCGGGCCGGCCACCGCATCGCCGGAGACGGCCCCCCGCCACCGGTCGCGCGCCGTGCCGGTGTCGCCGCGCTGTCCGCGCCATACCAGATCGGCGCCGCCCTGGCGCTGGCGGTCGTCGCCGTCGCCGCCTGCGCGCACCTCGCCATGGTGTTCCTGAGCGTCGCGCCCGCCAACACGGTCACGAAGCAGCACGGCAAGGCGATCGAGGAGTGGATCTACCCGGAGTTCGAGCAGAACTGGAAGCTGTTCGCGCCCAACCCGTTGCAGCAGAACATCGCTGTCCAGGTCCGGGCGCAGGTCCGCACCGCCGACGGCGACATCGAGACGACCGGCTGGTACGACCTGTCCGCGCGGGACGGCGAGGCCATCGACGGCAGCCTGCTGCCCAGCCACACCGAGCAGAACGAACTGCGCCGGGCCTGGGACTTCTACGCCGCCACGCACGACGGCGACAACCGGCCGGTGGGCCTGCGCGGCGCGCTCTCCGAGCAGTACGTGCGGCGGATCGCGGTGATGCGGCTGTACCGGGAGGACGCGGCCGGCCGGGCGGGCACGGTCCAGCGCGTCCAGGTCCGCTCGCGCACCACCAATGTGCCGCCGCCCGCGTGGAGCGGTGAGAAGGTCTCCGAGACGCCGGTCCACCGGGTGCTGCCGTGGTGGACGGTCACGGCCGACGAAGCCGCGGGAGGCGTGCGGTGAACCGATTCGCCCTGGCGGTCTCGCGCGGTATCGCCCGCGTCACCGAATCCCCGCTCGGCCCCTATCAGTCGGCCGTCATCCGCATCGGCTTCTCCGTGACCTGGCTGCTGTTCCTGCTGCGTGAGTTCCCGCACCGCCAGGAGCTGTACGGGCCCGACGGCCCCTGGAGCTGGAACCTCGCCCAGCAGTTGACCTCGGTCAACGAGGCGTTCACGGCGCTGCTGTGGTCGAACGGGCAGATCTGGTTCGAGCTCTGCTATCTGCTCGCCGTCGTCTCCAGCGTCCTGCTGCTGCTGGGCTGGCGCTCGCGCACGTCGTCGGTGCTGTTCATGGTCGGCGTGCTCTCGCTGCAGAACCGCAGCGTCTTCATGGGCGACGGCGGCGACAACGTGCTGCACCTGATGTCCATATACCTGGTGTTCACGCGCTGCGGTCGGGTGTGGTCCCTCGACGCACGGCGGGCGGTGCGCGGCGAGGCGGCACGCGCGCGTGGGGAGCGGGTCCACGACCGTACGGGACCGGTCCTGTGGGCGGGGTTCGGCCTGGTGCTCGGCGCGGTGACGCTGGCCGGCCGGCTCGGCAGCGACTGGCCGGTGCCCGCCCTGCTGTGGACGGTGTGGGCGGCGCTGGGACTGTGGTGGCTGGTCGGGCGGTTCGCGGCGGACGGCGAGCCGCGGATCCTGCTGGACGTGATCGCCAACGTCGTGCACAACGGCGCCCTGCTCGTGATCATGGCGGAGGCGTGTCTGATCTACGCCACGGCCGGCTGGTACAAGGTCCAGGGCTCGCGCTGGCAGGACGGCACCGCCGTCTACTACCCGCTCCACCTCGACTCCTTCTCGCCCTGGCCCGCGCTCGCCGACCTGCTGTCCGCCAATGGGACCGTGGTGATGCTGGTGACGTACGGGACGGTCATGGTGCAGGTCGCCTTCCCGTTCACGCTGTTCAACCGGCGGGTCAAGAACGTCCTCCTGGCCGCGATGATGACGGAGCACGCGGTGATCGCGGTGGTTCTGGGGCTGCCGTTCTTCTCGCTGGCGATGATCGCGACGGACGCCGTCTTCCTGCCGACGTCGTTCCTGCGCCGGCTCGGCGGCCGGGTGGCACGCGTGCGGCCGGTACGGCTTGGGGACCGTCGCGGTGCCGCCGCGCGGGCGACCGGACCGGAACGGGAACCAGAGCCGGAGCCGGCCGCCGGGACCTGACGGACGCAAGCCCCGCGCGGCCCGCGCGGGAGGACACCTCTCGGCGGTCCCAGGGGCAAGGCCGGCCCTCCGCGGGCCCGCCCGCCGGAGCGCTCCCGTCGGCGTTCCGCGCCGCGGAACGCGTCGCGCCGTGCCGCGTAGGCTTCCGGCATGACCGACCCCGTGACCCTGTGGCGTGCGCACACCGGCTCAGCCGTGCTGCTCGACGGCTTCCACGCCCTCAAGCACGCCCTCCGCTTCGGGGCCGAGGTCCCGGTGGCCGTCACCACCGACCGAGTGGCGGCGCTGGCCCTGGCCAAGGAGCTGGCCCCGGACGTACGGGATGCGCTGGACGTCCTGCTGGCCGAGGTGCCGGAGCCGGCGTACGCGTCCCTGGTGGCGCGGCCGCATCCGACCGCCGTCGCCGCCCTGGCCGTACGGCCGTCCCGGGAAGCCGGTCTGCGGGTGCTCGCCCGCACGCCCCGGCAGGCTCCCGTCGTGGTGCTCGACAACCCGCGCAACCTGGGCAACGCCGGGGCCGTGATCCGGCTCGCCGCCGGTTTCGGGGCCACCGGGGTCGTCACCACCGGCACGCTCGACCCCTGGCATCCCACGGTCGTGCGCGGCGGGGCGGGCCTGCACTTCGCGACCGTGGTGGAGCGGCTGGCCGTCGAGGAGCTGCCGCCCGGACCGCTGTTCGCCCTCGACCCCGAGGGCGAGGACATCCGGGGCACGAAGCTGCCGGACGACGCCGTGCTGGCCTTCGGCTCGGAGCGCAGCGGGCTGTCCGCCGCGGTGCGCGCGCGTGCCGACCACCTGCTGGCGCTGCCGATGCGCCCCCAGGTCTCCAGCTACAACCTCGCGACCAGTGTGGCGATGACGCTGTACCACTGGAGCGCCACCGGGGGCGCGCCCTAGTGGCCTCCGGCCTCCCGGCGTACCTCCACCATCCGGAAGCGGTTCGCGACGAACGCCCCGTCGCACAGGGCCGCGTTGGCCGCCGGGTTGCCGCCCGAGCCGTGGAAGTCCGAGAAGGCGGCGGTCTGGTTGACGTACACCCCGCCGGTGAGGTTGAAGGACAGCTGGGCGGCCTCCTCCAGGCAGACCTCCTGGACGGCCTCCTCGACCCGTGGGTCGGTCGTGTACGCGCCGACGGTCATCGCGCCCTTCTCATGGATCGTGCGGCGCAGCAGCTCGACCGCGTCGGCCGGCGAGTCGACGGCGACGGCGAAGGAGACCGGCCCGAAGCACTCGCTCATGTAGGCGGCCTCGGCGTCCGGCTTGGCGCCGTCCAGTTTGACGATCACCGGTGTGCGGACGACCGCGTTCGGAAAGTCCGGGTTGGTGATCTCGCGTGAGGCCAGGGCGACCTCGCCGAGGCCGGCGGCGGCCTCCAGGCGGGCCTTGACGTCCGGGTTGACGATGGCGCCGAGCAGGCCGTTGGCGCGCGCGTCGTCCCCGAGCAGGCCGTCGATCGCGCGGGCGAGATCGGCGACCACCTCGTCGAAGGTCTTGGGGCCCTCGTCGGTGCGGATGCCGTCCCGGGGGATGAGCAGGTTCTGCGGGGTGGTGCACATCTGGCCGCTGTACAGGGACAGCGAGAAGGCCAGGTTGGACAGCATCCGCTTGTAGGCGTCGGTCGACTCCACGATGACCGTGTTGACGCCCGCCTTCTCCGTGTAGACCTGCGCCTGGCGGGCGTTGGCCTCCAGCCAGTCGCCGAAGGAGGTGGAGCCCGTGTAGTCGATGATCCTGATCTCCGGGCGGGTGGCCAGGGTCTTCGCGATGCCCTCGCCGGGCCGCTCGGCGGCCAGTGCCACCAGGTTCGCGTCGAAGCCCGCCTGAGCCAGCACGTCGCGGGCGACCCGCACGGTGAGCGCGAGCGGCAGCACCGCGCGCGGGTGCGGCTTCACCAGGACCGCGTTGCCAGTGGCGAGGGAGGCGAACAGGCCCGGGTAGCCGTTCCAGGTGGGGAAGGTGTTGCAGCCGATGACCAGCGCGATTCCGCGCGGGACCGCGGTGAACCGCTTGGTCAGCTCCAGCGGGTCGCGCTTGCCCTGGGGCTTGCTCCACTGTGCCGTGCCGGGTGTGCGGATCTGTTCCGCGTACGCGTACGCCACCGCCTCCAGGCCGCGGTCCTGGGCGTGCGGGCCGCCCGCCTGGAACGCCATCATGAACGCCTGGCCGCTGGTGTGCATCACCGCGTGCGCGAACTCGTGCGTCCGGTCGCTGATGCGCTGGATGATCTCCAGACAGACCGCGGCCCGCGTCTCGGGGCCCGCGTCCCGCCAGGCGCGCTGACCGGCCTTCATCGCGGGCAGCAGCGTGTCGAGGTCGGCGTGCGGGTAGGTCACGCCCAACTCGATGCCGTACGGCGAGACTTCCCCGCCGACCCAGTCGTCGGTGCCGGGCTGGCCGAGGTCCAGGCGGGTGCCGCGGACGGCGTCGAAGGCGGCCTTGCCCGCGGCGGCGTCGAGGCTGCCGTCCTGCCCGTACGCCTTGGGGTGCTCGGGGTGGGGGGACCAGTACGCGCGCGTGCGGATCGCCTCCAGCGCCTGGTCGAGGGTGGGCCGGTGCTTGGCGATCAGTGCGTGCTCGGTCGGTTGGGCGGCCATGCGGGACCAACTCCTCGTCTCAAGAACTCGTCGTCGAGCTATTGACCTGTGCGGAAACGTGGGCGGGGGCGCTCGGTCAGAGTTAGAGTAACCGAACGATCGGTCGGTACAAGAGGGTCCGCCGCATCTGTGGACAACGTCGTGCGGGAGGATCACGCCCATGACAGCACTCGACCTCAGCAGTCCCGTGGCCGTCGTCGGCACCGGCACCATGGGCCAGGGCATCGCCCAGGTCGCGCTGGTCGCGGGCCACCCCGTCAGGTTGTACGACGCGGCCCCCGGGCGCGCCGGGGAAGCGGCCGCGGCGATCGGCGCCCGTCTCGACCGGCTCGTGGCCAAGGACCGGCTGACCGGGGCCGACCGGGACGCGGCCCGCGCCCGCCTCCTGCCCGCCGATGACATCGCCCCACTCGCCGACTGCGCGCTGGTCGTGGAGGCCGTGCTGGAGCAGTTGGACGTCAAGCAGGACCTGTTCCGCGAGCTGGAGGGCGTCGTCGCCGACGACTGTCTGCTCGCCACCAACACCTCGTCCCTGTCGGTGACGGCCGTCGCCGGCGCCCTGCGCAACCCGGGGCGTTGCGTGGGCCTTCACTTCTTCAACCCGGCGCCGCTGCTGCCGCTGGTCGAGGTCGTCTCCGGGTTCGCCACCGACGTCACCTCGGCCACGCGCGCGTACGAGACCGCCCGCGCCTGGGGCAAGACGCCGGTGGCCTGCGCGGACACCCCGGGTTTCATCGTGAACCGGATAGCCAGGCCCTTCTACGCCGAGGCCTTCGCGGTCCATGAGGCACAGGCCGCCGACCCCGCCACCATCGACGCCGTCCTGCGCGAGTGCGGCGGCTTCCGGATGGGCGCCTTCGAACTGACCGACCTCATCGGCCAGGACGTCAACGAGTCGGTCACGCACTCCGTGTGGCGGTCGTTCTTCCAGGATGTGCGCTTCGCGCCCTCGTTGGCCCAGCGCCGGCTCGTCGAGTCCGGCCGGCTCGGCCGCAAGGCGGGGCACGGCTGGTACGACTACGCCGAGGACGCCGAGCGCCCCGAGCCGCACACCGCCGAGCCGCGGCAGGCGCCCGCGTACGTCGTCGCCGAGGGCGACCTGGGCCCTGCGGCCGACCTGGTCACCCTGATCCGCGAGGCGGGCATCCAGGTCCGCCAGGAGGAAGAGGACCACGGCAGTCGCCTGGTGCTGCCCGGCGGCGGTCAGCTGGCCCTCGCCGACGGCCAGACCTCGGTGGAGTTCCGCGACGTCGTCTACTTCGACCTCGCGCTCGACTACCGAAGGGCCACCCGCGTCGCGCTGTCCGCATCCCAGGACACCTCCCCGCAGACCCTCGCCGAGGCCATCGGCCTCTTCCAGGCGCTCGGCAAGGACGTCAGCGTCATCGGTGACGTGCCAGGCATGATCGTCGCCCGCGCGGTGGCGCGGATCATCGACCTGGCGCACGACGCCGTGGCCAAGGGCGTAGCCACCGAGGAGGACATCGACACCGCGATGCGCCTGGGCGTCAACTACCCCCTCGGTCCCTTCGAATGGAGCCGCAGGCTCGGCCGCAGCTGGGCCTACGACCTGCTGGACGACCTGCACCTGCGCGACCCCTCCGGCCGCTACGCGCCGTCCCTCGCGCTCTACCGCCACGCGTACGCCACCGGCAAGCGGGAGGGCGGCACCTCATGACCACCACCAGGCGCGACACATACACCCCCGAGACGCTGCTCTCGGTGGCCGTCCAGGTGTTCAACGAGCGCGGCTACGACGGCACGTCGATGGAGCACCTGTCCAAGGCGGCCGGTATCTCCAAGTCGTCCATCTACCACCATGTCGCCGGCAAGGAGGAGCTGCTGCGCCGCGCGGTCAGCCGGGCGCTGGACGGGCTCTTCGGCATCCTGGACGAGGAGCACGCGCGCGTGGGGCGGGCCGCGGACCGCCTGGAGTACGTCGTGCGGCGCATGGTCGAGGTCCTCATAGCCGAGCTGCCCTATGTGACGCTGCTGCTGCGGGTGCGCGGCAACACCGCCACCGAGCGCTGGGCCCTGGACCGGCGCCGCGACTTCGACCACCGGGTGGCCGAACTGCTGAAGAACGCCGCCGCCGAGGGCGACGTGCGCGAGGACGTGGAGGTGCGGCTCGCGACGCGGCTGGTCTTCGGGATGATCAACTCGATCGCGGAGTGGTACCGGCCCGACGGGCGCGGCACCACGGAGCGTGACGTGGCCGACGCGGTGGTGCGCCTGGTGTTCTCCGGGCTGCGCCGGGGCTGACGTCAGCCGTTCGGCTCCAGGTCCTCCTCCTCGAACACCAGCAGCGTGCGCGTGCTGAGCACCTCCGGGATCGCCTGGAGCCGGGTGAGCACCAGCTCGCGCAGGGCCCTGTTGTCCGGCGTGTGCACCAGGAGCAGCACGTCGAAGTCGCCGCCCACCAGCGCGATGTGGGAGGCGCCTGGCAGCTCCCGCAGCTGCTCGCGCACGGTGCGCCACGAGTTCTGCACGATCTTCAGGGTGATGTACGCCGAGGTGCCCTGACCCGCGCGTTCGTGGTCGACGCGGGCCCCGAAGCCACGGATGACGCCGTCCTCGACAAGACGGTTGATACGGGCGTAGGCGTTGGCGCGGGAGACATGGACGCGCTCGGCGACGGACCGTATGGACGCGCGGCCGTCCGACTGGAGGATCTGGAGGATTCCCTGATCAATGGCGTCCAGCGGGCGCGGAGACGGCAGTACGGCACCGGCCTCCGGGCCCTCGGCCATTTGTTCAGGTGCCATGTCCTTCTGCCTCCCCAGCATGGACGTAGTGCGTTCATTTGAAGCTGTGGAGAACCGTTTGTCCACAGCCTGGAGGGGCCTGTAGCCAAAATGTGCCGACGACCGAACAATCGGTAGGTGAGGCGGGTCACAGCCGACACGCCTCCATAGCCGCTTCCACCAGGAGGTGCCGTCATGACGGTCATGGAGCAGCGGGGCGCGTACCGGCCATCGCCGCCGCCCGCCTGGCAGCCCCGTACGGACCCCGCGCCGCTGCTGCCCGACGCCGAGCCCTACCGCGTCCTCGGCACCGACGCGGCCACGAAGGCCGACCCCGAACTGCTCCTGCGGCTCTACGCCCAGCTGGTGCGCGGCCGTCGCTACAACACCCAGGCCACCGCCCTCACCAAGCAGGGCCGGCTCGCGGTCTACCCCTCCAGCACCGGCCAGGAGGCCTGCGAGGTCGCCGCTGCGCTGGTCCTTCAGGACCGTGACTGGCTCTTTCCCAGCTATCGCGACACCCTCGCCGTCGTCGCCCGCGGTGTCGACCCCGTCGAAGCACTCACCCTGCTGCGCGGCGACTGGCACACCGGCTACGACCCGTACCAGCATCGCGTGGCCCCGCTGAGCACCCCGCTCGCCACCCAGCTGCCACACGCCGTCGGCCTCGCCCACGCCGCCCGCCTCAAGGGCGACGACGTGGTCGCGCTCGCCATGGTCGGCGACGGCGGCACCAGCGAGGGCGACTTCCACGAGGCCCTGAACTTCGCCGCCGTCTGGCAGGCACCGGTCGTCTTCCTGGTCCAGAACAACGGCTTCGCCATCTCCGTACCGCTCGCCAAGCAGACCGCCGCACCCTCCCTGGCCCACAAGGCCGTCGGCTACGGCATGCCGGGCCGACTGGTCGACGGCAACGACGCCGCCGCCATGCACGAGGTCCTGGCCGACGCCGTACGGCACGCGCGCGAGGGCGGCGGCCCGACGCTCGTCGAGGCGGTCACCTACCGCATGGACGCCCACACCAACGCCGACGACGCGACCCGCTACCGCACCGACGCCGATCTCGCGGCCTGGCGCGACCACGACCCCGTGCTGCTGCTGGAACGGGAGCTGGCCGGCCGCGGACTGCTCGGCGAGGACGCGGTCACGGCCGCCCGCGAGGACGCCGAGGCGTTGGCCGCGCAGCTGCGCGAGCGCATGAACCGGGACGCCGCACCGGACCCCATGGACCTGTTTGCCCACGTCTACGCCGAACCCACCCCGCAACTGCGCGAACAGCAGGCCATGCTGCGGGCAGAGCTTGAGGCCGGGCCAGAAGGCGGCGAGCGATGACCACCGTCGCCGTCAAGCCCGCCACCATGGCGCAGGCACTCACGCGCGCGTTGCGCGACGCGCTGGCCACCGACCCGTCGGTGCACGTCATGGGCGAGGACGTCGGCGCGCTCGGCGGCGTCTTCCGGGTCACCGACGGGCTCGCCCGGGAGTTCGGCGAGGACCGCTGCACCGACACCCCGCTGGCCGAGGCCGGCATCCTCGGCACGGCCGTCGGCATGGCGATGTACGGGCTGCGCCCGGTCGTGGAGATGCAGTTCGACGCGTTCGCCTACCCGGCGTTCGAGCAACTGGTCAGCCATGTGGCCCGGATGCGCAACCGCACCCGCGGGGCGATGCCCCTGCCGATCACCGTCCGCATCCCCTACGGCGGCGGCATCGGCGGTGTCGAGCACCACAGCGACTCCTCCGAGGCGTACTACATGGCGACTCCGGGGCTCCATGTCGTCACGCCCGCGACCGTCGCCGACGCCTACGGTCTGCTGCGCGCCGCCATCGCCTGCGACGATCCGGTCGTCTTCCTCGAACCCAAACGGCTGTACTGGGCCAAGGACACCTGGAACCCCGAACACCCGACGGCCGTCGAACCGATCGGCCGCGCGGTGGTGCGGCGCCCGGGCCGTAGCGCCACACTCATCACGTACGGGCCGTCCGTGCCGGTCTGTCTGGAGGCCGCCGAGGCGGCACGGGCGGAGGGCTGGGACCTCGAAGTCGTGGACCTGCGCTCCCTGGCGCCGTTCGACGACGAGACGGTCTGTGCGTCGGTCCGGCGGACCGGGCGTGCGGTCGTGGTGCACGAGTCGGGCGGGTACGGCGGACCGGGCGGGGAGATCGCGGCCCGCGTCACGGAGCGGTGCTTCCACCATCTGGAGGCGCCGGTGCTGCGCGTGGCCGGGTTCGACATCCCCTATCCGCCGCCGATGCTGGAGCGGCACCATCTGCCCGGTGTCGACCGGATCCTGGACGCGGTGGCGCGGTTGCAGTGGGAGGCCGAGGGCTGATGGCTCAGGTGCTGGAGTTCAAGCTCCCCGACCTCGGGGAGGGGCTGACCGAGGCGGAGATCGTCCGCTGGCTGGTCGAAGTCGGCGATGTGGTCGCCGTCGACCAGCCGGTCGTCGAGGTCGAGACGGCCAAGGCGATGGTCGAGGTGCCGTGCCCGTACGGCGGTGTGGTCACGGCCCGCTTCGGCGAGGAGGGCGCCGAACTGCCCGTGGGGGCGCCGCTGCTGACGGTCGCGGTGGGCCCGGGCTCCTCGGACGTCGAGCCCGAGGGATCGGGCAACGTGCTGGTCGGCTACGGCACGGGGGCGCCCCCGGCGCGCCGGCGCCGGGTACGGCCGGCGCCCGGCGGGTCCGCGGCGGCGCGGAATGAGGCGGCGCGCGGACCGGCGGGCGCCCCGCCGGACCTCTCCGCGGCGAACGGCACCCCGGCACAAGGTCTGCCCCAGGCACAGGATCCGGGCTCGGCACAGGATCCGGCGCCGGGTCCGGCTCAGGCGGACAGTCCGGCCCCGGCCGCGGCCCCGGCGCAGGGTCCGACGCCGGCCCCAGCCCGGCCTCAGGGCCCGGCCCGGGATCAGAGTCCGGCCACGGGAGTCGGTCCGGTGGCGCCCGGCGCCGTTCCCGGGGGCGGCGGCCCGGCCGCGGCTCGCCTTGGCGGAACCGCGCGGGCCGCCGAGGGCCCCGTACCCGTGATCTCCCCCCTGGTTCGCAGACTCGCCCGGGAGGGCGGCGTGGATCTGCGGCGGCTGACCGGCTCAGGACCCGACGGGCTGATCCTGCGCGCGGACGTCGAGCGGGCGCTCCGGGCCGCCACGACGGCCGACGGACGCACCGCGGCCATGCCCACCGCCGGACCCTCCGTGTCCGCCGGACCCTCCGTGTCCGCCGGACCCTCCGTGTCCGCCGGAACCGCCGCGCCCGCCGCCGGAACCGCCGGACCCGCGGCCGGAACCCCCATGCCCGCCGGACCTGCCGCCGGAACCGCCGGGGCACCGGGCACGTCGGCCGCCGTACCGGCCGCCACGCTCCCCTCGGCGGGCCGACCGGCTCCCGCACCGGCCGCCACGGCCGTCCGCATCCCCCTCAAGGGCGTCCGCGGCGCCGTCGCCGACAAGCTCTCCCGCAGCCGCCGGGAGATCCCGGACGCCACCTGCTGGGTGGACGCCGACGCCACCGAACTCCTGACCGCGCGGGCGGCGGTCAACGCGGCGGGCGGCCCGAAGGTCTCCCTGCTCGCGCTCCTCGCCCGGATCTGCACCGCCGCCCTGGCCCGGTTCCCCGAGCTGAACTCCACCGTCGACACCGAGGCCCGGGAGATCGTCCGGCTCGACCGCGTCCACCTCGGGTTCGCCGCACAGACCGAGCGCGGACTGGTCGTACCCGTCGTACGCGACGCACAGGAGCGGGACGCCGAGGGGCTGACCGCGGAGTTCGCCCGGCTGACCGAGGCCGCCCGGTCCGGCACGCTGACCCCCGGGGAACTCACCGGCGGCACCTTCACGTTGAACAACTACGGAGTGTTCGGCGTCGACGGCTCCACCCCGATCATCAACCACCCCGAGGCGGCCATGCTCGGCGTCGGCCGTATCGCCGCCAAGCCCTGGGTGCACCAGGGCGAGCTGGCGGTGCGGCAGGTCGTCCAGCTCTCGCTCACCTTCGACCACCGGGTCTGCGACGGCGGCACCGCGGGCGGCTTCCTGCGCCAGGTGGCGGACTGCGTCGAGCAGCCGGTGCTGCTGCTGCGGACGCTGTGACCGGGCGGGCGGCCACCGGGGGCCCCGGGCGCCCCCGGAGGCCACGACCGACCCCATCGGTTCCCTCGGATCAGTCGGCACGCATACTCGGGGGGTGACCGAGAACGCCCCCACCGCCGGGACGACCGAGCCGTACGACGCCGTCGTCCTCGCTGGCGGTGCCGCCCGGCGGCTCGGCGGGATCGACAAGCCCGGCCTGCGGGTCGGCGGGCGCCCCCTGCTCGACCGGGTGCTCGCCGCCTGCGCCACGGCCCGTACGACCGTCGTCGTGGCCGACCCCCGACCCACCGGGCGCCCGGTGCGCTGGGCGCGCGAGGAGCCCGCCGGCGCCGGACCGGTCGCCGCGCTCGACGCCGGGCTGCGGCACACCGACGCGGAGTACGCGGTCGTCCTCTCCGCCGACCTGCCGTTTATCGAAGTCACCACGGTGAGCGGGCTGTTGACGGCCCTGCGCAGCACCGGCGTCGAGGGCGCGCTGCTCACCGACGCGGACGGCCGTGACCAGCCGCTCGTGGCCGCGTACCGCACGGCCGCGCTGCGCCGCGAACTGACGGCGCTCGGCGATGCCCAGGGTGGTCTCGCCGGGCTGCCGCTGCGCCGGCTCACCGGCGCGCTCGACCTCACCCGCGTCCCGGACCCGCTCGCGTCCTTCGACTGCGACACCTGGGACGACATCGCCACGGCCAGGGCACGGATCAGGGAGCATGGGCACGTGTTGGATGAATGGATCTCCGCAGTCAAGGACGAGCTGGGCATCGACCTGGACGTCGACACCGGCGTCCTGCTCGACCTCGCCCGCGACGCCGCCCACGGGGTGGCCCGCCCCGCCGCGCCGCTGACCACTTTCCTCGTCGGCTATGCCGCCGCACAGGGCAAGGGCGGACCCGAGGCGGTCGCCGACGCCGCCCGCAGGGCCGCCGCGCTGGCGCTGCGCTGGGAGGAAGAGAACGACGCCGCACGGACCGGGGACACGGGCCCCGCCGACCGGCCCGATCCGGGCCCCGACGCCGGATGACCGCCCCTGGCATCCGGGCCGACGGGCCCGCCGAGGACACCGACGACCTCGACGTCGAGGAGGCGCTCGCCCTCGTGAGGGAGCACAGGCAGCACGGAGAGCCCGGCGGCGACCGCGGCTCCACCCCCGCGGGCCGGGCGCCCGCGCCGACGGGCGGGCACCGGGGCACCCCCTGGCCCCGCGCCCGGGAGATCGCCGCCCGCGCCGCCCGGTCCGGCGCCCGCAGCGCCCCGGTCTCCGCGCCACTCGGCGACGCCCTCGGCCTGGTCCTCGCCGTCCCTCTCGACGCGCTCACCGACCTGCCCTCCTTCGACACCTCCGCGATGGACGGCTGGGCGGTCGCCGGGCCTGGCCCCTGGTCGGTCCGGGACGAGGGCGTTCTGGCCGGCCAGGCACAGCCCGAGCCGTTGACGGACGGCGAGGCCGTGCGCATCGCGACCGGCGCCCGCATCCCGGCCGACACCACCGCGGTCCTGCGCTCCGAGCACGGCCGCACGGATCCCCAGGGGCGGCTGTACGCCACACACGAGGTCGGCCACGGCCAGGACATCCGGCCGCGCGGCCAGGAGTGCCGCACCGGCGACCAGTTGCTGCCCGTCGGCACCCTGGTCACCCCCGCGGTCCTGGGCCTGGCGGCCGCAGCCGGATACGACGCGGTCACCGTCGTCCCCCGCCCCCGCGTCGAAGTGTTCGTCCTCGGTGATGAGTTGCTGACCAAGGGACCGCCGCACGAGGGCCTGATCCGCGACGCGCTCGGCCCGATGCTGCCGCCCTGGCTGCGTGCGCTCGGCGCCGAGGTCATCGCACTGCGGCGGCTCGGGGACGACGCCGACGCCCTGCGCAAGGCCCTCACCCTGTCCGACGCGGATCTCATCGTCACCACCGGCGGCACCGCGGCCGGCCCGGTCGACCATCTCCACCCCACCCTGGAGCGGATCGGCGCCGAACTCCTCGTCGATGGGGTCAAGGTGCGCCCCGGCCATCCCATGCTGCTGGCCCGCACCAAGGAGAACCAGCACGTCGTCGGTCTTCCCGGAAACCCGCTCGCGGCCGTCTCCGGCCTGCTCACGCTTGCCGAGCCCCTGCTGCGCACCCTGGCCGTCCACCCCGCCCCCGAGCCCTATGCGATGCCCCTGTGGGAGGCGGTGCAGGGGCATCCGCACGACACCCGGCTGGTCCCCGTCACGGTGCGCGGTGACCGTGCCATGCCGCTGCACTACAACGGTCCGGCGATGCTGCGCGGTATCGCCGCCGCCGACGCGCTCGCGATCGTGCCGCCGGGCGGGGCGCGGCAGGGCCAGGACACGGAACTGCTCGACCTGCCATGGGCGTCCGCCGGGATCGGGGCGTGTTTCACGTGAAACTTCCCGGCCACGACGCGATAGCCCGCCAGGCGGACGAGCATCTGGTCACCCATCGGGTGAAACTCCCGAGGAAGGTGGTCGAGCGCCCGATCCGCCAGGTCGTCAAGCGGCTGGTCATGGCCCTGGTGGTGCTGGTCGTGACCGCGCTGATCGTCTATGCCGACCGTGACGGCTACACCGACAACTCGGACGGTTCCGTCGACCTCCTCGACGCCTTCTACTACGCCACGGTCACCCTCTCCACCACCGGTTACGGTGACATCACCCCGGTCAGTGACGGCGCTCGGCTGACCAATATCTTCGTCATCACACCGCTGCGCGTCCTGTTCCTGATCATCCTGGTGGGCACCACGCTGGAGGTCCTGACCGAACGCACCCGGGAGGAATGGCGTCTGAACCGCTGGAGGGCCACCTTGCGTGACCACACCGTCGTCATCGGCTTCGGCACGAAGGGGCGGTCGGCGATTCAGACCGTCGTCGCGACCGGCCTGAAGAAGGAGCAGGTCGTCGTGGTCGACCCGAGTTCCAAGGTGGTCGACGCGGCGACCGCCGAGGGGTACGCGGGGATCGTCGGCGACGCCACGCGCAGCGATGTGCTCAAGCGGGCCGAGGTGCACAAGGCCCGGCAGATCATCATCGCCCCGCAGCGTGACGACACATCCGTGCTCGTCACGCTGACGGCCCGGCAGCTCAACCGCGGCGCGAAGATCGTGGCCGCGGTGCGCGAGGAGGAGAACGCGCCGCTGATCAAGCAGTCCGGTGCGGACGCCGTCATCACCAGCGCCAGCGCGGCCGGCCGGCTGCTCGGTCTGTCCGTGCTCAGCCCGGCCGCGGGCATGGTCATGGAGGATCTGATCCAACAGGGCAGCGGGCTCGACCTCATCGAGCGCCCGGTAGTCAAGGCCGAGGTCGGCAAGACCCCGCGGCAGACGGACGACCTGGTGGTGAGCGTCGTACGCGGGCACCGGGTGCTCGGCTACGACGATGCGTCCGTCGGCACGCTTCAGTTGACCGACCGTCTGATCACGATCGTGCGGGCGACGCCGGCGGCGCAGATCGCCCCCGACATCCGCCCGATGCCCCGCGCCTGAGCCGGGGGCCGGCCGAGCGGTGCCTAGCGCCGGTTGTACAGCCGCATCGTGATCGGGCCGGAGACCGGACGGCTGCGTGCTCATACGGTCCTTCCGCTTCTGCGGGCTTGGGATAGGTATGGGAAGACCTTTACCTTCGCAAGAACTCATCTGCGGACCCACCGAAACCCTCCCGGACCCCACGCACCCCGCGTCCGGGACCGCGCTCGCGGCCGAGGAGTAGCGTCCGGGGCATGCATGCGATCACGATTACCGAACCTGGTGGGCCCGAGGCGCTGGTGTGGCACGAGGTGCCGGATCCGGCGCCGCCCGGCGAGGGCGAAGTGCTGGTCGAGGTGGTGGCCGGTGCCGTCAACCGCGCCGACATCCTGCAACGGCAGGGCTTCTACAACCCGCCGCCGGGCGCATCCCCCTACCCCGGCCTGGAGTGCTCCGGCAGGATCGCCGCGCTCGGACCCGGGGTCTCCGGCTGGGCCGTCGGCGACGAGGTGTGCGCGCTGCTGGCGGGCGGCGGCTACGCGCAGCGGGTCGTCGTCCCGGCGGGACAACTGCTGCCGGTTCCTGAGGGCATCGACCTCAGGCAGGCCGCCGCGCTGCCCGAGGTGGTGTGCACGGTCTGGTCCAACGTCTTCATGATCGCCCACCTGCGCCCGGGCGAGACGCTGCTCGTGCACGGCGGGTCCAGCGGTATCGGCACGATGGCGATCCAGCTGGCCAAGGCGGCCGGTGCGAAGGTCGCCGTCACCGCGGGCAGCAAGGAGAAGCTGGAGCGCTGCGCCGAGCTGGGCGCGGACATCCTGATCAACTACCGGGAGCAGGACTTCGTCGCCGAACTCGATCAGGCCACGGGTGGCACGGGTGCGGACGTCATCCTCGACAACATGGGCGCCAAGTACCTGGACCGCAACGTCCGGGCGCTCGCCGTCAACGGGCGGCTCGCGGTGATCGGTCTGCAGGGCGGTGCCAAGGGCGAGCTGAACCTCGGCGCGCTGCTGAGCAAGCGGGCCGCGATCAGCGCGACCTCGCTGCGGGCCCGGCCGCTCGCCGAGAAGGCGGCCGTCGTGGCGGCCGTACGCGAGCACGTGTGGCCGCTGGTCGCCTCGGGCCGGGTACGTCCGGTCGTCGACCGCGAGCTGCCGATGCCGGAGGCGGCCGAGGCCCACCGGGTGGTGGAGGCGAGCGGCCACATCGGAAAGGTCCTCCTGATCACACCGTGACAGCACCAGCCACGCCGCCGCCCCTGAAAGGGACACGGCGAACGGCGCGATCTGCCACCGTGCTGCGGCACTCGAAGGACTCGGGGCGCCCCCGCTGGGGGCGCGGGGAACGGCGCGGTCTGCTACAGCGCTGCGGCACTTGAAGGATGGGGGGCGCCCCCTGAAAGGGACGCGGCGAATGGCGCGGTCTGCTATAGCGCTGCGGCACTCGATGGACGCGGGGTGCCCCCGGTCGGGGACGCCGCGAACGGCTGGGGCGCGGGGAACGGCGCGATCTGCTACAGCGCTGCGGCACTTGAAGGATGAGGGACGCCCCCGGTCGAAGACGCGGCGAACGGCGCGGTCTGGCCGTCGTGCTGTGGTACTCGAAGGGCCGGGGACGCCCCCGCTGGGGCGTGTTCAGGTGCGGCGTAGGCGTAGAGCCACGAAGGCGAGGGCAAGGCCCAGGCCGATGAGGACCAGGCCGCTGCCCAGCGGCAGGAGCCGCAGCGTGGGCTCGGAGGCGTTCGCCCGGCCGTGGGCGGCGTCCGCGGTCGGCGGGGTCGCCGAGGGGGCGAGGCCGGCCTGCTGGGTGGATTCGGAGGCGGTGGGAGCCGCGTCGTCGTAGGCGTCGTCACGGTCGTCGTGGCCGTCGTGGCCGTCGTGGTGGCGCCCCCGTCGGCCGGAGTCCGGCGAGGTCCCGTCGTCGCCGTCGTCGCCCGCGCCGTGCTCCCTGTCCGCCTCGTGCTCCGGCTCGTGCTCGGCGTCGTCCCTGTCGTCCACGCCTTCGGTGTGCGCCGCGGGACCGTCATGCCGCCCCGGTCGGCCGCCGGCCCGAGACGCTTCGGCGGAGGCCGAGGGGCCGGGAGTGTCCGGGGACGTGGCCTCGGGGGCGTACGCGGTGGCCGTGCCGCACGGCACGAGGACCGCCGCCAGCACAAGCAGCAGCCGTAGAAGACGGAATGTGGAACGCAGCCATGGAGTCACGTCGGTGACCTCCCGGAGCCCGGTCGCCAAGATCGACACAACTCAGCCTCACATAGGTCAATACACCCGGCATTCCGGACTCCGCCAACAGGTCTACACGCCGGATCCGGCGCACTGGGGGGCGCCACCGTGGTGAGGTGCGGGCGTGCGCGACAATGGCGGCATGGAGATGCCGAGGAACGAAAGGTCGCCCGAGAACCCCCAGATCCTGGTCGTGGGCCAGGACGGCATGGCGCTCGGCGGCGGAGGAGACGACGACTCCCGCGAGATCCCGGTGACGGAGCAGGTGGAACAGCCCGCCAAGGTCATGCGGATCGGAAGCATGATCAAGCAGCTCTTGGAGGAGGTGCGCGCCGCTCCGCTGGACGAGGCGAGCCGCGCCCGGCTCAAGGAGATCCACCGCAGCTCGGTGAAGGAGCTGGAGGACGGTCTCGCCCCGGAGCTGGTCGAGGAGCTGGAGCGGCTCTCCCTGCCCTTCACCGATGGCGCGACGCCCAGCGACGCGGAGTTGCGCATCGCGCAGGCCCAGCTGGTGGGCTGGCTCGAGGGTCTCTTCCACGGGATCCAGACGACGCTGTTCGCCCAGCAGATGGCCGCCCGCGCCCAGCTGGAGCAGATGCGCCGTGCGCTGCCGCCGGGCGTGGGTCACGAGGGCGACGAAAAGCACCCGGGTGGCCGCGCGGGCGGGCCGTACCTGTAGATCACCTGACCACGAAGGGCCCGGCGGTGTGCCGCCGGGCCCTCGACGTCATGCCACGCGGATCAGCCGGTGGCCGGGTTGCCCGTGGAGACCTTGAGCTGGATCGTGGGCATGTCCTTCGGGTCGACGTCCGTGTCGGCGGCGGGGAACTGGTCCATGATCGTGCCGTCGCCGTAGGTGTTCTCGTCGACGTCGACCACCTTCATCTCCCAGCCCGCGGCCTGGAAGCATGCCTTGACCGACTTGATGTACTTGAACCTGAAGCTGGGCACGCGGATCTTGTCCGGGTCGTCGTACGACTCCTGCGGCTCCGTGCACTCGGACGTCTCGATCGTCTTCGAGGGGTCCGGGCCGCGGTAGCCCTCCGCGTGGGACGCCGAGGCCGATGCGCTGGCGCCGCCCTTGGCGTCGTCGTCGTTCGTGCCGCCGTTGTTCAGGGTGAGCGCCACGACCAGCGCGACGACCGCGACGAGGGACACCACGATCGAGCCGATGATCACCGGCCTGTTCCCCTTGCCGCCGCCCGGGCCCGGCGACTGCGTCGAGGACGAGGGCGTCAGGTTGTACGGCGGCGGGGTCGACGGGGCCTGCTGGGCGTACCCGGCCGGGGCCGGCGTCTGGTAGCCGCCCTGCTGCGGGTAGCCGTACGCCGGGGAGGGCGTCGGCGTGCCGTACGGGTTCGGGCCCTGGGCCGACTGGTACGGCGTCTGCACGGGGCCGGTGGGCGCCGGGGTGGCCTGGTCGACCGGCGGGAACACCGCGGAGCCGACGCCCGCGCCGCTCTGCGCCGGGGCGCCGGGGACGATGCTCGGCGGGGCCGCCTGGAAGGACGCGGCGACACGCAGGCACTCGTCGCGCATCGACTCGGCGGTCGGGAAACGCTCGTTCGGGTTCTTCTTCAGCGCGCGGGAGACCAGCGCGTCCACCGCGGGCGGCAGCGCGCGGTTGATCGCGGAGGGTATCGGCGGCTCCTCCTGCACATGCGCGTACGCGATCGCCAGCGGCGAGTCCGCGTCGAACGGAAGCCGCCCGGTGACCAGTTGGAACAGCATGATGCCGACCGAGTACAGGTCCGAGCGGGCGTCCACGCCCCGGCCCAGCGCCTGCTCGGGCGAGAGGTACTGCGGGGTGCCGACCACCATGCCGGTCTGTGTCATGGATGTGACACCGGACTGCATGGCGCGGGCGATGCCGAAGTCCATCACCTTGACGACGCCGCGCTTGGTCATCATCACGTTGCCCGGCTTGATGTCGCGGTGGACCAGCCCCATCTCGTGGCTGATCTCCAGGGCCGCCAGCACATCCGCGGTGATCTTCAGCGCCTTGTCGGCGGGCATCGCGCCCTGCTGCCGGATGTCCTCCTCCAGCACCGAGCCCAGCGGGCGCCCCTCGATGAACTCCATGACGATGTACGGCATGGTCATGGAGTCCAGATCGTCCTCGCCGGTGTCGAAGACCGAGACGATGTTGGTGTGCGTGAGTTTCGCCACGGCCTGCGCCTCGCGGCGGAAGCGCTCGCGGAACGCCTGCTCCCGGCCCAGCTCGGTGTGCAGTGTCTTGATCGCGACCTGGCGGTCCAGCACGGCGTCGTACGCCAGGTGCACCGAGGCCATGCCGCCCTCGCCGAGCAAGTCGCGTAGCTGGTAGCGGCCGCCCGCGAGAGCCCTCCCCGCGTACCGGCCCTGTGCGCCGTCCTGGCTCATGTTTCCGCGTCCCCCAGTAGGCCGTCAGGCGCCCCGTTGATCGAATGTGCTCTTTCCGGCCAAGTCTGCCCCAGGGCACTGACACGTCAAGCTCGGTGCCCGTTCCGTGACCGTACGCGAAAGAAGCGTCGCGGAAGCGTTACAGCCACTGGCCGACCGGTGCACAGAATTTGCACGCCGGCGCGGGTAGCGGGTTTCATGGCCGGTCCGTCTCGGACCGGTCGCCGTACCGGTACCGGACCGGAGGCTTGCGCGGAGGCTGTAGCGTGGCCGACGGAGACCGTGACAACACCGCGCGCACCGCGGGCAGAAACGACGGCGAGGACCGATGGCACAGACGCACAGCGCCCAGGGCCCGTCCGACCCCGAGGCGACTGGCGGCGGCATGTCAGACACGCCGGAGATGTGGGGCAACGGAGGGCTCGTCGGCGATGGCCGGTACCGGCTGACCCACAGACTCGGCCGGGGCGGCATGGCCGAGGTCTTCGCCGCCGAGGATGTGCGTCTCGGGCGCACCGTCGCGGTCAAGCTGCTCCGTTCCGACCTGGCCGAGGACCCGGTCTCCAAGGCCCGCTTCACGCGCGAGGCCCAGTCGGTGGCCGGCCTCAACCACCACGCCATCGTCGCCGTGTACGACTCCGGCGAGGACGTCGTGGGCGGCCAGTCCGTGCCGTACATCGTCATGGAGCTGGTCGAGGGCCGCACCATCCGCGATCTGCTGATCAACGCGGAGGCGCCCGGCCCCGAGCAGGCGCTGATCATCGTCTCCGGGGTCCTGGAGGCGCTGGCCTACTCGCACCAGCACGGCATCGTGCACCGCGACATCAAGCCGGCCAACGTCATCATCACCGACAACGGCGCCGTCAAGGTGATGGACTTCGGCATCGCCCGCGCCCTGCACGGCGCGTCGACGACGATGACGCAGACCGGCATGGTCATGGGCACCCCGCAGTACCTGTCGCCGGAACAGGCGCTGGGCAAGGCGGTCGACCACCGCTCCGACCTGTACGCGACCGGCTGCCTGCTGTACGAACTCCTCGCGCTGCGGCCCCCGTTCGTCGGCGAGACCCCGCTCTCCGTGGTCTACCAGCACGTCCAGGACATCCCGACGCCCCCGTCCGAGGTGTCCGACGCCTCGCCGCCGGAGCTGGACGGCCTGGTGATGCGTTCGCTGGCCAAGGACCCGGACGACCGCTTCCAGACGGCCGAGGAGATGCGCGGCCTGGTGCAGTACGGCCTGCAGATGCTGTACGAGCAGGGCAGCCACACGGGCACCTGGAACACCGGCCCGGTGGAGCTGCACGAGGGCCGGCACACCCCGGCGGGCGGCTTCGCGGGCACGACGGCCATGCAGCACCCCGGCGAGTACGGCGCCGGCACCACGCAGATCCCGCAGCCGATCCTGCCCTCCGGGTACGGAGGCGACGACGGCGGCTTCGAGGGGCACGGCAACAAGGGCAGCGGCCGGGGCAAGCTGTGGATCCTGGCCGTGCTCGCGGTGATCGCGATCGCCGCGGGCGTGGCGCTGGCGCTGAACAACTCCGGCAGCGGTGGCGGTGGTTCGGACACCACCGAGTCGCCGACCACCTCGCAGACCACCAAGCACGAGACGGCCGACGAGAGCCCGACCGACAAGGCGACCGACACGGCGACCGACACGGCCACCGGCGACTCCTCGGACTCGGGTGACAACTCGGACTACGTTCCGCCGCCCCAGCCCTCGTTCACCCCGTCCGCGACCGAGACCAGGGAACAGAGCCCGTCGCCCTCGAACCCGCAGACCAGCCAGGAGCCGTCGGATCCGGGGATCTCGTCGCAGCCGGAGCCGTCCAGCACGCCGTCCGACCCGGGCGGCACGGACCAGGGCAGCACGGGCGACACGGGCGAGGGCCTTTGAAGGACGCCGTCCGAAGCGGCCTTCCCGCGCGCGTGAGAGCGAAACGACGCCCCACGCGCGCGTGACGTTCCCTGCGCGCACGGCGTGTGCGGTGTCCGTGACGTCCGCAGCGTCCGCGCCCGGGTGACCTCGCATGCCGGTCATTCCGGCCATTCTGGTCGCGCTGGTTATTCCATGAAGGCGTCGCACACCGCGTCGTACTCCCGCGTCCACCACACCGCGAGCGCCGAGGCGGCCGGGAACTGGGGGTCCGCACGGGTGTCGCCGCGCTCGTAGTGCCAGCGCAGCATCCAGAAGTCGTTGAGCCGCTCCCACCACACGCGGTGCACGGCGGCGGCGAGCTGCGAGGGAGTGGCCCTGGCCGCGCGCCGGTACGCGCGCGCGTAGGCCCGCACCTTCGGCAGGTCGAGGGCGCCCGCCGGCCGGACGAAGAAGATCGCCGCGGCGCGGACGGCCTCCTCGGCGCGGGGCTGTACGCCGAGCCGGTCCCAGTCGACGATCGCGGCGGGCGCGTCTCCCTTGTAGAGCACGTTGAACGGGTGGAAGTCGCCGTGCACCCAGCCCACCGAGCCGCCGCGCGGGGGACGCCGGTCGGCGTGCTGTTCGAGGAGAGCGCGCCGCTCCAGCAGGCGGCGTCTGGCCAGTGCGTCGAAGGCGTCGTACGGGCGGTGTCGGCGCACATGGGTGAGCAGGTCGTCGATGAGCGCGAAGGTGTCGGCGGGGTCGGCGCTCTCCACCGGATGGGGGCTCGTGGCGGGGCGGGTGCCCGCCTTGGGCGGCATCACCCGCTCCAGGCAGGCGTGCACGGCCCCGAGCAGCGCCCCGAGCCGGCCGCACTGGCCCGGTGTGAGCTGGCCGCCGTGCCGGTGTCCGCCGTCGACCCAGGGGTGCAGGGCGTAGGCGTGGCCGCCGACGACGGCGACCGTACGGCCGTCGCGGTGGGCCAGCGGCGGGGCCACCGGCACGCCGAGGTCGGCCAGGCGCTGGGTGGCCTTGTGCCGGCGTTCGATCGCGGCCGGGTCGGCGGTGTCGGGGTCGAAATGGTGCTTGAGGAAGTAGCGGCCGCGGGTGGTGCGCAGGCGGTAGCCGCCGTTGAGGAGACCCTGGTCGACGGGCTCGCAGGTGACGGCGGAACCGGCGGCGTACAGGCGCAGCAGGGCGCCCAGCGGGGGCACGTGGGGCATGAGACGTGGTGCAGGAGGTGGTACACAAGAGCGCGGCACGCGCCAGATGCTAGGGCACGGAAAAGGCCAGTGAGCTGGGACTTGTCACAGACAGTCGCTTTCGATCACGGCAAGTGGCCGAAGCGACGGACTGCGGCCGCAGCGGCTTGTTGCCGCGGATCGCCTACAGGGCGTACCCGGAGGCAGGGCACGCCTCCACGCCGCCACCGTCCGGCCTCGCCGGCGGGCTCGATGGCGTCCTCGACCGAAAGTGGTTCGTGCGCCCCGCGGTGGACGGCCCTCGTGATCGTCCAGGAGGAATACGCTGATTTCCCCGGCTTCGCGCACGGGGCCGGTGTCACACACGGAGTCTTCCCGTGGCCTGGTCGGCCGGGATAACGTGCCGTTGCTCCGGCCTCCTGCAAGGCTGTGACCAGCGACCTTCCAGTCCGCGCCGATTTACTTGGAAATCCAAGCAAAAACGCAGGTCAGGAGGGGTTTCACAGAAATGTGGTGCACTGGGTAACGTGACCTTGCGGGGCGCTCGCCGGGGCACCTGTCCCGCCAGTTCCCGGCCGAGCGGCACCCACCCCGTGCCCGGTGGTCTGGAATCGGTGAGCCGCACTGGTTACCCGGCAACCCCGGGAGCCGGACCGACGGAGGAGCACACGTGACCGTGGACAGCAGTGCCGCGCGCAAGCCGCGACGCAGCACCGCAGGCAAGGCCGGCACCACCGGCACCACCCGCAACACGAGCACCGGCGCGACGAGGGGCACCGAACCGGAGCTGGTTCAGTTGCTCACCCCGGAGGGCAAGCGCGTCAGGATCGCGAAGAACGCGAAGAACGCGCAACACGCCCAGTACGCCCAGTACGTGGCCGACATCACCCCCGAAGAGCTGCGCGGGCTGTACCGCGACATGGTGCTCACCCGCCGCTTCGACGCCGAGGCCACCGCCCTGCAGCGCCAGGGCGAACTGGGTCTGTGGGCATCGCTGCTGGGCCAGGAGGCCGCCCAGATCGGCTCCGGCCGGGCCACCCGGCCGGACGACTACGTCTTCCCGACCTACCGCGAACACGGCGTCGCCTGGTGCCGCGGCGTCGACCCGACGAACCTGCTCGGCATGTTCCGCGGCGTCAACCACGGCGGCTGGGACCCCAACAGCAACAACTTCCACCTCTACACGATCGTCATCGGCTCCCAGACCCTGCACGCCACCGGCTACGCGATGGGCATCGCCAAGGACGGCGCGGACAGCGCGGTGATCGCCTACTTCGGCGACGGCGCCTCCAGCCAGGGCGACGTGGCCGAGTCGTTCACCTTCTCCGCGGTCTACAACGCCCCGGTCGTGTTCTTCTGCCAGAACAACCAGTGGGCGATCTCCGAGCCGACCGAGAAGCAGACCCGCGTCCCGCTCTACCAGCGCGCGCAGGGCTACGGCTTCCCGGGCGTCCGGGTCGACGGCAACGACGTACTGGCCTGCCTCGCCGTCACCCGCTGGGCGCTGGACCGCGCCCGCAACGGCGAGGGCCCGACACTGGTCGAGGCGTACACCTACCGGATGGGCGCCCACACCACCTCCGACGACCCCACCCGCTACCGGCACGACGACGAACGCGCCGCCTGGGAGGCGAAGGACCCGATCCTGCGCCTTCGCCGCTATCTGGAGGCCTCAAACCACGCGGACGAGGGATTCTTCGCGGAACTTGAGACGGAGAGCGAAGCGTTGGGCAAACGAGTGCGCGAAGTGGTCCGTGCCATGCCGGACCCGGACACCTTCGCCGTCTTCGAGAACGTGTACGCGGACGGGCATGCGCTCGTCGACGAGGAGCGAGCCCAGTTCGCCGCCTACCAGGCGTCGTTCGCGGACGCAGAGGGGGTCTGATCATGGCAGCGGAGACCATGGCCACCAAGAACATGCCTCTGGCCAAGGCGATCAACGAGTCGCTGCGCCGCGCCCTGGAGGCGGACCCCAAGGTCCTCGTCATGGGTGAGGACGTCGGCAAGCTCGGCGGCGTCTTCCGGGTCACCGACGGCCTGCAGAAGGACTTCGGCGAGAGCCGCGTCATCGACACCCCGCTCGCCGAGTCGGGCATCGTCGGCACGGCGATCGGCCTGGCCCTGCGCGGCTACCGCCCGGTGGTGGAGATCCAGTTCGACGGCTTCGTCTTTCCGGCGTACGACCAGATCGTCACCCAGCTCGCGAAGATGCACGCGCGCTCGCTGGGCACGGTCAAGCTCCCCGTCGTCGTCCGCATCCCCTACGGCGGCGGCATCGGCGCGGTCGAGCACCACTCCGAATCCCCCGAGGCCCTGTTCGCGCACGTGGCGGGGCTGAAGGTCGTCTCCCCGTCCAACGCCTCGGACGCCTACTGGATGATGCAGCAGGCCATCCAGAGCGACGACCCGGTGATCTACTTCGAGCCCAAGCGGCGCTACTGGGACAAGGCCGAGGTCAACACCGAGGCGATCCCGGACCCGCTGCACAAGGCGCGCGTGGTGCGCGCGGGCACCGATCTGACCCTCGCCGCGTACGGCCCGATGGTGAAGCTCTGTCAGGAAGTCGCCACCGCCGCGGCCGAGGAGGGCAGGTCCCTGGAAGTCCTCGATCTGCGCTCGGTGTCCCCGCTGGACTTCGACTCGATCCAGGCGTCGGTCGAGAGAACCCGCCGCCTGGTCGTGGTCCACGAGGCGCCGGTGTTCTTCGGCTCGGGCGCGGAGATCGCCGCCCGGATCACGGAGCGCTGCTTCTACCACCTGGAGGCCCCGGTCCTGCGGGTGGGCGGCTACCACGCCCCGTATCCGCCGGCGCGCCTGGAGGAGGAGTACCTGCCGGACCTGGACCGGGTGCTCGACGCCGTCGACCGTGCCCTGGCGTACTGAGGAGAAGGTCGTGACGACGATGACGGACGCGTCCCTACGCGAGTTCAAGATGCCCGACGTGGGCGAGGGGCTCACCGAGGCCGAGATCCTCAAGTGGTACGTCCAGCCGGGCGACACGGTGAGCGACGGCCAGGTGGTGTGCGAGGTCGAGACCGCCAAGGCGGCCGTGGAACTCCCCATCCCCTATGACGGCGTGGTCCGTGAACTGCACTTCCCCGAGGGCACCACGGTCGACGTGGGCACCGCGATCATCGCGGTGGACGTGGCGGGCGGTGCCTCCGTGCCCGCTCCCGCCGCACCGCGGGAGTCCGAGCGGCCCCAGGCGCCAGAGGCGGAGCCGAAGACACCGGCCCGCCAGCCGGTGCTCGTCGGGTACGGCGTCGCGACGTCCGCGACCAGACGCCGCCCGCGCAGGGCCGCCGAGGCCGCCGCCCCCGAGGCCGCCCAGGCGGTTCAGGCGGTTCAGACCGAGCTGAACGGCCGTGGCGGTGTGCCCGCGGCGCCGCGGCCGCTGGCCAAGCCCCCGGTGCGCAAGCTGGCGAAGGACCTCGGCGTCGACCTGGCGATGGTCACCCCGTCGGGCCCGGACGGCGTCATCACCCGCGAGGACGTGCACGCGGCGGTCACCACCACGGTGCCCGGGCCCGAGACCGCGGCCCCGCTCCCGGCCCCCGCCGCCCCGGCTCCGGTGGTCACCTACGACGGCGCGCGCGAGACCCGCGTCCCGGTCAAGGGCGTACGCAAGGCGACCGCGCAGGCCATGGTCGGCTCGGCGTTCACGGCACCGCATGTCACGGAGTTCGTGACGGTCGATGTGACGCGGACGATGAAGCTGGTGGAGGAGCTGAAGCAGGACAAGGAGATGCAGGGGCTGCGGGTCTCGCCGCTGCTGCTGATCGCCAAGGCCCTGCTGGTCGCCGTCAGGCGCCACCCGGGCATCAACGCCTCGTGGGACGAGGCGGCCCAGGAGATCGTCCTCAAGCACTATGTGAACCTGGGCATCGCGGCGGCGACCCCGCGCGGCCTGATCGTCCCGAACATCAAGGACGCGCACCTCAAGACGCTTCCGCAACTGGCGCAGGAGCTGAGCGACCTGGTGTCGACGGCGCGCGAGGGACGGACCAGCCCGGCGGCGATGCAGGGCGGGACGGTGACGATCACCAACGTCGGTGTCTTCGGCGTCGACACCGGCACGCCGATCCTCAACCCCGGCGAGTCCGCGATCCTCGCGGTCGGCGCGATCAGGCTCCAACCGTGGGTCCACAAGGGCAAGGTGAAGCCGCGGCAGGTCACCACCCTGGCGCTGAGCTTCGACCACCGCCTGGTGGACGGCGAGTTGGGCTCCAAGGTGCTCGCCGATGTGGCGGCCGTCCTGGAACAGCCGAAGCGCCTGATCACCTGGGCGTGACACCACAGCACCCGACCGGTTCCGGACGAAAGGGGGCCCGCCGCTGGGTGCGGCGAGCCCCCTTCCGTCTCACGCTGCGGCGTCAGCCCAGCTTCGCGAAGCCGTAGTTGAGGAGCTTGGTGGCGTCCTTGGCGCGCTGGGTGGCGTCCGTGGAGGCGAGGACGGTGCCGATGACCGTCTTGCCGTTCCGGGTGGCCGCGAAGACCAGGCAGTACTTGGCCTCCGGACCCGATCCGGTCTTCACACCGATCGCGCCGCTGTAGCTGCTGAGCAGCGTGTTCGTGTTGGTCCACGGCTGCATCGTGCGGGTGCTGCCGGTCTTGGTGATCGTCTTCGCCGTGTACTTCTTGGTCTTGACGACCGAGCGGAACGTGGAACTCTTCATCGCGCTGCTGGCGAGCTTCGTCAGATCGCGCGGCGTCGAGTAGTTGGAGCCGTTGCCGATGCCGTCGAACGAATCGAAGTGCGTGTTCGTCAGACCGAGGTTCTTGGCGGTCGAGTTCATCTTGCCGATGAACGACTTCACGCGCGCGGCCCGCGTCGAGCCCGTACCGAACTTGTCGGCGAGCGCGTAGGCGGCGTCGCAGCCGGACGGCAGCATGAGGCCGTACAGCAGCTGACGCACGGTGACCTTGTCGCCGACGATCAGGCGGGCCGAGGAGGCGTTCTTCGACACGATGTAATCGCTGTACGCCTTCTGGATGGTGACCTTGGCGTTCAGGTTGAGGTTCGACTGGGCGAGCACGACCTTGGCGGTCATTATCTTCGTGGTGGAACCCGTCGAACGCCGGGTGTTCGCCGCCTTGGCGTACAGCGACTTGGCGTTCGCGTTGTTCATGACATAGCCGCCCTTGGCCGTGATCGACGGCGTGGTCACGGCCTGTGCGGGCGCCGCGGTGAGGGCTCCGGTGGCGAGCACGGCGCCGGACGTGACGATGACGGCGACGGCTCTGCGCATGTGGATGCCCTTGGTGCCGTTTATCAAGTTAGGTACCCCGATTGTGTGAATGCGCCTGATGTGCGGCCGGGTTGAGGTGGCACGGGAGTGGGGCCGCACGTGTGTGACACGTGAGTAGCACAGAAGGTTGTGCCCTCCCGTCGGGGACATCCGGATTTCCCTGTGGGGTTCATGTTCGGTGGGTCCAGGGCGAGTCGGCTCGCCGTGGGCGGTCCGCATTGTGGACGGCCCGTGTGATGCGTACGTGATGTATCTATGCTGTGCGCATGCCTTCAGCGCCGCCCGCACCGTCCGCTCCCGTGAAGCAGCCCCCCGCCGCCGACCGCGTCTACGCCCACATCAAGCAGGGCGTCCTGGACCGCCGCTACGAGGGCGGCACACTTCTGACCGAGGGTGAACTGGCCGAGGCCGTCGGCGTCTCCCGCACACCGGTGCGCGAGGCGCTGCTGCGGCTCGAAGTGGAAGGGCTGATCAAGCTCTACCCGAAGAAGGGCGCCCTGGTGCTGCCCGTCTCCGCGCAGGAGATCGCCGACGTCGTGGAGACCCGGCTGCTGGTGGAGGAGCACGCGGCGCGCAAGGCCGTGCCCGCGCCGCCCGGACTGGTCGAGCGGCTGACGGAACTCCTCGCGCGGCAGAAGGAGCAGGCGGCGGTCGGCGACCTGGCCGCCGCCGCGGTCACCGACCGCTGCTTCCACGCCGAGATCGTGCGCAGCGGCGGCAACGAGATCCTCTCCCGCCTCTACGACCAGCTCCGCGACCGCCAGCTGCGGATGGGCGTCGCGGTCCTGCACTCCCACCCGGACCGGATCGCCAAGACCCTCGCCGAGCACGGGGAGATCCTCGACGCGCTGCGCACCGGTGACGCGGAGGCGGCCGTCGGCATCGTGCACCGGCATGTGAGCTGGTTCTCCCACCTCGCACGGGGTGAGGTGCGGTGAGCAACGCCACCCTCCCCGGTGATCCGCCGGGCGGCCGTCGTGCGGTCGCCATCTGGTGCATAGGCGTCGCGGTCTACTTCGTCGCCGTGATCTTCCGCACGTCCCTGGGCGTCGCCGGCCTGGACGCGGTCGACCGCTTCCATATGAACGCCTCCGCCCTGTCGACGTTCTCCATCCTCCAACTCCTCGTCTACGCGGGCATGCAGATACCCGTCGGCCTGCTCGTCGACCGGCTCGGCACCAAGAAGATGCTGGGCCTCGGCGCGGTGCTGTTCACGGCGGGCCAACTGGGCTTCGCCTTCTCCCCGTCGTACGGCACGGCGCTCGCCTCGCGCGCCCTGCTCGGCTGCGGCGACGCGATGACGTTCATCAGCGTGCTGCGGCTTGGCACCCGCTGGTTCCCGGCGCGCCGCGGCCCGCTGGTCGCCCAGCTCGCCGGCCTGGCCGGGATGGCCGGCAACCTGGTCTCCACGCTGGTCCTCGCCCGGCTGCTGCACGGCATCGGCTGGACCCCGGCGTTCGCCGGCAGCGCCCTGGCCGGTGTGGTGGTGCTCGTGCTTCTGCTGCTCTTCCTGAAGGACCACCCGGAGGGCCATGAGCCGCAGCCGTTCCCGCATCGGGGCTCGGCCTATGTGCGCAGGCAGATCGTCGCGGCCTGGCGGGAGCCGGGGACCCGCCTCGGCCTGTGGGTGCACTTCACCACCCAGTTCCCGGCGATGGTGTTCCTGCTGCTGTGGGGCCTGCCCTTCCTGGTCGAGGCCCAGGGCCTCAGCCGCGCCACGGCCGGCGAACTGCTGACCCTCGTCGTGCTGTCCAACATGGTGGTCGGCCTGGTCTACGGCCAGATCGTCGCCCGGCACCACGCGGCCCGGCTGCCGCTGGCCCTCGGCACCGTCGGTGCGACCGCCCTGGTCTGGGCGGCGACCCTCGTCTACCCGGGCGAACGGGCGCCGATGTGGCTGCTGCTGGTGCTGTGCACGGTGCTGGGCGCGTGCGGACCCGCCTCGATGCTCGGCTTCGACTTCGCCCGGCCCGCCAACCCGCCGGAGCGGCAGGGCACGGCGTCCGGCATCACCAACATGGGCGGCTTCGTCGCCTCGATGACCACCCTGTTCGCCATCGGGGTCCTGCTGGACGCCACCGACGACGACTACACCGTCGCCTTCTCGGTGGTGTTCGTCCTCCAGGCGTTCGGCCTCAGCCAGATACTGCGGTTGCGCAGGCGGGCGGCCCGCCGGGAACGCGAACGGCTGGTCGCCAGCCGAGTGGAAACGGTACACGTCCCGGCCTGACCCGGCCCGAAGTGAACGAGCGGGCCGGGGCAGGGGCGATTGAGCGGACGTGGGCGCGGGCGTTTTGGCGGACCCGTGAAAAGGGGGTCGGCGGGGCGGCGGTGCGATCGGGGTGGGGCGGGCCGGTGGTCGGGTGCGGGACCGTCGTGGCTGGTTGCGCGGTTCCCTGCGGCGCTTTCGGGGGCGTCGGCCGTTCCTCGGCTGACGCGCCGTTGTGGCTGGTTGCGCAGTTCCCCGCGCCCCTTTCGGGGCATCGGCCGTTCCTCGGTAGGCGCGTTGGCGTGGCTGGTCGCGTCGTTCCCTGCGCCCCTTTGGGGGCGCCCGGTAGTGCGTGGTGCGACGGGGGGTCAGGAGGTGGGGACGAGGGTGAGGTAGGCGATGCCCAGGAGGTTGCGGTAGCCCATCCACTGGGTCCGGTGCCGGTCGAGACGGTCACGGGTCTCGGCCGCCAGCGGATGGTCGGGGTGCCGGGCGAGCCACACCTCGGTGTCCGCCTGGTAGCCCGACTCGAACTCCTCCCATTCGTCGGCGTTCGCGGTCTCGGTCCACTCCGGCCGGAACCCGGCCGCCACCGCGAGGTCGAGGAGGCCCGCCAGGCTGTGGTACTCGTCGGCGGAGGCGTCGGGCCAGATGCCGGACAGCTCCGCGGGCGTCGGGGTCCGCTCCCAGAAGCCCTCACCGAACAGCACCCGGCCGTCGTCCGCGACCAGCCGCCGCAGCTCGCGCAGGGCCTTTGCCGTGTGCGCGGGCGCTTCGGCCGTGCTCAGCGCCTGGCCGGCGCCCAGACACAGCACCAGGTCGGCGGGCCCGCGCCGGGTGCCCACGCCCGACTCCTCGGCGAACTCCACCCGGTCCGCGAGCCCCCGTGCCTCGGCATTGCGCCGCCCGCGGGCCAGGTCCTCGCCGTTCAGATCGATCCCGGTGCCGCGGGCCCCGGGTACGGCGGTCAGGACACGGAGCAGCAACTCGCCCCAGCCGCAGCCGATGTCGAGCACGGTGGCGGGCCTCGTACCGGCGAGCCGCGCCACCATCTTGGCGGCGCGCGCCTCGGAGAGCGGGCCGTGGAAGGTGAGCCGGGTCAGCCGGGGCGGACGGTCGTCGGTCTTGGCGGCATCGTCGGCGTGCTGGGTGGTGTCGGTCATCCGCGCACGTTAGTTCGCCGAGGCGCCGCCGCACACCGATTATCGGGGCGACCGGCGCCCGCGGGAGGTGGCCGGCGCCCGCGGGAGGCGACCGGCTGACGCGGCCCGCCGGCTACGGCGTCACCGCGAAGTGACGCAGGATCGCCGTCGTCAGCTCGGGGTCCCCCTCCGTCTTCACCCGGTCCGCGACCGCCTCCGGGGCGACCCGGCCGCAGGCCAGACGGACGTAGGTCTCCCAGTCCAGGGTGAGGGTGGCCGCGGGACCGAGGGCGGGGGCGGTCTCCAGGGTGCCGCGGCCCTGGATATCGACGCGGATGGTGCGCAGGAACTCCACGGGCCCGTGCACGTCGAAGACGATCGCCGAACTGCGCGGGGCGCCCGCGTCCTTGGCCACGATCTTCGGCAGGGCGGTGAGCAGGACGTCCCGGACGACCTGGGCACCCGGCGAGTCGAGGTTGCCGGGTTGGCCCAGGGCGGCGCGCAGATCCTGCTCATGCACCCACACGTCGAACGCCCGGTTGCGCATGGCCTCTTCGAGCGTGATCTCCGTGCTGAGCGGGCCGCGTACCTTGGTGCCCGGCTCACGGGACTCGTTGCGCAGCTGGCGGTTGCGGCGGATGATCGTGTACTCCAGCTCGGCGGTCATCTCCGGCGCCGTGTGGTGCCGGCGCACGTCGACCTGCATCTCCATGTAGCGCTGGTGTTCATTGGTGACGTGGAAGAGGTCGCGGGGCAGCGTGTGGATGGGCCGTGGGTCGCCGAGCATCTCGCAGTCCAGGCCGATCACATGCGACACGACGTCACGGACGGACCAGCCGGGGCAGGGGGTCCGCCGGTTCCACTCACCCTCGACAAGCGGCTGCACCAGCTCGGATATCGCTTCGATGGAGTGGGTCCAGGCGTCGGCGTAGGGCTGGAGGGTGGGATGCAGACTCACGGAACGGGACCCCTCGGCGGTCGGTACACGGGCGGTTGGTGGCGGCGTTGCCAGTGGGAGGTGGCTGTCGGCGGGTGTCTCGGAACTCCCCCAAGCTATCGGCTTCGCTCGAACAGGGGGGACCCCCAAGTTACGCTGCTGTGAGGCACCCCGGCAGTGCTTTCGTGTGACGATCGTAGGCCCGTATGGACGGCTCGATTGCAAGGGCGGTGGTAGTGTGCGCGCTTCGCTGATTCAAATCGCTGTAGACGAGGACGAATCGGTCGAATCCCGTAGGCGGCGGGTGGCCGCGGCGGTACGGGAGCAGGCAGGGGCCGATCTCGTCGTGCTCCCCGAGCTGTGGACGACGGGCGCCTTCGCGTACGAGAAGTTCGGGACCGAGGCCGAACCGCTCGACGGACCGACGTACGAGGCGATGGCGAAGGCCGCGAGCGACGCCGGCGTGTGGCTGCACGCGGGCTCCATCCCGGAACGGGACCCCGAAGGCCCCCTCTACAACACCTCTCTCATCTTCTCCCCCTCCGGCGATCTGGCCGCCGCCTACCGCAAGATCCACCGCTTCGGCTTCGACAAGGGCGAGGCCGTACTGATGGGCGCCGGGCAGCAGCCGGTGACGGTCCGGCTGCCGCAGACCGTTCTCGGCGTGGCCACCTGCTACGACCTGCGCTTCCCCGAACTCTTCCGCGCCCTCGTCGACGCCGGAGCCGAGACCCTGGTGATCCCGGCCGGCTGGCCCGAGCGCCGCCGCGCGCACTGGACGCTGCTGGCCCGGGCGCGGGCGGTCGAGAACCAGGCGTTCGTGCTCGCGTGTGGAACGGCCGGGACGCATGCGGGAGTTCCCCAGGCGGGTCACTCGATCGTGGTGGATCCCTGGGGCGAGGTGCTCGCCGAGGCCGGGCCCGGCGAACAGGTCCTCACCGTGGACTTCGACCCGGCGGAGGTGGCCGCGACCCGGGACCGGTTCCCGGCCCTGAAGGACCGGGTCCTCGGCCTCGATCCGCCGAGACATCGCTGAACCCCGTACACCCCCTGCGCGCCTTGGCATGCCGTCGGCCCTAGGGCGTGGGGATCGTCCGCGTACGCCCAGTATGCGGACGGCCCCCGCCTTGCGATGCACCGCACCGGACGCCGCGGGCCCGCTCTCCGGGCGGACGACGCTACTTTCGAAATACGCCCTAGCCGCGCCCTAGCCGTCCGCGCGTTCCTTCTCCGCCAGGTGGATCACGCACACCGTCACCGCGATCAGCAGCGCCGCGTCCGCGTCCTCGCGCACCACGTCGACGCCGTACGTCTCGCGCAGATGCAGCCACCTCCGGGAGATCACCGCGAGCAGTTCCCCGTCGTACTCGACGGCGAACTCGCGGTCCAGGATCTTTCCGCTGACGTCCAGTTCGGTGCCGTCGGCCAGGGACACCCGGTAGTGGTTGCGCAGCAGGGACAGGCGTTTGCGCCGGACGGTCGCCAGTGGCTCGCCGCCCCGCTCGATGACCATGGTGTCCCTGAGCGCGAACATCTTCTGGTGGATGTCGACGAGCACGCGCCCGTGCGTGTCCTTCAGTTCGAAGGTGTCGCGCAGGCGCATCGCCTTGCCGTCGACGAGGAACACCTTGGAGCCGTGCTCGTCCTCGATCCAGTAGTCGTCGCCGATGCCCAGCAGCCGGTCGCGTACGAGGAATCTCATGCCGTTAGCGCTTCCCCGGCGGCGGGTCCGACACGCCGTCCGTAAGCCGACGGGCGGCGTGTCGGGCGCGTCGCCGGTGCCGGCCGGCATGGACGCGGGTCAGATGCCGTAGCCGTCGGTGTAGCCGTCACCGTGGTGACGGTGGTGCCGCTCTTCTTCCACGACGGTCGCCGAGGGCGGAACCACCACCCGGCGGCGACGGGCGATGCTGGTGAACGTGACGGTGCCGATCAGCCCGACGATCATCAGGATGAAGCCCACCAGATGCACGTTGACCCCTGCCAGGTGCCAGTCGGTCGCGAACGCGAG
This sequence comes from Streptomyces sp. NPDC001508, assembly GCF_040298665.1. Taxonomy (NCBI): domain Bacteria; kingdom Bacillati; phylum Actinomycetota; class Actinomycetes; order Kitasatosporales; family Streptomycetaceae; genus Streptomyces; species Streptomyces sp. NPDC001508. Next base: position 192,414 of record NZ_JBEPAP010000007.1, read on the forward strand.
GATCGCTCCGACGGCTATGAGGACGATGCAGCCACCGAGGCCCATGAGGTGCCACCCCTTCCGGTCCGGTCTCCTGGGTCGTGCCGGTCACCATCGGGTACCCGCCGCCACCCCGGGCATTCCGCCGCCCGCCCGGTGGCGCACGCGGGCCCGGCGGCGGTTGCCGATGGTGTTGCGTGAGACGCAGGTGGAGCACGGCGGCACGAGGGCGGAGGGCTCTGCCCGGCTCGACGGGAAGAGCGCGGCACTCCGAGCACTCCGAGCCGGGATGCGCAACGGCTTCGCCCCCGTGCTCGCGGCTGTGCAGGCCCTGGCTCAGGCTTCCGACCACGCTCCCGGGGAGCAGCCCTCCGGGAGCCGATGCCGGGTGGCGGTCACTGCTCCAGGAACGCGACCAGGGCGTTGGCCAGGAGGTGCGGGTCGTCGGCGCCGCACAGTTCGCGGGCGCTGTGCATCGACAGGATCGCCACACCGATGTCCACCGTCCTGATGCCGTGCCGGGCGGCGGTGATGGGGCCGATCGTGGTGCCGCAGGGCATCGAGTTGTTGGACACGAAGGACTGGAAGGGGACGCCGGCCTTCTCGCAGGCGGCGGCGAACACCGCACGGCCCGAACCGTCCGTGGCGTACCGGTTGTTGACGTTGACCTTGAGGATCGGCCCGCCGTTGACACGCGGGTGGTGCGTCGGGTCGTGGCGTTCCGCGTAGTTGGGGTGGACGGCGTGCCCGGTGTCGGAGGAGAGGCAGACGGTGCCCGCGAAGGACCGGGCGCGGTCCTCGTAGCCGCCGCCGCGCGCGAACACCGAGCGTTCCAGTACGGAGCCGAGCAGCGGCCCGTCCGCGCCGGTGTCCGACTGCGAGCCGGTCTCCTCGTGGTCGAAAGCGGCCAGGACCGGGATGTGGGCCAGGTCGCGCCCGGTGCCGGCGGCGGCCGTCAGCGCGGCGACGCCCGCGTGCACGGACAGCAGATTGTCGATGCGCGGACCCGCGACCAGTTCCCGGTCCCGGCCCAGATAGGCGGGCGGCTCCACGGAGTGCGTCATCAGGTCCCAGCCGGTGACCGCACCGGCGGGCAGCCCGCACTCGTGCTCCAGGAAGGAGATCAGGTCACCGCCGCGCACGTCGTCGCCCAGACCCCACACCGGCTGGAGGTGGCGCTGCTTGTCGAGCTTGAGCCCTTCCGCGGTCACCGAGCGGTCGAGGTGGATGGCGAGCTGCGGCACCCGCAGCAGCGGCCGGTCGACGTTGACGAGGCGGGCCGAGCCGTCCCGCAGCGTCAGCCGGCCCGCGATGCCGAGGTCACGGTCGAGCCAGGAGTTGAGCAGCGGCCCGCCGTAGATCTCCACCGCGATCTGGCGCCAGCCGTGCGCGCCGCTGTCCGGCAGCGGCTTGACCCGCAGATTGGGCGAGTCGGTGTGGGCGCCGACGATCCGGTACGGCGTGTGCGGGGCGGCGCCCTCCGGGACGTACCAGGCCACGATCGCCCCGCCGCGCAGCACGTACTTGCCGCCGGCCGTACCGTCCCAGCCCTCCGTCTCCGCGACCTGCCTGAAGCCGGCCTTCTCCAGCCGCTCGGCGGCGTTGGCCACGGCGTGGTACGGCGAGGGGCTCGCGGCGAGGAAGGACATCAGGTCGTCGGTGTGGCCGCGGTCGAAGCGGGACGGTTCGCTCATGGGTTCACTTTAACGACGTGCGAGGGCCCGCTCTCCCGGATGGAAGGGCGGGCCCAGACGGGTGCGGCCGCAGACGAAGCGGCAGACGAAGCGGCAGATGAAGCCGCGCGTGATGCCGCGGATGAAGTCGCAGATGAAAGCCGCGCGTGAAGCCGCGGCGATGCCGCGGATGCGGCCGACGGCTAGAAGGCGGCCTCGTCCAGCTCCATCAGGTCGAGGTCGACGTTCTCGGAGACCTTGCGGGCCAGGGTGACATTGGGCAGGACGTTGGCCGCGAAGAACTTCGCTGCCGCGATCTTGCCCTGGTAGAACGCCTTGTCCTTGGTGGCGGCGGTCTCCAGTTTCTCGGCGGCGACCGCGGCGCCGCGCAGCAGCAGATAGCCGACGATCACATCGCCGGAGGCGAGCAGCAGGCGGGTGGTGTTCAGGCCGACCTTGTAGATGTTCTTGACGTCCTGCTCGGTGGCGGCGAGGTCGGTGAGCATCAGGCCGACGATCGCCTCCAGCTCCACGGCCGCCTTGGCAAGGTGCTCACGGGCGCCGGCCAGCTCCTCGCCGCCGGTGGCGAGGGCCAGGAACTTCTTGATGTCCTCGGCGAGCGAGTTCAGCGCGGCGCCCTGGTTGCGGACGATCTTCCGGAAGAAGAAGTCCTGGCCCTGGATCGCGGTGGTGCCCTCGTACAGGGTGTCGATCTTGGCGTCGCGGATGTACTGCTCGATCGGGTACTCCTGGAGGAAGCCGGAGCCGCCGAAGGTCTGCAGCGACTGGGCGAGCTGCTCGTAGCCCTTCTCGGAGCCGTAGCCCTTGACGATCGGCAGGAGCAGGTCGTTCAGGGCGTGCTCGGCGGAGGCGTCCTCGCCGTTCGCCTCCTTGACGGCGATCGCGTCCTGGACGGCGGCGGTGTGCAGCACGAGGGCGCGCATGCCCTCCGCGTACGCCTTCTGCGTCATCAGCGAGCGGCGCACGTCGGGGTGGTGGGTGATGGTGACCTTGGGCGCGGCCTTGTCCATGAAGTTCGCCAGGTCGGGGCCCTGGACGCGCTCCTTGGCGTACTCCAGCGCGTTGAGGTAGCCGGTGGAGAGTGTAGAGATCGCCTTCGTGCCGACCATCATGCGGGCGAACTCGATGATGCGGAACATCTGACGGATGCCGTCGTGCTTGTCGCCGATCAGCCAGCCCTTGGCCGGATGCCGGTCGCCGAAGGTCATCTCGCAGGTGTTGGAAGCCTTGAGGCCCATCTTGTGCTCGACGTTCGTGGCGTAGACGCCGTTGCGCTCGCCCAGCTCGCCGGTCTCTGCGTCGAAGAGGTACTTCGGGACGAGGAAGAGGGACAGGCCCTTGGTGCCGGCGCCTGCGCCCTCGGGGCGGGCCAGGACGTAGTGGAGGATGTTCTCCTCCAGGTCGTGCTCACCGGAGGTGATGAAGCGCTTCACGCCCTCGATGTGCCAGGAGCCGTCCGACTGCCGGATCGCCTTGGTGCGGCCGGCGCCGACGTCCGAGCCCGCGTCGGGCTCGGTGAGCACCATGGTGGAACCCCAGGTCTTCTCGACCGCGAGCCGGGCGATCTTCCTCTGCTCCTCGGTGCCCTCCTCGAAGAGGACGCGGGCGAACAGCGGGCCGGAGGAGTACATCCAGACCGCGGGGTTGGCGCCGAGGATCAGTTCGGCGTACGCCCAGATCAGCGACGGGGGAGCCGTGGTGCCGCCGATCTCCTCGGGCAGGCCGAGGCGCCAGTACTCGGAGTCCATGAAGGCCCGGTAGCTCTTCTTGAAGGAGGCCGGGACGGGCGCGGTGTTGGTCTCGGGGTCGAAGACGGGCGGGTTGCGGTCGGCGTCCGCGAACGACTCGGCCAGCTCGTTCTCGGCGAGCCGGGTCAGCTCTTCGAGGACGCTCCTGGCGGTGTCCGCGTCCATCTCCGCGAACGGGCCGGTTCCGTACAGCTTGTCTCGGCCGAGTACTTCGAACAGGTTGAATTCGATGTCGCGGAGGTTCGACTTGTAGTGCCCCATGGTGACGGCTCCGTATCGGACTCGGCGAGGCACTGGCTCCTCGCATCTGGTTCACATACCAACAAGTAGCTACGATGATGCTACCCGTCGGTAATAACAAGCAACCCCTACTGGGCCAAGTGTGAGCCAGTCGCCGACGGTGGGTCTGCCGGCGGTGGGCGGGGAACGGCTGATGGTTCTGCTGGGGCTCCGTGGGGGTCGGTACGCTTGCGGGCATGTACGGATACGGCCAGCCCATGGACGGGGGCGCCGCGCAGCAGCAGTACGCCCCGCCGCAGCAGCAGATGCCCGGCGGGTACGGGCAGCAGCCGCCGCTCTACCCGGAGCCGTCCCCGCCCTCGCTCGCGGACGCGGTCCGCGCGTTCACCACCGGTCAGATGGCCGCCGAGGACTTCCAGCAGGTGTTCGCCACGTCCAAGGTCTACTGCCCGCGCGGCGACAACCCCGGTTTCCTCGCCCTGCACAACACCCAGCAGCCGGTGATCCCGATGTTCACCTCGCTCAAGGAGTTGCGCCGGTACGCGGGCAAGGAGTCCAAGTACTTCGTGATCACCGGCGCCGAGGTGATCGACCTGCTGCCGACCGGCTACGGCTTCGTCCTGGACATGGAGGGCGAGCACCGGATGGTCTTCGACGCCAAGGCGGTCGAGCAGATGGTCGACTTCGCCATGCGTCGCATGTACGGCTGACGATCGGCCGATCAGCGCCGCACCCGTGTGAGCCCGGAGGGAATTCCCTCCGGGCTTTCTCCGTTGGGGGTGGCAGAAAGTTCAACGCTCAACTAAAGTGAGCGCACAAGGAGGTACCGACATGCCTGCAGTGACCGTCGAGAACCCGCTGACGCTGCCCCGTGTGACCGCGCCCGCCGATGCGGTGGCCCGTCCCGTGCTCACCGTCACGACCGCGCCGAGCGGTTTCGAGGGCGAGGGCTTCCCGGTGCGCCGGGCCTTCGCCGGGATCAACTACCGCCACCTGGACCCGTTCATCATGATGGACCAGATGGGCGAGGTAGAGTACCAGCCTGGGGAGCCGAAGGGAACCCCGTGGCACCCGCACCGGGGCTTCGAGACCGTCACCTACATCATCGACGGGGTCTTCGACCACCAGGACAGCCAGGGCGGTGGTGGCACCATCACCAACGGCGACACCCAGTGGATGACCGCGGGCTCGGGCCTTCTGCACATCGAGGCACCGCCCGAGGCGCTGGTCGTCTCCGGTGGTCTGTTCCACGGGCTCCAGCTGTGGGTGAACCTCCCCGCCAAGGACAAGATGATGGCCCCGCGCTACCAGGACATCCGTGCCGGCAGTGTCCAGTTGCTCACCAGTCCCGACGGCGGCGCGGTGCTGCGTGTCATCGCCGGTGAGCTGGACGGCCACGCCGGTCCCGGCATCACGCACACGCCGATCACCATGGTCCACGCGACGCTGGCGCCGGGCGCGGAGGTCACCCTGCCGTGGCGGGAGGACTTCAACGGGCTGGCGTATGTCCTGGCGGGCCGCGGCACGGTCGGTGCCGAGCGCCGGCCGGTCCACCTGGGGCAGACCGCCGTCTTCGGCGCGGGTGGCTCGCTGACCGTCCGCGCGGACGAGAAGCAGGACTCCCACACGCCGGACCTGGAGGTCGTGCTGCTCGGCGGGCAGCCGATCCGGGAGCCGATGGCCCACTACGGCCCGTTCGTCATGAACACCAAGGACGAGCTGATGCAGGCCTTCGAGGACTTCCAGAAGGGGCGGCTCGGCACCGTGCCGGCCGTCCACGGGATGACCGAGGCCGGCCCGCAGGGCTGACCGGAGCGCCGGCCGGGACCCGTTCCGGCCGGCGCTCCGGGGGTGTGGACGGGTGCCCCGTGGCCGTATCCCCCAGAGTCCTGATCCCCAGTGTCATGGCTGTTCGTGCAGTTCGAACCAGATGGTTTTGCTCTCGCCGCGTGGGGTGACGCCCCATGCGTCGGCGAGCAGTTCGATCATGAGCAGACCGCGGCCTGAGGAGGCCAGTTCGCCGGGGCGGCGGCGGTGCGGGAGGTCGTCGCCGGCGTCGGTGACCTCCACCCTCAGCCGGCGCCGGCCCGGCCCGCCGTCGACCTCGGCGAGCAGCAGCGCGTCCGCGTCGGTGTGCACGAGCACGTTGGTGACCATCTCGGAGAGCAGGAGCACCGCGGAGTCGACCTGGTCGGCCGAGGCCCAGTCGTGCAGCAGTGCGCGCAGGTGCCGGCGGGCCTCGGCGATCCGCTCCGGTTCGGTCTGCGCCACGGCCAGCAGTGTGCGGCGGACCGCCGGCCCGGTGAGCGGGGCGCCGTCCGCGCCGTCCTCGGCCGCCCGGTGTACGAGCAGCAGGGCGATGTCGTCCTCGCGCCGGTCGGCCAGCGGCCCGGTGGTGTGGTGGGAGGACGGCCCGTGCACGCCCTGCACCAGGGCGTCGGCAAGCGATTCCAGGTCGCCGTCGTGCTTCTCCAGGATGGCGTGGATGCGCTGCCGGCCGCTGTCCATGTCATGGCCGCCGGTCTCGATCAGACCGTCGGTGCAGACCACCATGGTCTCGCCCGGCTCCAGCACGAAGCGGGTCGTCGGATAGTCGGCGTCCGGGTCGATGCCCAACGGCAGTCCGCCCGCGGTCGGCCGGGTCATCACCGTCTTGTCCGCCATGCGTATCGCCGGGTCCGGATGCCCGGCGCGGGCGATCTCCAGGGCGCCGGACACCGGGTCCGCCTCCACGTACAGACAGGTCGCGAAGCGCTGGTCGGCGGTGTCGTCGGTGCCGGCGGTGATGCCGTGCAGGAAGCGGGAGGCCCGGGAGAGGACCGCGTCCGGGCGGTGGCCCTCGGAGGCGTAGGCGCGCAGTGCGATGCGCAGTTGGCCCATGAGCCCGGCCGCCCTCACGTCATGCCCCTGGACGTCCCCGATGACCAGCGCGTATCTGCCGCCTTTGGGCTGGTCCAGGGAGCCGGCGCCGGGCAGCGGGATGATGTCGTACCAGTCGCCGCCGACCTGGAGTCCGCCGCCGGTGGGGATGTAGCGGGCGGCCACCGTCAGACCGGGCACCTCCGGGCCCGGGTCGGGCAGCATGGAGCGTTGCAGGCCGTCGGTCAGCTCCCGCTCCGAGTCGGCGGCCTCCGCCCGGGACAGCGCCTGGGCGAGCATGCGGGCCACCGTCGTCAGCACGGACCGTTCGTCGGGGGTGAAGGCGACCGGGTAGGTGAAGGCCGCCAGCCAGGCGCCCATCGTGCGGCCGCCGGCCGTCAGCGGCAGGAATGCCCAGGACTGGCGGCCGAAGGGCTCGGCGAGCGGCCAGGTGACCGGGTAGCGGGTGCGGTACTGCTCCGGTGAGGACAGATATACGGCGCGGCCGGTGCGCACCACCTCGGTGGCCGGGTAGTCGGTGTCCAGCGGCATATGGAAGAAGGGTGCCTCGTCGCCCAGTTGCTGCCCGTGGTGGCCGATGATCGTCAGGTGGTCGCCGATCCTGGCGAACACCGCGAGACCGTCCGGCGAGAAGCCCGGCATCGACAGTCCGGCCGCGACCCGCAGCACCTCCGCCGTGGACCCGGCCTCGGCGAGCGCCCGGCCCGCGTCCAGCAGGAAGGCCTCCCGGGAGCGCCGCCAGTCGCCGTGCACGGCGCGCCGCCCCGCCGGGGTGCCGGGGGTCGGTTCGGTGACCTCCTGGAGGGTGCCGATCACCTCGAAGGTCTGCCGTTCGGTGTCGAAGGACGGCTTGGACCGGCTGCGTACGGTGCGTACGACCCGGCCCCGCTCGTCCATGATCCGGATCCGTACCTCGGCGAGGGTGTCCTCGGCGACGGCGAGCCGGACGATCCCGGTGATCTCGTTCCAGTCGACCGGGTGCAGCCGTGCCCGGGTCTGGGCCTGGGTGAGGGTGGCGCGCTCGGCGGGCAGCCCCAGCAGGCGGGCGGACTCCGCGTCCACGGTGACCAGACCGGTGGCGGTGTCCCAGTGCCACAGCCCGGTCGCGAGCGTGGTGAGGACGTGCTCCACCGCGGGCATGGGGTCACCGGTACGCATCGCCCCACTCTAGGAAGATCTGATCGAAAAGTGCCACCTGTCATCGACCGGTCGCCGGCCGCGCAACGATGGGGAGCCGATCTTGGCTCGCCCGGTAGGCTTGTGGAGAGTTTCACGTGAAACGAGCCCCCGATCCGCGAAGGCTGGATGAACGACGATGCATCGGTACAGGTCCCATACCTGCGGCGAGCTCCGCGCCTCTGACGTCGGCACCGACGTCCGGCTGAGTGGCTGGCTGCACAATCGGCGCGACCTGGGCGGCATCCTCTTCATCGATCTGCGCGACCACTACGGCATCACCCAGCTCGTCGCCCGCCCCGGGACCGAGTCGTACGAGGCACTCGACAAGCTCTCCAAGGAGACGGTCGTCCGGGTGGACGGCCAGGTCGTCTCGCGCGGTGCCGAGAACGTGAACCCGGACCTGCCGACCGGTGAGGTCGAGATCGAGGTCGGGGCGGTCGAGGTGCTGGGCGCGGCGGCCCCGCTCCCCTTCACCATCAACACGGAGGACGGGGTCAACGAGGAGCGGCGGCTGGAGTACCGCTTCCTGGACCTGCGCCGCGAGCGCATGCACCGCAACATCATGCTGCGTACGTCGGTCATCTCCGCGATCCGCCACAAGATGGTGGCGATGGGCTTCAACGAGATGGCGACGCCGATCCTGTCGGCCACCTCGCCCGAGGGCGCGCGCGACTTCGTCGTGCCGTCCCGGCTGCACCCGGGGAAGTTCTACGCCCTGCCGCAGGCGCCCCAGCAGTTCAAGCAGCTGCTGATGATCTCCGGCTTCGACCGCTACTTCCAGATCGCGCCCTGCTTCCGCGACGAGGACGCCCGCGCGGACCGCTCGCCGGGCGAGTTCTACCAGCTCGACGTCGAGATGAGCTTCGTCGAGCAGGAGGATGTCTTCCAGCCGATCGAGAAGCTGATGACGGAGCTGTTCGAGGAGTTCGGCGGCGGCCGTCATGTCACCTCCCCCTTCCCGCGTATCCCGTTCCGTGAGGCGATGCTCAAGTACGGCTCCGACAAGCCGGATCTGCGCGCCAGGCTGGAACTGGCCGACATCACCGATGTCTTCGAGGGCTCGGAGTTCAAGGCGTTCGCGGGCAAGCATGTGCGGGCCCTGCCGGTGCCGGACGTGGCCGCGCAGCCCCGCAAGTTCTTCGACCAGCTCGGGGATTTCGCCGTCGCGCAGGGTGCCAAGGGCCTGGCGTGGGTGCGGGTCGCCGAGGACGGGGCCCTGTCCGGCCCGATCGCGAAGTTCCTCACCGAGGAGAACGTCGCCGAGCTGACCAAGCGGCTGTCGCTGGCGGCCGGTCACGCCGTGTTCTTCGGCGCGGGCGAGTTCGACGAGGTCTCGAAGATCATGGGCGCCGTGCGGGTCGAGGCCGCCAAGCGTGCCGGGCAGTTCGAGGAGAACGTCTTCCGGTTCTGCTGGATCGTCGACTTCCCGATGTACGAGAAGGACGAGGAGACCGGCGCGATCGACTTCTCGCACAACCCGTTCTCCATGCCGCAGGGCGGCCTTGAGGCCCTGGAGACCCAGGACCCGCTGGACATCCTCGGCTGGCAGTACGACATCGTCTGCAACGGCGTCGAGCTGTCCTCCGGTGCCATCCGGAACCACGAGCCGGACATCATGCTGAAGGCCTTCGAGATCGCGGGCTACGACCGCGAGACGGTGGAGGAGAAGTTCGCGGGCATGCTCCGCGCCTTCCGCTTCGGCGCCCCGCCGCACGGCGGCATCGCCCCGGGTATCGACCGCATCGTCATGCTCCTCGCGGACGAGCCGAACATCCGCGAGACGATCTCCTTCCCGCTCAACGGCAACGCCCAGGACCTGATGATGGGCGCGCCGACCGAGCTGGAGGAGGCCCGCCTGAAGGAGCTGCACCTGTCGGTGCGCAAGCCGCAGCCGAAGTAGGGCGCGGCAGAACACGGTGATGGCGAAAGGGCTCGGAACCGGCGCCGGTTCCGAGCCCTTCTGTGTGCGCCGCGTTCGACGGCCCGGTCCCGTGTCCTCGGTCAGGACAGGGACTTGTACGACCCCAGCCGCTCGCGATATTCACCCGGGAGCCGAACGACCCCTTGCCGTCGCCGCTGTTGCGGTACAGGCTCCCGGTGCTGTCGCGGGAGACCAGGTCGGCCCTGCCGTCGTCCGTGATGTCGCCGACGCCGACGAACCCAGACGCTGCCGGACGTGGTTTTCACGGTGACCGTGTTGCCGTCGGCGTGGTCGGTCCAGGGCAGACCGGTGACGTCCGACTGGCGGTGCGGAAACCCGGTCAGGCCCGCGGCGAGCAGGCGCTCGACGCCCGGGGTGTCACTCGGCCTCGCCGCCGAAGCGCTCCTTGTAGGTTTCCAGGTCGTCGTCCGTGAGCTTGGCGAACAGGACCGGCGGGACGGTGAAGGGGGTGCCGGCGGGGACCGAGGCGAGCGCGCGGGCCTCGTCCTCGCAGACCCAGGCCGCCGTGTCGTCCGGCAGGGCGAAGGCCGTGCGCATGGCGGCCGACGCCGACGGGATGAGCGGTTCCGAGACCACCGCGTACAGGTGGATCAGGTTCATCGCCGTGCGCAGCGTGAGGGCCGCGCCGTCCTTGTCGGTCTTGATCTCCAGCCAGGGGGCCTTCTCCTCCAGGTAGGAGTTGCCCGCCGACCACAGGGCGCGCAGTGCCGCCGCGGCCTTGCGGAACTGGAGCGCCTCCATGTGCTCCTCGTACTCGGCCAGCAGGCGGGCGATCTCCGTACCGAGCTTCGTCTCCGCCTCGCCGGGCTCGCCGCCCGCCGGGACCTGCTCGCCGAAGCGCTTCTTCGAGAACGACAGCACACGGTTGACGAAGTTGCCGAGGGTGTCGGCCAGGTCCTTGTTCACCGTGGCCGTGAAGTGCTCCCAGGTGAAGGACGAATCGTCCGACTCGGGGGCGTTGGCGATCAGGAAGTAGCGCCAGTAGTCGGCCGGAAGGATCTCCAGGGCCTGGTCCGTGAAGACGCCCCGCTTCTGCGAGGTGGAGAACTTCCCGCCGTAGTACGTCAGCCAGTTGAACGCCTTGACGTAGTCGACCTTCTTCCACGGCTCGCGGACGCCGAGTTCGGTGGCCGGGAACATCACCGTGTGGAACGGGACGTTGTCCTTCGCCATGAACTCGGTGTAGCGGACGTCCGTGTCGACGTCGTACCACCACGACTTCCAGTCACGGCGCTCCGGGTCCAGGTCCGACCACTCCTTCGTGGCGCCGATGTACTCGATCGGGGCGTCGAACCAGACGTAGAACACCTTGCCCTCGGCCGCCAGTTCCGGCCAGGTGTCGGCCGGGACCGGCACGCCCCAGTCCAGGTCGCGGGTGATCGCGCGGTCGTGCAGGCCCTCGGTCAGCCACTTGTGGGCGATGGAGGACGCCAGGTGCGGCCAGTCCTTGTCATGGCGGGCCACCCACTCGCGGACCTCGCTCTCCAGCTTCGACTGGAGCAGGAAGAGATGCTTGGTCTCGCGGACCTCCAGGTCCGTGGAACCGGAGATCGCCGAGCGCGGGTTGATCAGATCGGTCGGGTCCAGCACCCGGGTGCAGTTCTCGCACTGGTCGCCGCGGGCCTTGTCGTAGCCGCAGTGGGGGCAGGTGCCCTCGACGTAGCGGTCCGGCAGGAAGCGGCCGTCGGCGGGGCTGTACACCTGGCGGATCGCGCGCTCTTCGATGAAGCCGTTCTCGTTGAGCCTGCGGGCGAAGTGCTGGGTGATCTCGACGTTCTGCGCGCTGGAGCTGCGGCCGAAGTAGTCGAAGGCCAGCCCGAAGCCGTCGTAGACCGCCTTCTGGGCGTCGTGCGCCTGGGCGCAGAACTCGGCGACCGGCAGGCCCTGCTCCTTGGCGGCCAGCTCCGCGGGGGTGCCGTGCTCGTCGGTCGCGCAGATGTACAGGACGTCGTGGCCGCGTCGGCGCAGATACCGGGAGTACACGTCCGCCGGGAGCATGGACCCCACCATGTTGCCCAGGTGCTTGATCCCGTTGATGTACGGAAGGGCGCTGGTGATGAGGTGTCGAGCCATCGCGGGCTGCTCCCAAGTCGCTACGTGGGGTGACGGTCGGCCGTTTGCGGGTCGCTTTCGTCCGTCTACGAACCTTGAAATCGTAGCCGACATGGGTGCGCCGCCCGCCTCCCGTATTACGGGGTGGAAGCGGGCGGCGCGGGAGCGGGCGGCCGGGGTGGGATGGGAGCGGGTGGCGGGGAGCGGGTGGCCGGGGTGGGGTGCCGGGCGGGGGCTACGGGCGCCAGCCGGCCAGTACGCCCTCGTACAGTTCCGCGTCCGTCAGCTCACGGGGGGTGGGGCCCGCGTGGAAGAAGGACGCGTTGCCGGTCTTCAGCTTGCGGAGGTAGTCGAACGCCTTGTTGTCGTGCTCGCCGAAGGCGACGAAGGAGAAGAAGACGGACGGGTGGTTCTTCGCGGCGTCCGCGAGGGCCTGGGTGGCGGGAGTCTTGGCGTCGGGGGCGCCGTCCGTCTGGAACACGACGAGGGTGGGAGCGGTGGCCGCGGCCGTCGACTTCTCGCGGTGGGCGAGTACGGCCTCCACGGCGGCGTGGTAGCTGGTGCGGCCCATGCGGCCGAGGGTCGCGTGGACGTCGTCGATCTTGTTCTCGTGGTCGGTGAGGGTGAGGTCGGTGGTGCCGTCCACTTCCGTGGAGAAGAAGACGACGTGGACCGTGGCCTCGGGGTCGAGCTGGGCGGCCAGCGCGAGGGTCTGCTCGGCGAGGGCCTGGGCGGAGCCGTCCTTGTAGTACGGGCGCATGGAGGCGGAGCGGTCGAGTACGAGGTACACCTTGGCTCGGGTGCCGGTGAGGTTGGCCTTGGCGAGGGCGTCCGCGGGGCGCTGCGCGGGGCGCTGCGCTGGGCCTTGGCCGGTGTCGGTGCCGCCCGTCTCGACTGCGCCGCCGTCCGTCTCGGCTGCGCCGTCGACGGTTGTGTTCCCACCCGCACCACCCGTGCGGGTCTCGTCGTCGGCTGCGGGTGGCCCCGCGGGGGTGTCTTCGCCGTCGGCGGCTACCGGTTCCTGGGGGGTGGCGGCGGTGTCTGTCTCGGCTTCGCCGTCGATGGGGCTCTGGGGGGTGGTGGCGGTGGCCGTCTTGGGTTTGTCTTCGGCGGTTGGGTTTCCGTCCGTACTGGCTGTGCGGGTCTCGTTGTCGGCTGCGGGTGGCCCTGCGGGGGTGTCTTCGCCGTCGGCGGCTACCGGTTCCTGGGGGGTGGCGGCGGTGTCTGTCTCGGCTTCGCCGTCGACGGGGTTCTGCGGGGTGGCGGTGTCCGGCTCGGCCTCCGGTTTCGTGGCGACCTCTGCCTGAGACTCGGCAGTCACCGCAACCGCAACCGGCTCCTCCTCGGCCTCGGCGGGGGCCTCTGCCGCCAGCGTCGGCTCCGCCTCCGGGGTCACCTCGGGCTCGGGCTCCTGCGTGGGCTCGGTGTCCGAAGCAACCTCCGACGGCGCCTCCGCGCTCGCCTCGGGCTGCGTCGCCGCGGCCTCCGCCTCCGCCGAGTCCGCCGATCCGGCCCCGTCGGTCAGCCCGTCCACGTCGGTCGACTCAGCCGCGTCCGCCGATCCGGACACGTCAGCCACCGCACTCGCGTCCGCCGCCGCCGAGTCCGCAGTCGCGTTCGTCGGTTCGGGTGTGGCCGCGGATGCAGCGTCCTCGGTCAAGCCGTTCCCGTCAGCGGATTCGGGTCCGTCGGTCGGCTGGGCCGGGACCGAGGAGGTAGCCGCCGCCGATTTCGCAGTCGCGTTCGTCGGTTCGGGTGTGGCCGCGGATGCAGCGTCCTCGGTCAAGCCGTTCCCGTCAGCGGATTCGGGTCCGTCGGTCGGCTGGGG
>NZ_JBEPAP010000007.1:206053-231163 GCF_040298665.1 Streptomyces sp. NPDC001508
GCCGGGACCGAGGAGGTAGTCACCGCCGCCGATTTCGCAGTCGCGTTCGTCGGTTCGGGTGTGGCCGCGGGCGGGGTGTTCTCGGTCAAGCCATTGCCGTCAGCCGATTCGGGTCCGTCGGTCGGCTCGGTCGGGACCGAGGGTGCAGTCGCCTCAGCCGTCGGAGTCGCGTCCGTCGGCTCTGCCGTGGCCGCGGGCGGGGTGTTCTCGGGCGAGTCATCCACGTCAGCCGGTCCGGCATCGGCGGTCGGCTCGGCCGTGGCCGAGGGTGCAGTCGCGTCGGCGGTCGTAGTCGAGGTCGGCGCAGCGGCGGTCGCCGGTTTCGTCTCGTCGGTCGGCGTGGTCGCCTCAGGCGCCGGCGTAGGCGTGGCCGGTGCTGGGAGGTTGTCGAAGGCCGCTGTCACCAGGTCGTGTTCCGAGGAGGTGGGGTGGCGGGGCTCGGGAACCTGGGCGGGGGCCGGCTTCGGGTCGGCTTCCTGCGCCGCAGTCTCCTGTTCCGGCGCCGCAGGCTGTTGCTGCGCAGGGAGCTGATCCGCACCCTCTGCCGCGGCCGTGTGCCCCTTGCGTGATCGGCCGAATACGTTCCGCAGGAGAGTGAGAATGCCCATGTGCGCAACCCTTCGCGTGAGTTGATGCCCGTCGATCCCTGGCCAGGACGGACACGTAAGGTTAGCGGCCCCAGATGGTGATCTTGGCAGGGGCGACGGGTTCACGGCCGTGCGCGCCAGCGCGTCGGCGACTGGCTCCCCAACACCTTTGAGGCTCGTCGGGGTTCACTTTTCGTTCATCTGGAGGCTGTCCGCTCGCACACGCCTGCCCATACCGTCACGCCCACACCAAGGGTTTGTAAGGGGAGAGCAAAGTGCGCAATCTGCTGCCGATCATCGGCTCGCATTCGGGCGGGCGTTCCGCCATGACCTGCCGTTTCCGGTGTGGTGACGCCTGCTTCCACGAGGTGCCCAACACCAGCTCCAACGAGTACGTCGGCGATGTCATCGCCGGTGCCCTGAGCCGCCGTGGCGCGATGCGCGCCGCCGCCGCGGTCACGGTGGCCGCCGCCGCGGGCTCGGCCGTGGTCGCCGGTGCCCCGCAGGCCGCCGCTGTGGACGCGAAGCACGGCAAGCCGAGTAAGCCGAGTAAGCCGGGCAATCCGGTCAAACCCGGCCAGGGTGCGCGCGGCCTGCGGTTCGAACCGGTCGCCCCGAACACCGCCGACCAGGTCACCGTGCCCGGCGGCTACCGGCAGAACGTCGTCGTCCGGTGGGGCGAGCCCATCCTGCGCGGTGCCCCCGCCTTCGACCCTGAGCGCCAGACGGCCGCCGCGCAGGCCGGTCAGTTCGGCTACAACAACGACTTCCTCGCCCTGCTGCCGGTTCCCGGTGAGCACCACCGCCAGTTGCTCGTGGCCAACCACGAGTACACGGACGAGGTCCTGATGTTCCGCGGGTACGACGCCGCCAACCCCACCCGGGAGCAGGCCGAGATCGCCTGGGCCGCGCACGGTCTGTCGGCCGTCGTCGTGGAGGAGGACCGCAGGAGCGGCAGGCTGACCGTCGTCAACCGGCACCACCTCAACCGGCGTATCACCGCCACCAGTGAGTTCCGGCTCACCGGGCCCGCCGCCGGGTCGAGCCTGCTGAAGACCTCCGCCGACCCGACCGGCCGCAAGGTGCTCGGCACCCTCAACAACTGCTCCGGCGGCACCACCCCGTGGGGCACCACGCTGCACGGCGAGGAGAACTTCAACCAGTACTTCGCCAACGCCAACCGGGACACCGACAAGCGCTACGGCATCGGCACCGGCGCGACCGAGCGCAAGTGGGAGCGTTTCGACAAGCGGTTCGACGTCACGCAGGAGCCCAACGAGGTTCACCGGTTCGGGTACGTCGTCGAGTTCGACCCGTACGACCCCACGTCGACCCCGCGCAAGCGGACCGCCCTCGGCCGGTTCAAGCACGAGGCGGCGACCGTGCGGATGACGTCGGACGGGCGTCCTGTCGTCTACACCGGCGACGACGAGCGGTTCGACTACTTCTACAAGTTCGTCGGCAGCAAGCGGATGCGGCACGGCACCAGCCGTTCCGCGCGCGAGCACAACCTGACGCTGCTGGACGAGGGCACCCTGTACGTGGCCAGGCTCACCGGTGACTCCCCGGCGAGCGAGATCGACGGCAGCGGCACGCTCCCCGCCGACGGCGAGTTCGACGGCAGCGGCACCTGGATCCCGCTGGCCACCGCCACCGCGCACGGCGCCGTCTCGCACGTCGAGGGCATGACCGCGGAGGAGGTCTTCGTCTTCACGCGGCTCGCCGGTGACAAGGCGGGCGCCACGAAGATGGACCGCCCGGAGGACATCGAGCCGTCGCCGCAGTCCGGCAAGGTGTACGTCGCGCTCACCAACAACACCAACCGCGGCAAGGCCGGTTTCCCCACCGCCGACGAGGCCAACCCGCGCACCAACAACAAGCACGGGCACATCCTCGAACTCACCGAGCGGCGCAACCGGGCCGACGCCACCTCCTTCGGCTGGTCGCTGTTCCTGGTCGCCGGTGACCCCGCCGACCCGGCCACCTACTTCGCGGGCTTCCCGAAGGACCGGGTGAGCCCGATCTCCTGCCCGGACAACGTGGCCTTCGACGCGCACGGCAACCTGTGGATCTCCACCGACGGCAACGCGCTCGGCACGCACGACGGCCTGTTCGGCGTCGCCACCAAGGGTGCCCGGCGCGGTGAGCTGAAGCAGTTCCTGACCATGCCGAACGGAGCCGAGACCTGCGGCCCGATCATCCAGGAGCGCCGTGTCCTGGTCGCCGTGCAGCACCCGGGCGAGGTGGACGGGGCGTCCGTGGAGAAGCCGGCGAGCGCCTGGCCGGACGGACCCGGGAAGATCGTGCGGCCCGCCGTGGTCGCGGTGTGGCGCGCTGACGGCCGCGACATCGGCGTCTGACGGCGCGACGTCGCTGTCCTGCGGGGCGCAGCGTCGGCGTCCTGCGGGGCACGGCGTCGGCGTCTTGCGGGGCGCGGCGCTGGCGTCTTGCGGGGCCTGGCGTTGGCGTCTGACGTGTCCGGCGTCTGACGGGGCGTGGTGTCGCGTCTTGCGGGGCGCGACATCGACGTCGGACGGGCGCGACATAGGCGTCTTACGGGTCTCGGCATGGGCGCGAAAACCCACGCCGGACCGGCAGCCGACCACGATGGGTGGTTGGCCGATCAGGGGCGCGGGGAACTGCGCGAGAACCCATGACGGGCCTGCGGTCGACCACGTTCGGTGGTTGGCCGATCAGGGGCGCGGGGAACTGCGCGAGAACCCATGACGGGCCTGCGGTCGACCACGTTCGGTGGTTGGATCAGGGGCGCGGGGAACTGCGCGAAACCCACGCCGCCGGGACGGGTCTCGTATCGACGCCCGACCGCCCGCGGCGTCAGTGCGGGGACGCGATCGCCCGGGCCGCGGCGACCTCCTGGCGCAACGGCTCCAGGACGCCGTCCGCGGGTCCGGTGAGGTCCGTACGGACCGCGATCAGCGTCTCCGCCCGGCGCACACCCTCCGCCAGCTCCCCGAGCTGGCGGACCACCTGGTCGACCTCGGCGGCGGACGGGGGCGGGGCGCCGTGCCGCACCCGCACCCGGGCCGCCGTCGTGGCGTCGACGATCCTCTCCACGGCGACCACCAGCGGCCACCACGCGGCGGCGCGGCGGCCGGTGGGCGGTGGTTCGGTCAGGGCGCGCTGGAACTCGGTGCGGATGACCGAGAGATCGCGGTAGAGGCGGCGGCGCATACGGACACCCGTGGCCGGGTCGGCGTCGGGCCGGAACGCCGACTCGATGTAGCGGGCCGTGTCCGCCACCGCGTCGGCGAGCCGGTCGCCGACCCGGGTGCGCCAGCTCTCCGGCCACAGCAGATAGCCGACGACCAGGGCGATGGCGCAGCCCAGCAGCGAGTCGAGCAGCCGCGGCAGCAGCAGGGCCGTCCCCTGGTGGTTCAGGATGTCCGAGAGCAGCAGGATCACCGGGGTGATCGCCGCGGTCTGGTAGCCGTAGCCGCGGGGTGTGAACGCGGGGATCAGCGGCGCCAGCACCACCATCACCGGCACATCCCACCAGCCCCTGGGCACCTCGGCGAGGACGGCCGCCGCGACCAGCAGGCCCGCCACCGTGCCCAGCGCGCGCAGCAGCGCGCGGGAGAAGACCGAGCCGAAGTCGGGTTTGAGGACGAAGGTGATGGTGAGGGCGACCCAGTAGGAGCGGGGCACCGGCAGGTTCGACACCAGTACCTGGGCCAGCCCGATGCACAGGGCCAGCCGCAGGCCGTAGCGCCAGGAGCTGGCGGACAGGGTGACGTTGCGGGCGGCCCGTGCGGTGCGGACGCGCAGCGCGGCGGGGCCGCCGGGGCGGTCGTCGGTGCCGCGGGGGTCCATGTCGGGGGCGGCCACGACGGCGGCGGCGTGCCGCAGGGCGTGGTCGACGGCGCGCGCGGTCTCGCCGGCCGGTGCCGGCAGGGCCGGGCCCGCCGGTACGGGGCCCGCGCCGGCCACGGCGTCGGCGAGGCGGCGCACCGCCGCGGGGATCTGTGGCGGCAGCGGTCCGCCGGCCAGGTGGGCGGCGGGTGCCGCTTCCACGACCGGGGTGATCGCGTTCAACTGGGCGAGCAGTCGCGTGAGTTCGGGGCTGCGGCCGTGGTGCCGGGCACGCCGGGCGAGGATCAGGTCGTACGACTGGTTCAGGGACTGGGTGACCGCGCGGCGGGCGTCGTCGTACTCCTCGGTGCGGTCGGTGCCGGACACGGCGAGCAGCGCGGCGACCGCCCGGTACGCCTGCGCCACGGCCGTCCGCTCGGGCACGCCGGAGCGCAGCGGCCAGGAGAGCAGGGCGAGCAGCAGGACGAGCAGCCCGCCGCCGGTCATCAGGACCGGGGCCAGCCACCAGGGCGGGGGCAGCGGAAGTCCCGCGCCGACCACGGCGTTCAGGAGCAGCAGCAGTCCCGACACGGAGGCCACCGCGCCGATCGTCGAGATCATCCCGGAGACCAGCGCGACGAGGGTGAGGACGCCGACCGCGAGCCAGCCGTGGCCGTGCACGGCCGAGCCGAGGGCGACGCCGACGGCACCGAAGAGCTGCGGTACGGCGATGTTGAGTATCCGCAGGTGGTAGGCGTCGGCGGTGTCGCCGATGACGCCGGACAGGGCGCCCATCGCGGCGAGCGCGCCGTAGTCGGGGCGGCCCGTGGCGAGTCCCAGGGCCAGCGGCAGGGCCATGGCGACGGCCGCGCGGACCATGGCGGGCCGGTTGACGGGCGCCCGCTGCGGTCGGAAGTTCCGCACCAGCCAGTCGGGAGGGGTGAGGCCGATGGGGAACTCGCGGGACATGCGCCCATTATGTGCCGGTCATGTCCGGGTCACTACGGCCGGGCCCTGGCCCACCCTCCGGCGGCATTCCCGCCGGTGGAACGTGAAGCCGACGAGACCGCGCGGTAGTCCGTGGCGGCGAGGTCCAGGAAGCGGAGGTGCTGAAGGCGCCGGTCGGCACGGGCGGGGCGGCCGGTCCGACGGCGGCGAACCGCCTCCGCAGGCCCAACTCCCCGCGACGGCCGCCGACCTGGCTTGCGGCGAGCGGATGTGTCCGCTGTCGTGGTCAGGCTCCGGGGGTGGCGGTGGGGCCTCCTGGGGGCCAGCCTGCTCCTATGCCGGCTTCGGTCTGTACGGGCTCGTCGTCGAATGCGGCGGGACGCGGCGACCGGGCGGGGTCCGGGCGGGTGGGCAGATCACGCGGCCGAGGGGACAGAGTGCGTACGTTCCGGGTCAGCCAGGTGACCACGGCCACCGTGAGGCCGAGGCCGAGCAGCAGCCAGGAGACCGTGCGCAGGGTGGCCGTGAGGGCGTCGTAGACGGCGCCGGCGGCCGGCTGGGGGACGTCGGCTGGCAGGTCGGCGAGGGTGAGGCGGCGGCCGATGGCGAGGGCGACGCCGAGCAGGGCGCCGCCGAGGGCCGTGCCGAGCGCGGTCGCGGTGATCGCGCGCCGGCGGTGGACGGCGAGGGCGATGCCCGCGACGGCGAAGACGACGGCCGCCACGGGGAGCCAGAAGCCGGCGACTTCGAGCACGTGGTACCCCTTCCGGAGCGGAGCCAGTTCGTGGGCGGGCAGGACGGCGAACACGGTGTGCTCGACCGGGATCCGGTCGGCGAGCGGCATGTGGTCCTCGGCGAGTTGGCGTTTGACCTGGGCGGTGACGGGCGCGAGGTCGACGGTGACGGGCTGTTCGAACAGGTCGTCCTCGGCGTCCTCGTCGCGCAGCGCGCGCAGTACGGCGTCGTGGGTGGCGCGGTTGCCCTCGTCCCAGGCGAGACGGAAGGCGCGGGTCTGGGTGAAGGAGTGCACCGCGTCGTGCACGAACGGCCCGACGGTGCCCCGCACCGGGCTGACGTCGAACTTCTGGTCCACCTCGCGCATGATTCCGGCCCCGACGGTGTCGGCGACCGCGTCCCGCACGTCCGGGTCGGCGGCGAGCGGCGCCATCGTCGTGACGTACCGGCCGGTGTCGGTGAGACCGTACGCCGCCCAGGCCGCCAGCGCACCGAACGGCACGATGAGGCAGGAAAGGCCGATCAGCGCCGCCGACAGGGCGCTCCTGAGACGTGGGGGCACCCTCCCAGCCAACGTCCTTCGGCCCCGAAAGGCGACCGTTATGACTGCAATCGGGTGGAATGCGGACCGTATTCAATCCGCCACTGCCACTGCCACCGCCACCGCCACCGCCACCGTCACCAGACGCCCACGTGCGGTCGCCTCGGCGGCGGTGCCGTGTCGTGCTCTGTCGCGCTCTGTGGCGGTCCCGGCCGCAGTGGTGTGCAGCGGTCGCGGCCGCGGTCCCCGCCCGGTGGCGGGGCGGGCCCGAGGTGCGGTGTGCCGGAGGCGGTGTCCCCGCCCGGCGGCGGGGCATGCCGGAGGCGGGGTCAGCGGATTCGGTGGCCCTCTGCGTCCTCGTGGGTGTAGTAGCGATAGAAGATCACGATGAAGATGACCGCGGCGACGGCCAGTGACATGCCGGCGGAACGCAGCGCGGACTCCCCGGACTGGCTGTACAGGAAGCCGAACGCGATGCCGCCGAACGCGGTCCACAGCAGCGCGTGCACCTCCCGCCGCATCCGCGGGGCCAGCGCCTGCACGCCCAGGTACACCAGGACGAACACCAGCGCGGTCACGAAGCCGAACAGCAGGTTCCCGCCGGTGATGGGCCCGCCGTCGCGTCGGTTGGCCGCGGCCCAGTAGCCGTAGAGCAGCCCGAGCAGGACGGGGAACGCCAGCCGGGCCACCGCGTGGGTGCGTTCGTCGAAGACGTCGGGTTGCCGGCGCTCGCGGGGCATGCCCCCGGACGCGGGTGCCGCATGAGTCATGAGAGCACTCCTCTCTCTTCTCGCCCCCGGATGCATCCCCTCGGGATGCGCCTTTCGGGACGCGCCCCTCGGGATGCGCCCCACGAGCGCGCCCCACGGAGATGCGCTCGCGAGATGCGCCCCCTCGGGACGCGCCCCGGGCTTCCAGCGCACACCTGGGCCGGGGGCCTGGCAAGTCGTACGGGCCGGGTGCCCGGATGCGGCCGGTGCGCACCCATGCTTGTCTGAAGTCCATGAAGGGCGGGCCGCACGCCGCGATCGAAGGCGACGACGCCCCGCCGCGGCAGCAACTGCTGCGGATCCACGGGCTCAGCGTCGCGTGGGTGGTGCCGCTCCTGCTGCTCGGGCTGATCGTCGTGGTCGACGTCAGCACCACCGAGAAGTTCCGCGTCATCTCCTGGATCGTCCTTGTGCCCGGCACGGCCGCCGCGATCTGCGGGGTGTGCACCACGGCCGGGTTCGCGGTGCTCTCGCTGCTGGCATACATCCTCGTGGACGCCGCCTGGCCGAGCCAGTACCAGGCGGGCCTGCCGGACATCGTCCTGGTCGCGCTCGGCGGGTTCCTCGCCACACTGGCGTGCGTGGTCCGGCTGCGCGCCGAGCGCCTGATGCTGCACATGCGGGACGTCGTCGACACGACCCGCCGCACCGTGCTGCGCCGGCTGCCGCCGGCCTGGGCCGGCCTGGAGAACGCGGCCGTCTATCTGTCCGCGGACACGGACGCCCGTGTCGGCGGCGACTTCTACGACATCCAGCCCGGCCCCCACGGCCCCCGTGTCTTCGTCGGCGATGTGCAGGGCAAGGGCCTGGGCGCGGTGGACACGGCCGTCGCGCTGCTCGGCACCTTCCGGGAGGCCGCCTACCACGAGCGGGACCTGGCGGCCGTGGCCGTCCTGCTGGAGACCCGGATGCTGCGCCACCGCCGGTACATGGCCGACCTCGGCCGCAAGGAGGGCGACCGGTTCGCCACCGCCCTGCTGGTCGGCTTCCCCGTCCGTGAGTCGGGCTTCGTGGAGATCGTCAACTTCGGCCATGAACCGCCGATGGCGGTCGCCCCCGGCGGGGCGCGGCTGCTCTCGCCCGGTGACGGACTGCCGCTCGGCATGAGCGAGTTCGCGGACGGACCGCCGCGGGTGCGGCGGGTGGCGCTGGGCGCCGGGGAGACCCTGCTGCTGGTGACCGACGGGGTGACGGAGGCCAGGGACGCGGAGGGGGTGTTCTATCCGGTGGAGCGAGAGGTGGCCCGGGCGGTGGCCGCGGATCCGCGGACGGCCGAGCCGAGGCGGCTGGTGTCCGCGGTGCGGGCCGGTACGCTCCGCCACACCGGCGGTCATCTCGGGGACGACACCACGGTTTTCGCGGTACGGCGGGTGCTGGGCTGGACTCCCGCCCAGATTCCCGTACGGGGACGTTTGCGCTCCTGAGCCCCTTCTTTGCAGCAGCAGCGGTTACCGTGCTGCCCTAGGTGATCGACAGGGGAGGGACGATGCCCGGAACCGTGCTGCTGCTCGCGGCCTCGCCGATGGGCCGGGGGCGGCTGGTCGACGCGGCCTGCGTACTCCCCGTCCTCGCGGCCGTCGCACCCGACGTGCTCGCCGGCACGGACACCGCCAACGTGGTCGAACTCGCCGACCCGGTGGAGCCGCAGGCCGTGCTGACCAGGCTGCGCGCCGCCGCGGCGGCCCCCGGCCCGCTGACCGTGTTCGTCACCGGCCAGCTCCAGCTCGACCGCCGTCAGCGCCTGCCGCATCTGGCGCTGGCCCGCACCACCGCGGCGACCGTCCGCTACACCGCCTTCCCCTGGCACTGGATCCGTGAGGAGCTGCGGCTGCGCCCGTCCGGCGCGACCGCCCTCGTCGTCGATCTGCACACGGACGCCGAAACCTGGCAGCACCTGAGCACCACACCGCTCGACTCCGGCCGGGGCAACCCGGTCTACGGCCGGATAGCGCCGCCCCCGGCCCGCCGCACCCTCGCCGTGCCGTCGTACATGAAGGCGGTGGCGACGGTGCTGCGCAGCGGGCACCGGCCGCCGCTGGAGCAGCTGCACCAGCAGGTGGTGGCCCGGCTGGGCGAGGAGGCGGCCGGCAACATCCTGCTGGCCGCGCCCGCCCCGGCGGACGGCGATCCGCACGCCGCGATCACCGCCGCCGTACAGGCCGGCCGGCACGCCGAGGCGGACGCGCTGGCCGCGCGGTGGGAACAGGCCGCGCTGCGCGCGCACGGCCCGGGTTCCGAGGACGCGCTGCACTGGGCCGAGGTCCGCGCCGACCTCGCGATGTTCGCGGGCGACGCGGTGGGCAGCTGCCGCACCTGGCTGACCGTGGCCGGGGCCCGGCTGGCGGCCGGGCAGCCCGCCGACGCGCCCGCGGTGGAGGCGGCCGTGGACCGGGCCCACCACCAGTGGGGCCGCATCGCCGACGCGGCCCACGCCCGGGAACTCGGCCCCGCCCTCGCGGAGCTACGCCGCCGCGTCCCGGGCCGCAGACAGGGCGCCCTGGACCATGTCCAGCAGCATCTCCGACAGTTGCAGACCCAGGGCTGAGCCGCCCGGCCCGTCAGCTGGTGAAGGTGAAGTACTTCCAGGCGCCGTGCGTGGTCGAGTTCACGGTGTCACCGGAGCCGCCGTTGACGTAGGAGGAGCGGGCCCGGAAGCGCCAGCCGGTGTCGTGGGTGCCCTCCAGCCGCACGTTGGACATGCCCGTGGAGCTGAGCGCGAAGTAGTCCGAGCCGGCGTCGTACCAGTGGCCGCTGTAGTACAGCTGGAACGTGAGCCGCTGCTTGCGGCCCGGGTAGGCCGACATCGTGGTGGTGAACAGCGGGTCCTTGGACTTGTGGAAGAAGGAGTACGTGTGGCCCCACGTGCTCTTCGTCTTGTAGTGGCCGCTGACCGACGTGGACACCTTCACCCGGGCGCCGGCCGTGCTGGCCACGGTGCGCGGCTGGTAGCGGGCATCGCCCGCGAACTTCGCCCTGACCTTGGTGTCCCGCTTGAGGTCCAGGGTGACGGACAGGTTTCCGCTGGAGTTGACCGTGCCTGACTTCACCAGCTTGTTCGGCTTGTCCCCGCCGAACGGTCCTCCACCGGCTCGCCGACCGCATCGTCTCCTGACCTCCACCCGGCTCCCGGCGGCCTGACCGCAGCGCGGTGGAGCATGGCCGGCTCATCGAGCGGCGCGCGTCCCCATGTCGAGGCGCCCCCCCTGGAAACCGCCATGTCGAGGCGCCCCCTATGCCGAGGCGCCTCTCCACATCGAGTCGGCCCGGCGCGGACTGTCAGGCCGGGGCAGGCATGTTCGGTATCGGGTGGCTCGGAGAGTCCAGCCAGGTGCGTTGCTCCTCGGGGGTCACGGTCACGCCGAAGCGATCCGGGCCGGGCCGGTCGTTGTCCAGGTACAGCTCGTGTGCGGTTTCCACCGCCTCCCACAGCAGCCGGGGCCCGGCCTGCAGTGCCGTGCCGTGCTCCGCGCGTGCCCACGCGCCGTCAGCGCCCCACAGCTCCACGGCCGTCACGCTGCCGTCCTCGGCGCGCTCGAAGGCGAACGCGGCAGCGTTCAGGAGTTACGGCCTTGCTGTCTGCGAAGGCGTGCGTCGCGGGGGCGGTGTCATCGCTCGGCTTCGGGAGGCCGTGCGGGCCACGCGGTCGCCCACCCGGCGTAGCAGTGCAGTGGGGAGGAAGAGCGCGTCGGCGGCGATCATCGCCAACGCGAAGAAGGGCAGACCGAGCACGATTCCGATGCCCGCGTGCATGGACATCATGATCGCAACCATCACGGTTCTCACTCGGCTGTTGAACAGCGTGAAGGGGAAGGCGACTTCGACGATCACCGTGCCGTAGGTCAGCAGCAGGACGATCAGACTGCTGCCGGCGACGGCGTGGGACACAGCTGGCCACGGCGTGACGTCGCGGAGGTGCAGCACGTAGTAGAGCGCCGTTCCGTCCTGCCAGAAGGAGCCTTGGATCTTGTACCAGCCGGAAGCGGCATAGATGAGGCACACCTGGGCCGCGATCACGAACATCGCGCCCGCGTGCACCACGTTGCCGACCATTTCCATGACGGTGCGCGGCTCTCCGGGGGCGTGGTGTCGAACCAGCCACCACGCCAGTTGCGCGAAGGCGAAGCCCCAGAGCAGCAACGCCCAGCCGGTACCCAACCTGCCCAGCCCGGTGGCCAGGGCGAGTACGGTGGTGAAGAAGGCCCACAACACGATCCCGACCACGTCCCGGCCACCGTCGCGGCCGTGTGCGGCACGCCGCGCGTCCAGCGACCAGACCCGACTACAGCGGGTGAACACCAGGTAGATCGCCATGAGATGGATGACGTTGTCGCCGCCGTCCCCCATGAAGGGGTTACGGTTCTGGAGCGCCAGGACACCCATCATGAAGAGCAGCGAGGCGGTGCGGGTCCGCCACCCGAGGAGCAGCATCACCGACGCGGCGATCGCCGCCACGTAGACGATCTCGAACCACAATCGGCTGTCATGCCACGTCAGTACGGTGAACGCCTGGTTCGTCGCGTTCCATTCACGGGCCATGGCCCAGCTCCAAGCGCTGTCCGGCCCGTACAGCTCGTTACGGTGCACCCACTCGCGCAGCAGCAGGGCGAGCCAGGTGAGCGAGAAGCCGATGCGAACGACGGCCGACTGGTACGGCGCGACGACATCGCTGGTGATACGCGCGAGCCCTCGCCCGACAGCGGCGCCGATGCCGCGCGACAGCCGGGCGGACGGGGACGGTTGGGGTGCGCGGCCGGGCGTGGCCGAAGGGTGTGCGGTCACTTGAAGTCCTCCGCGTTGACGTCCCACCACGGTTGAACCGCATAGCCGGTCCGTGTGTCGGCCTGCTGACCACTCCAAGGGGGCTTTCCCACCGGTGTGTCGGCCGAGCGCAGCTGGATGAATCGCACGGTGCCGCCGTCGACCTGCGGTCCCAGACGATGGGCGGCGATACGCAGCACGTACTGCCGCATCAGCTCCCCGTACAAACCAGTTGGACGTCCCTCGTTGTCGAGCGAGTCGACGAAGTTGGACCAGGCGTGCGGAAGTTCGTCCTGGTGCGCGTGGCTGGGGAGAGGGTTGTGCACGATCCGCTTCTGATCCATCGCGGTCAGGTCCACCCAGCCGGTATCAGTGAGGTTTCCGCCGGGCATCTGGACTTTCGCGCGAGCGTGCACATGGGTGTTCACCGATTGCGGATCGGGCGCGAAAAGCTGCCACTCCTGCACAAACTCGGGGGCGACATATTTTTCGATGTCGGCGGCGTGCCGCTGGGAGAAGGAGTTGGTAGGGGCGTTGTAGAGGAAGAGCATGGTCAGGTGCACGGTGGCCGCGGCCACGACACCCACCACTGTGAGCGCGATGATGCTCACCGATACGGATGAGAGGCCGTGCTGTCGGCTCGCCCTGCCGACGTGGTCCACACATGATCCGGTGTGGCGGTCCGCACGTGATCCGGTGTGGTGGTCCACACATGAACCGGTGCGGTGATCCGCACGTGATCCGGTGCGGTGGTCCGCGCCTCCCGAAGCTTTTCCGGTCGGCGCGCGCCTGTCACTCCTAGGCCGCATGCCTCACCCCACGTTGCCGCGGACGTTGCCTTGCGCGCCGTCTTGCGCGTCGCCCTGGACGCGGACGCGGGCTCGTCACCTGGAACTCCGATCGCCGCGTCATCGCGGCGACAAAGCGGAGGCCGGAAGCGCCCCGTCCCTTTATGTTCCCTCGCCTTCGCCGGAGTGTCGACCGGGGGCGGGCAGGCCGCGGCCACCGGCATCCTCGCGGGTTGCGAGAGACGGCCTACCCGGCCGAACCGCCGACGCACGAGCCGGGCGCCACGCGTGTCCGCACGTCGGCCACCCACGTCGCCCACCTGACCCGGCCGGCCCTCGGGCCCGGCTTACCGCAGAACGATGTCGACGGGTTCGGGTGCTGCCGTAATGCCGAACGTGTGCCGGCACTCGCCGAAGCCTTCGACCGGCGTGAGTTGTTGAGGCTGCCCGTGCCCCCGTTCGACGGTGAGGACCGCCCAGGAGTTGTCGTCAAAATGGCGCCGGTGAGACCCATGGCATCCAGTGCCGCAGGTCGTGGGGCAGGGCATCCTGGTCAGGGGAGACACCCGGATATTCCGGCAGTTGTGGCCACTGGCTGCGCCGATAGTCTCTCCGGAACAGAGCCAACGAATTGCGAGTAGCTGATGATCCGAGACCTGTACAACGTCCGGTTGCAGCCTGCGGAAGGCGACTCCACGCCGCTCACCGAGGAAGAAGAGCAGCGCGCGCGGGCAGTGTTGTTCAACGATCTGGGCAACGTCATCGCCGAACGGGGCTGGGTCCGGTTCCCCGCATACTCGCCGGAGGAACGCCGTCGGCTGGTTGATGTCGCGCACCGTCTCAGTGCTCATTGGGGGCAGCAGGTGTTCATCGAGGCCGAGGATCAGTGCGCCATGAAGCTCTATCTCGCCGGGCATGGGCCACAGTCGGTGAAACCGCTGCTGCCGCAGGCGTGAGGACACCATCGGTGTGATCCCGGCCAGTGGATCACGGTTGGGTGATACGTCGCCATGAACCGTCCGATGCCGAGCGGGAGTCCGTCCGGCCGCTGCTGCCCGCGTCCTTGCGGGGGGCGGAAGAGGTCGGACGACCGAAGGGTCCTCAACGGGATCGTGTGGACGTTCCGCACCGGGACAGCCTGCCGGAAGGTGCCCGAACGGTACGGACCGCGGGCCACGTTGCACACCCGCTTCCGCCGATGGGCCAGGGACGGCACCTTCGATCGGATACTCCGGGACGCACAAGCGCGTCAGGTTCGGGTCGGTGGTGCACTCATCGCTGCCGTCAGGAACGTGATCGCCCATCGCCGGGCCGCCTCGCCCGCTACCGGGGACACGCAGCCAGGGGAGGGCTGCTGGTGGACCTCGAGGCGGTCGACGGCCGTCACGGCGAGGATCCCCCGCATCCGGAACCGCAGCTCCTGGGGGGAAAGGCCGGGCAGTACGCGCGCGAAGGCTGCGAGGTAGCGCTCGCGGACCGAGTCCTCGGCCGGGCCGGTCCAACTGCGTGCCTCCTCGGCCGGGTCGCTGAGGATCGTCACGATCAGCCGGGACGTCCGGGCGCCGCCCTCGTCGCCGGCCGGCATCTCGTCGAACAGCGGCCCCGCGAATGCCTCCACCAGTTCGCTGACCGGTGGGTCGGGGGTCCGGGCGAGCAGTTTGTCGAGCCCGGCGCACTGGGCAGCGTTGATGGGCTCGATCACGCGGCGGGCGACTGCGGCCATCAGCTCCGCCTTCGAGCCGAAGTGGTAGCCGACGGCGGCCAGGTTCGCTCCGGCGAGTTTGGTGATCGCGCGGACCGAGGTGCCGCGGTATCCGTGTTCGGCGAAGAGGTGCTCGGCCGCGTCGAGGATCTGGGTGCGGGTGTCTGGGGTCGCCACACGAGGGACTCTACATATGTTTGAATGAAACGAACGTATGAGTCAAACGAACGTGTGAAAGAGGGCTGTCATGAAGCTGCTCGCGTACGGCGCCGGGGTTTGCGGCAGCCTGTTCGCCGCCCGTATGCACGAGGCCGGCCACGACGTCTCGCTCCTCGCCCGGGGCGAGCGCCTGACCGCCCTGCGCCGGCACGGAGTGCAGCTCGCCGAGGAAGACGGCCCAGCTGTCGAGCGGGTGCCGGTACCGGTGGTCGAGCACCCGGACGGCGGGTACGACCTGATCACCGTCTTCGTCCGCACCCAACAGGTGGATGCAGTGCTGGAATCTCTCGCCGGTGTCCAAGGTGATGTGCTGTTCCTGCTCAACTGGGCAGCCGGCCCGCAGACGCTGGGTGCGGTGATCGGCCACGAGCGGGTGCTGCTCGGCTTCCCCATCACTGGCGGCACGATGGACGGCGACGTGGTCCGCTACCGCAAGAGCAGTTTCATCACCCGCCGGATCGCGATGCCGATCGGCGAGCCCGACGGCCGTACCACCCCGCGACTGGTACGGATCGTGGAGACGTTCCGTACCGCCGGGATCAACGCCAAGGCCGAGCCGCAGATGGATGCCTGGCTCAGGACGCACGCCGCGTTCGAGGTCCCGCTCGGTCAGGCGGTACTCGCGGCGGGCGGCCCGGTGGTGCTGGCCGACGATGCGGACGCGGTCCGCGGCATGCTCCACCTCATGCGGCACAACCTCGCCGCGATGGAGACGCCGCCGGTACCTCGCGCGTTCGCCGCGTTGCGGGCTCTGCCGCAAGGGCTCCTCGTGGCCGTGCTCCGGCGCTTCCTGAAGAGCCCGACGGCCGTGCACAGCGGACTCAACGACTTCTCGCCCGCCACGGCAGCCGAACTCGAGCGGCTGGCCGAACAGCTCCGTGCCCCTGCGGGAGCCCGCTGAGCGGCAGGTCGCGGCGCCGGCCCGGGCCAGGAGGCCGTACGTCTCCCAGAACGCCGCTCGCCCGTCCGGCTTGGCCCTCGCCCTGCGGATGGTTCAGTCAGCCGTCGGATCGCCTTGCAAGGTGCGATCGAAGTCGATCACCCGCCGAGTGAGGGCACTGAAGCCGACGCGTCCCGAAGACAGTTGATCGTCCAGGAACCATCCGACAGGAGACGGGGTTCGTTGATCGCATCGAAGGTAGCGCGGCGCTGGTCGACCAGGTCTGCGACCTTACGCAGGTCGGTGGCGTCCAGTCCGACGGCGTCGAGGTCGGCGGCGATGAGCCGGGGTATCAGCGGGGCGATCGGCGCGAGGTGGGCAGGCTCGCGAACTCGTTCCGCATCAGGGCGAGTTCACTGCGGACCGCTTGTGCGGTGGTGGTGCGACACGGAGGATGACCGGCCGGCCCTCGCCGCTTCAGGGTGGGGCGGTTTTGTGATTTGCCTCACCTGAGCGGAGCGGGTCGGTTACGCTGCGCTATATGGTGCACATCCGTGAACTCGACCCGAGCGCATCGCCGTTGGACTACTTCGGCTACGAGTTGCGCCGAAAACGGGAAGAAGCGGGGCTGACGCAGAAGGAACTCGGCGGGATCGTCTTCTGCACGGGTTCACTGATCGGCCAGATCGAAACGACGCTCAAGGTACCGACGAGAGAGTTCGCCGAACGGGTGGACGCGGCCCTCATGACCGACGGTTGCTTCACGCGCTTGGTGGGGCTGGTCCTTCGCAGTCAGCTCCCGCACTGGTTTCAGTCGTACGCAGAGATGGAGGGGAAGGCCAGCTACGTCTCCACCTATCAGTGTCAACTGGTGTACGGGCTGCTCCAGACACAGGCGTACGCAGCGGCTCTGCTGGAGGTGGACTACCCGGATCGGGTCGAGGAGATGGTCGCGGCCCGAATGGAGCGGCAGCGCATCCTGAAGCGGGAGCAGTCGCCCGTCCTGTGGGTGGTCATGGACGAGTCGGTGCTGCTCCAGACGGTCGGCGGCCGTGTGGTGATGCGCGAGCAGCTGGCACATCTGCTGACCTTCCGGGACAATCCGTGGGTGCATCTCCAGGTGCTGCCGTTCGACGTCGGAGCGCATGCGGGGATGATGGGCTCGTTCAACGTCCTACGTTTTGACGGCGACCCTGATCTCCACTACTGCGAGAGCTACGACCAGGGGCATATGACGGCCAATCCGCAAGTAATCAGGGAGCGTTCGGTCGGTTACGCTCGCTTGCAGGCCACTGCCCTCTCTCCGGAGGACTCGGCCGACCTGATCGCTGGCGTGATGGAGGACCGTTATGGAGACCAGTCGGCAGACGAAGGCTGTGACGTGGCGTAAGTCGAGTTACAGCGGCACCAACGGCGGTGATTGCGTCGAGGTCGCCGACCTCGGCGGCCAGGTCGCTGTCCGTGACTCCAAGGACTTGCAGGCGGGGCGGTTCGCCGTCGCGCCGGAGGCATGGACCGCCTTCGTGCACGACCTGAAGTGACCTAGACCGACCCCATGTGTTAGAGGAACGCTTTAGGGAGCGGTCGGCAGTTGAGCACCGCGACGTAGAGCAACGGCGGCGGCTGCGTGGCGTAAGTCGTCGTACAGCGGCAACACCGGTGGCGATTGCGTTGAGGTCGCCGATCTCAACGCAATCGTCGCCGTGCGGGACTCCAAGAACCCTGGGGCGGGGCGGTTCGCCGTCGTGCCGGAGGCATGGACCGCTTTCCTGTACGACCTGAAGTGACCTAGACCGACCCCACGTGTTGGAGGAACGCTATGGAGAACGGTCGGCAGTTGAGCACCGTGACGTGGCGTAAGTCCAGCTACAGCGGCACCAACGGTGGTGAGTGCGTCGAGTGTGCCGCGCTCGGCACGGCTGCGTGGCGTAAGTCGTCGTACAGCGGAAACACCGGCGGTCAGTGTGTAGAGGTCGCCGACCTCGGCGGCCAGGTCGCTGTCCGTGACTCCAAGGACTTGCAGGCGGGGCGGTTCGCCGTCGCGCCGGAGGCATGGACCGCCTTCCTGTACGACCTGAAGTGACCTAGACCGACCCCACGTGTTGGAGGAACGCTATGGAGAACGGTCGGCAGTTGAGCACCGTGACGTGGCGTAAGTCCAGCTACAGCGGCACCAACGGTGGTGATTGCGTCGAGTGTGCCGCGCTCGGCACGGCTGCGTGGCGTAAGTCGTCGTACAGCGGCAACACCGGTGGCGATTGCGTTGAGGTCGCCGATCTCAACGCGCTCGTCGCTGTCCGGGACTCCAAGGACCCTGGGGCGGGGCGGTTCGCCGTCGCGCCGCAGGCATGGGGTGCCTTTCTGCGCGACCTCAAGTGACCCTTCAGCGACCCCGCATGACGGAGGAACGCTATGGAGACCAGCCAGCACTTGAAGACCGCGAGGTGGCGTAAGTCCAGCTACAGCGGCCCCAACGGTGGTGAGTGCGTCGAGTGTGCCGCGCTCGGCACTGCCGTGTGGCGCAAGTCGTCGTACAGCGGCAGCAATGGCGGTGCGTGCGTTGAGGTCGCCGATCTCCGCGCCCTCGTCGCTGTTCGTGACTCGAAGAACCACAAGGCGGGGCGGTTCGCCGTCGCGCCGGAGACCTGGACCGCCTTCCTGCGGGAACTCAAATGACCTTGAGGCCCCTCGTGATGGAGGACGTCGTGTGGCGTAAGTCCAGTTACAGCAGTACCAACGGTGGTGAGTGCGTCGAGTGTGCCGCGCTCGGTACGGCTGCGTGGCGCAAGTCGTCGTACAGCGGCAGCAGCGGCGGTGAGTGCGTCGAGGTCGCCGACCTCAACGCGCTCGTCGCTGTCCGGGACTCGAAGAACCCCGGCGCGGGACGGTTCGGCGTTGCGCCGCAGGCGTGGGGTGCCTTCTTGCGGAGCGTCAAGTGAGCTGACCCCCACCGGCGGAACGGGCACAGGTGTTGAAGGTGCCTGTGCCCTCAGCCAGCGGTACCGGTTTTGATGAGGGGCGCGTCCCGCGTGAACTTTCGGAAGCCGACGCTGTAGTACAGCCCGCGCGCCTGGGGATGTCCCGGCGCACCCAGGCAGGCGACCGTCATATGCGTGGCCCCGGCCGCCCGTGCCAGATGCATCCCGTGCAGAAGCATCGCTCTGCCCAGCCCCAGACGCCGGTAGTCCCGATGCGTCCCGACCGGCTCGAACTCAGCGGTCCTGTTCGCCTTGTCGAGCCACATGATCGTCGAGGAGGCCATCGTCCCGTCCGGCGCCTCCACCAGGATGTGCAGGTCGCCGCGGTATCCCGGCGCCCGCCGGACACCCTGGTAGCTCTCGGCCGTGTACGTCGAGGGACTCCAGGCGTCCAGATGGGCCTGGACCGCGGCCTTCGGCCCGGCCTCGTCGGCGGTGCGGAACCGGAAGCCGGCCGGCAGCACCGGCTGTTCCACATCGGTGAGGTCCCGCTGGTTGAGCTGGGTCCAGGACCCGGTGTCGCCGAGCGCGGCCGGGTCGGTCTCATAGCCGTGCGCCGCCCATCGCCGCAGGGCGAACTCATCGGCGGCACCCGGGATCACCGTACGCTCGACGTCCGCCGCCGTACCGTCGTACCAGTCGATCACCTCGTCGACCAGCCCGGCATGGTCGGGATGGACCTGATACGCCAGATAGGCACCGGTGACGTCCTTCACCGACCCGTCGGTGTGCCGCACCCGATGCGGAAGATGGGCCCAGCCCCACGACACCAGGTCCCCGCCGGAGAACCACAGCCGACGCCGCCAGCTCGCGCCGTCGCGGGCGTGCCCCTTGCCCCAGTTCCACGCCAGTTCGCCGAACGACGCGTCGCTGTTCACCAGGTCCGGGCGGACGGCGGTGACACGCTGTGCCAGGCCCTGCATGAGCTGTACGTCCGCGACGGTCACCGGCTCGGAGTTCGCCATGGTGTGCCACTGTTCCAGGACTTGGCAAAGCCGTCGAACCGTTTTCCGGTGCCGCCGATCGCGGCAGTCGGCAGCACCACGTGCGAGGCACGTCCACTAGCCGAGGAACGCCGCCGAGACCTTGCCCTGGTCGCTGACGACCTCGACCTCCACGAACTTCGCGGTGCTGAGGTCCGCGTCCCAGTAGCGGCACTCGAACTTGTTGCCCTTGTCGGCCACGACGGAAGCGGGACAGGACAGCCGGTCGGCGGGGCCGGGCCGGCCGCCCTGGATGTCGGCCATCACCTGCCGCTCCAGTCCGTCCTGGTCCAGCACCCTCGGCTGGGGGTCCGTGCTCATCACCTTGATCGTGACCGCCACCGCGCAGCCGGCGACCACGACCGAGGAGAGCGCCACGACCGTACGCGCGAAGTTCCGTTGATCAGACACGCGGACAGTCCTATCGGTCAGGCGGCCGGTCGGCAATCCGCCTGATCCGGAAAACCCGGACCCTCCACCGACGGCACACCCGACCAGCACACCCGGCATCCGGGTGTCGCCTTTTGGCGCTAGCGTGACGGTGAGGGGTGGGTGACCGTCGGCGGGGGCGCCTGGGTGGCCCTCGCCGGACCGGCGTTCGCGGCGGCGATCAGGGCGGCAGCCGCCAGTACGGCCGCGATCAGGCCGCGGGCGGCGGTGGTTCCCTTGAGCGAACGGAGCCGGAGGTGGGGGAATGCGGTGGGGCTTCCGTCACGCACGGATGAGTGTCCGAGCACGGCTACCTCGCAACATCAGCGGCGTATTAAACATGCTTAACCCGCCGTTTAACCTAGGGGTTGTACGAGCCTAACGGCAAGGGGACCAGGGGCAGTTGGGGGAGCCGCAGGATGCAGGAGCGAGACGACCCGGAGACCGTCGGGCGACGGGTGCAACAGCTGCGCACCGCACAGGGGCTGACGCAGCGGCAGTTGGCCGAACCCGCCTACACGCCCGCCTATATCTCCACCCTGGAGGCCGGGCGGGTGCGGGCCTCCGACGACGCGCTGCGGCACATCGCGGGGCGGCTCGGCGTCGCCTTCGAGGAACTGGCCATCGGACGGCCCGCGCACCTCGCGACCGATCTGCGGCTGCGGCTCACGGAGGCGCAGCGCACCCTGGCCACCGGGGCGGCGGAGGAGGCGGCCGGTCAGTACGACGTCCTGTGTGCCGAGGCCGAGACCCATGGGCTGGCCCACGAGCAGGCCACCGCGCTGCTCGGACTCGGCGAGTGCGCCCTGGACACCGGCGACCTGGCCGAGGCGCGGGAGTACTTCGAGCGGGCCGAGGAACGTATGGCCGGTGAGCCGCTGCCGGTCCGGGTGCCGGCCGTACGCGGACGTGCCGTCGCCCACTACCTGGCCGGTGAACTCCGGTACGCCGTCTATCTGCTGGAGTCCACCCTGGACGAGCTGAACCGGGGCGGGCTGCACGATCCCGACGCCCTGCTGCTGCTCTACGCCAGCGTCATCGGCCCTTACATGGACATGGGCGCCCAGGCCCGCGCCGCCCAGGCCGCCGAGTTCGCTCTCGCGCTCGCCCCGCAGGTCGCCGACCCCGCGCTGGTGGCCCGTATGCACCGCTCCGTCGCCCGTACCCTGCTCGCCGAGGGCCGGGTCGCCGAGGCCGACGCCTCGCTGGCCAAGGCCGTCGAGCTGTACCGCCAGCTCCAGATCCGTACCGAACTCGCCAACTGCCACTGGATGCGCGGCTATGTGTATGCGCAGGACGGCGAACTGGAGCGTGCCGAAGCCGAGTTGCGGGAGGCGCTGGAGATGCTCTCCGCCAAGCGCGCCGCCCTCTACAGCAGTCAGGTCGCCGTCGAACTCGCCGATGTGCTGCACCGGCGGGGCAAGTCGCAGGAGGCGGCCGAACTGCTGCACGGTGTGCTCGGCGACCTCTCCTCCGAGCGGGGCGCCGTGCACTCGGCCGGGGCGCACCGGCTGCTCGGCATCATCGCCGAGGACGCCCGGGACTCGGAGGCCGCCGAGGAGCACTATGTGCGTGCGCTGAGCCTGCTGGAGCGGGCCGGTGCCGCCGGTGACCTCGCCGACCTGTGCCGGCTCCTCGGTGATCTGCTGCGCCGTACCGGGCGGGTGGAGGCCGCGCTGGACGCCTATCGGACCGGCCTCGGACACCGTACGGCCCCGGGCACCACCACCCTCGGGCCCGCGCCCGCCCAGCCACCCCTGTGACGAGCGGCGTCCGCCGTGGAACGGGCGGGTGCCGGTGAACTGTCCGGCCAGGGCGTGGCCTTGGGGGCGGTGCAGGGCCGTGGTCCTTCTCGCGGACCGTCCGATCACCGGGGCGTCACGCGGTGATGGTGGGTCCGCGTCGTCGGCCACCGGGGCGTCACGCGGTGATGGTGGGTCCGCGCCGCCGGCCACCGGGGCGTCACGCGGTGATGGTGGGTCCGCGCCGCCGGCCACCGGGGCGTCACGCGGTGATGGTGGGTCCGCGCCGCCGGCCTGCCGGCCGCCGTGCAGGCGGTGCCCGGTACCCCGGTGCGTTTCGTGGGCCGTGCGGCGCCGCGGGCGGCGGGCGGGCCCGTCGTCAGGTCTGCGTCCGGCCCTGCTCGCGGATGCGGGTGAGGCGCTGGGTGCCGAGTTCAAGGGCCTGGTCGGTGGCGTCCTCGGACACCTCGCCGAGAGTGCCGTTGGTGACGACGATCGCGTCCTCGCCGACCCGTGCCGCGGCGACCTCAAGGGTGAGGG
The DNA here is from genome assembly GCF_040298665.1 of Streptomyces sp. NPDC001508. NCBI lineage: Bacteria > Bacillati > Actinomycetota > Actinomycetes > Kitasatosporales > Streptomycetaceae > Streptomyces > Streptomyces sp. NPDC001508. The sequence continues at coordinate 228,464 of NZ_JBEPAP010000007.1, forward strand.
CGGAGGACTCGTCGTCCTCGGACGTGGTCGCGCCGGTCAGTGTGATCCGCAGGCCCTGCCGGGCGTCGCCGACCTGCGGCAGCTCGATCTCCGAGACCTGGACGTCCAGTTCGCCCGCGCTCTGGGACTTTGCGGTGAACCGGCCGCATGTCTGCGGCAGTCCGTTCAGCCAGGCCAGCGTGCGGTTCACCGCGGCCGGGCCGCGGGTGGCGACCTGATAGCGCAGCTGGCCGCCCGCGTCACCGTCGTCGAGCGCGGTCACCGCGTGCGTTCCCGGCGCGTCGCCGAACAGTTCCTCGGTGTACAGGGCGTCCATCAGCTGCTGGCACTCGGGCATGTCGGTGGTCGCCTTCAGCAGCCCGTCCCGCCAGGTCGCGGCGCCCTGCGTCGGTCCCCAGGACGCGCCCAGGTCGGCCATGGTGATCAGCGCGTCCTGTGCCTGCGCCGCGGTGAGGTCGGGCGTTCGGCCCTCGGCGCGCCGCCCGGCCGAGGGCGACGGTACGGCACCGGGTTCCGCCGCCGCCCGCTCCGGCTCCCTGGTGAGGCAGCCGGGGACGGTGAGCAGTGTGGCGGCGGCGAGCGCGAGACCGCAGACGGCGCGGAGGCGGGCCGGGGGCAGGGACATCGCGGGCTCCTGGGGCCGGTGACCGAGGCCGAGTCTCCTCGTCCCTCGACTGATCGTTTCCCCCACGCCACCACCCACCGGCCCCGCCCACCAGCCGGGCGAGCCGACCGAGTGACCCCCACCCGAAAACCCTTGGCCCGCCCGCCGTCCCGGTTGCTACGGTCCCGGCATGAAGCGCGCCCAGCCGCAGCCGTCGGCCACGACGACGCCGGAGTCCGTCCCGGCGCGCTGACACCTGATCCAGTCCGAAGCCCCGGGGCGAGTGCCCCGGGGCTCCGTCACGTGGTCACTCGCCCTCCGTTTGGAGGAGACGACCATGCACGACCACCGCAGGCTCGGCCGCGAGCTGGAACTCTTCGACACCGACCCCCTGATGGGCGCGGGCCTGCCGTACTGGCTGCCCGCCGGCGCCGTCGTCCGGCACACCCTGGAGGAGTACGTCCGGGACGCCGAACGCCGCGCCGGGTACCGGCACGTGTACTCGCCCGTGCTCGGCAAGCGCGAGCTGTACGAGATCTCCGGTCACTGGGACCACTACCGCGACGACATGTACCCGCCGATGCGGCTCGGGGCGGAGGAGGTCGTACTGCGTCCGAGCCTGTGCCCCCACCATGCCCTCGTCTACCGCTCCCGCTCCCACAGCTACCGCGAACTGCCACTGCGCATCGCCGAGTTGGGTGCCATGTACCGGGCGGAGCTGTCCGGGGTGCTCGGCGGGCTGACCCGGGTGCGGGCCATCCACCTCAACGACGCGCATATCTTCTGCACCCTGGAACAGGCCGCCGACGAGGCCCGCGGCGCCCTCGAACTGATCGCCCGCGCCTACGCCGACCTCGGCATCCGCGCCGCCCGGCACCGGCTGTCGCTGCCCGGCGAGGGCGGCAAGTACGTCGCCGACCCGGAGCTGTGGCGGCGGGCCACCACCCTGCTGCGGCAGGTGCTCGCCGCGTCCGGCCTCGACCACGAGGAGGCGGAGGGCGAGGCCGCCTTCTACGGCCCCAAGATCGACGTACAGGTCGTGGACTCGGCCGGACGCGAGGCCACCCTCTCCACCGTCCAGATCGACTTCCACCAGCCCGCCCGCTTCGACCTGCACTACATCGGCGCCGACGGGGCGCGGCACCGGCCGGTGATGGTACACCGCAGCATCATCGGCAGTGTGGAACGCGCCGTGGCGCATCTCGTCGAGGAGCACGGCGGGGCGCTCCCGGCGTGGCTGGCGCCCGTACAACTCGTCGTGCTGCCGGTCGCCGAGGCTCAGGAGGAGCGTGCCCGGGCGGTGGTGCGGGAGGCACGCGCCCGGGGGCTGCGGGCCGAGACCGCCGGCCTGGAGCACGGCAGCCTCGGCGCCCGCGTCCGGGCGGCGCGCCTTGTCCCGTATCAGGCCGTGATCGGTGAGCGGGAGGCCGAAGGCGGGTCGGTGGCCGTACGGCTGCGGGACGGGCGCCGTGTGGGGGCGCTGCCCGTGGACGACCTGCTGCACCGGATCGCCGCGCGGGTGCAGGCGCGGGGGTCCGTGTTGTGGGGGTGAGGGGTTGCGGACTGCTGGCGGTTGACTGTGCACGGGCGTGTTTGGGTGCACATGAGTGAGTGTCCGGGCTGGGGCCTGTGCGACCGCGTGGGGCAGAACGAAGATTCCTCTGTCGAGTGTGGGACCTTTCCTGATGGTGGTCGTTGGGTACGGTGACGGGCTCTTCGCAAGACGCCGGGACGGGGGGTGAAGGCATGGGCAGGGTGCGGGAGATGGCGGCGCCGTTCGTGCTCCCCGGCCCTTCGGGAGTCGCGATCCGCGACCGGCTCAAGGGGCTGACCACCGAGGACGGGAAGGTACTGCGCCTGGTCGGCGATCATCTGGGCACGCTCGCATCCCGCGACCTGAAGGCCCGCTGTGCGGCCGGGCTGGAGCACGACACCGGCCAATGGGCGCAGCGCAAGCGGGCCCTGACCGAGGAGTCTTCCTCCCGGTGGGCGGGCAGCATTACGAAGGCCACACATGATCAGTGGGCGCTCGCCCGGCGCGCGCAGCTCGCCCACCTCCAGAGCCTGGAAGCGGGTGTGCGCACCATCGCGCACCG
>NZ_JBEPAP010000008.1:0-143190 GCF_040298665.1 Streptomyces sp. NPDC001508
GTGAAGAAACCCACCGCCACGAACCAGTGCGCCACCCCGACCACACCCCACCGGTTCATCCGGGTATGACCGAGGAACTCCCTGACCACCGTGACGGTGCGCTGCACCGGATCACCGGTCCGGGACCCCGCCGGCACCGGCTGACCAAGACGCATGAAGGCATACAGCTGAAGGAGGGCGCGGCCGAACAGAGCCACACCGACCACGATCAGGACCAGCGACACGATGATCGCGGCGAGTTGCATTGGGGCTCCTGAGGCGGCCTCGAAATTACTAAGCGGTAACTTATGCAGTTCGTCTGAGACTACCCTCATCTTCCTTCGCACTGTAGCCGTACGCGGGGTGATCTGAGTCGCTGAGCAGCCACAGCGGCGGCGGAGGCGGGCAACTCCGCCTGCCGCCGGTACGGCTGTTGCTCGGGCGGTCGGGTGCGGTGCCGGGCCGCGCCCGTCGGGTGCATCCCGGCGGTCGGATTGGGTTATTCGATCGTGTTATTCATAGGTAATTGCCCCGTTCACGCCTACTTTGGAGCCGTGCTCTACGGGATTCTCGCCGCCACCACCGCCCTCCTGCTCACCGCCGTGCTCGCGGCGCTGCTCCGTGCGCCCGCGCTGCGCGCCGGTGTCCTCGACCGGCGGTGCCGGCGGCCCGTGCCGCTGTTCGGTGGCGCGGCCGTCGTGCTCGTCACCTGTCTCGTCGCCGGCGCGGGCCAGTGGACGCGGGTCGCGCCGCTCGGCGACGGCGTCGGCCGGCTGCTCCTCGCGGGCGCCGGGGTCGCCCTGCTCGGGCTGGTCGCCGACGTGTGGCGGCTGCGGGCCCGGGTGCTGGTGGCCGGTACGGCGGTGGCGGCCGCCGCGGTCGTACCGTACGAGGAGACCGGGGTGGCGGCCGGGCTGCCGGCCGTGGCGTGGATCGTGTTCGTGGCGCTCGCCTTCCGGGCCCTGGACCACGCCGACGGGCTCGCGGGGACCGTGGGGGTGGTGACCGCCTTCGGTGTGGGTGCCTGCGCCGCCGCGGAGGTGATGGACGGGCTGGCCGTGCTGCTCAGCGTGCTCGCCGCCGCGCTCACCGGGTTCCTCATGCACAACTGGCATCCCGCGCGGATCGGGCTCGGCGCCTGCGGCTCGCTGTTCACGGGGTTCCTGCTGGCCGCGGCGGGCGTGTTCACCCGGGCCGGGTACGGGATCGGGTCCAGCGCGGGGGTGCTGTTCTCGCTGACCGCCCTCGCCGGCGTCGACGTACTGCTCGTGGCGGTGTCGCGGCGGATGGCCCGCAGGCCGCTGCTGCGCGAGGGCCCCGACCATGTGGCGCACCGGCTGCGGCGGCTGGGGCTCACCCCGCAGGGTGCCACCGTGCTGGCGGCGCTCGCGGCGTTCTCCGGGGTGCTCGTCGGGGTGCTCGCGCACACCGGGTGGGCGGGCGAGGAGAGCGTGCTGTGGGTGGCGGGCGGGGCGCTGGTCGTCGTCCTCCTGCTCTTGCGTGTTCCGGCGTACGGGCCCCGCCGTATGACGTCCTCGCAGGTCAGCACCCAGTTGCGTGTAAGGAGCGGATAAGAGTTGAGCCCAGCTGACTCAGGTCTGTTGACCCAGCGGGCCGCCTCATGCACACTTGAGTCCGTTCCACTCAAGTCAGCTGGAGGAAATCACCATGGCACGTGCGGTCGGCATCGACCTGGGCACGACTAACTCCGTCGTCAGCGTTCTGGAGGGCGGCGAGCCCACCGTCATCACCAACGCAGAGGGCGCCAGGACCACGCCGTCCGTCGTCGCCTTCGCCAAGAACGGCGAGGTGCTCGTCGGCGAGGTGGCCAAGCGCCAGGCGGTCACCAACGTGGACCGGACCATCCGCTCCGTGAAGCGCCACATGGGCACCGACTGGAAGATCCAGCTGGACGGGAAGGACTTCAACCCGCAGCAGATCTCCGCGTTCATCCTGCAGAAGCTGAAGCGGGACGCCGAGGCCTACCTGGGCGAGAAGGTGACCGACGCGGTCATCACCGTCCCCGCGTACTTCAACGACTCCGAGCGCCAGGCCACCAAGGAGGCCGGTGAGATCGCGGGCCTCAACGTCCTGCGCATCGTCAACGAGCCCACCGCGGCCGCGCTCGCCTACGGCCTCGACAAGGACGACCAGACGATCCTCGTCTTCGACCTCGGTGGCGGCACCTTCGACGTGTCCCTCCTGGAGATCGGCGACGGCGTGGTCGAGGTGAAGGCCACCAACGGCGACAACCACCTCGGCGGTGACGACTGGGACCAGCGTGTCGTCGACTACCTGGTCAAGCAGTTCCAGTCCGGCCACGGCGTGGACCTGTCCAAGGACAAGATGGCCCTCCAGCGTCTGCGTGAGGCCGCGGAGAAGGCCAAGATCGAGCTGTCCTCGTCCACCGAGACCTCGATCAACCTGCCTTACATCACCGCGTCCGCCGAGGGCCCGCTGCACCTGGACGAGAAGCTGACCCGCGCCCAGTTCCAGCAGCTGACCGCGGACCTGCTGGAGCGCTGCAAGACCCCGTTCCACAACGTCATCAAGGACGCCGGCATCCAGCTCGGCGAGATCGACCACGTCGTCCTCGTCGGCGGCTCCACCCGTATGCCCGCCGTCGCCGAACTGGTCAAGGAGCTGACCGGCGGCAAGGAGGCCAACAAGGGCGTCAACCCGGACGAGGTCGTCGCCATCGGCGCCTCGCTCCAGGCCGGTGTCCTCAAGGGTGAGGTCAAGGACGTCCTGCTCCTCGACGTGACCCCGCTGTCCCTCGGCATCGAGACCAAGGGCGGCATCATGACCAAGCTGATCGAGCGCAACACGACGATCCCGACGAAGCGTTCGGAGATCTTCACCACGGCCGAGGACAACCAGCCGTCGGTGCAGATCCAGGTCTACCAGGGCGAGCGCGAGATCGCGGCCTACAACAAGAAGCTCGGCATGTTCGAGCTGACCGGTCTGCCGCCGGCGCCGCGCGGCGTCCCGCAGATCGAGGTCTCCTTCGACATCGACGCCAACGGCATCATGCATGTCACGGCGAAGGACCTCGGCACCGGCAAGGAGCAGAAGATGACCGTCACCGGCGGCTCCTCGCTGCCGAAGGACGAGGTCGACCGCATGCGCGAGGAGGCCGAGCGCTACGCGGAGGAGGACCACAAGCGCCGCGAGGCCGCCGAGACCCGCAACCAGGGCGAGCAGCTGGTCTACCAGACGGAGAAGTTCCTCAAGGACAACGAGGACAAGGTCCCGGGCGAGATCAAGACCGAGGTCGAGGCCGCCGTCGCCGAGCTGAAGGAGAAGCTCAAGGGCGATGCCGCCGACGCCGACAACACGGCCGAGATCCGCAGCGCCACGGAGAAGGTCGCGGCCGTCTCCCAGAAGCTGGGCCAGGCCATGTACGCCGACGCCCAGAGCGGGCAGGCCGCCGCCGGCGACCCGGGTGCGGCCGGGGCCAAGGCCGACGACGATGTCGTCGACGCCGAGATCGTGGACGACGAGCGCAAGGACGGTGCCGCGTGACGGAGGAGACCCCGGGCTTCGACGAGAAGCCCGACGTCCCCTCAGGCGCCACCCCCGAAGACGCCGAGCCGCAGGCCGCCTCTCCCTCTCCGGAGGAGGCGGCGGCCCCGGCAGGGGACGAGAATCAGAAGGCCGGCCTGGTGGCCCAGCTGGACCAGGTCCGTATGGCGCTGGGCGAACGCACGACGGACCTCCAGCGCCTCCAGGCCGAGTACCAGAACTACCGCCGCCGCGTCGAGCGCGACCGGGTCGCGGTCCGGGAGATCGCCATCGCGAACCTCCTGACCGAACTCCTGCCCGTGCTCGACGACATCGGCCGCGCCCGGGAACACGGCGAACTCGTCGGCGGTTTCAAGTCCGTGGCCGAGTCGCTGGAGACCGTCGCGGCGAAGCTGGGACTGCAGCAGTTCGGCAAGGAGGGCGAGCCCTTCGACCCGACGATCCACGAGGCCCTGATGCACTCGTACGCGCCGGATGTCAGCGAGACGACGTGCGTGGCGATTCTGCAGCCCGGGTATCGGATCGGCGAGCGCACCATCCGCCCCGCGCGGGTGGCCGTGGCCGAACCCCAGCCAGGGGCGCAGCCGGCCAAGGCGGAGGGCGGCGACGAGAGTGCGGCGGGCGGCTCCGGCGGCTCCGGCGGCTCGGCCGGCTCCGCTGACGACAAGGAGAACGGTGGCCCGGAGGAGGGCTGACGTAAGCATCGAGCGGAAGGAGGGACGTCGGGGATGAGCACCAAGGACTTCATCGAGAAGGACTACTACAAGGTCCTCGGCGTCCCCAAGGACGCCACCGAGGCGGAGATCAAGAAGGCGTACCGCAAGCTCGCCCGCGAGTACCACCCGGACGCCAACAAGGGCAACGCCAAGGCGGAGGAGCGCTTCAAGGAGATCTCCGAGGCGAACGACATCCTCGGTGACCCCAAGAAGCGCAAGGAGTACGACGAGGCGCGCACCCTCTTCGGCAACGGCGGCTACCGCCCGGGGCCGGGCGCGGGCGGCGGCAACTTCAACTTCGACCTCGGTGACCTCTTCGGGGGCAACGCCCAGGGCGGGGGCGGCTTCGGCGGCGGCATCGGCGACGTCTTCGGGGGCCTGTTCAACCGGGGCGGCACGGGCACCACACGTACCCAGCCGCGGCGCGGCCAGGACATCGAGTCCGAGGTCACGCTGAGCTTCACGGAGGCCATCGAGGGCGCCACGGTGCCGCTGAGGATGTCCTCGCAGTCCCCGTGCAAGGCATGCTCCGGCACCGGCGACAAGAACGGCACACCGCGCGTGTGCCCGACCTGTGTCGGCACCGGGCAGGTGGCGCGTGGTTCGGGCGGCGGCTTCTCGCTGACCGACCCCTGCCCCGACTGCAAGGGCCGCGGTCTGATCGCCGAGCACCCCTGCCTCGAGTGCAAGGGCAGCGGCCGGGCCAAGTCGTCCCGGACCATGCAGGTCCGCATCCCCGCGGGGGTGACGGACGGGCAGCGGATCCGGCTGCGCGGCAAGGGCGCACCCGGTGAGCGGGGCGGCCCGGCGGGCGACCTGTACGTGGTCGTGCATGTCGGCGAGCATCCGGTGTTCGGCCGCAAGGGCGACAACCTCACGGTGACCGTCCCGGTCACGTTCGCCGAGGCGGCCCTCGGCGGCGAGGTCCGGGTGCCGACCCTGGGTGGTCCCGCCGTCACGCTGAAGCTGCCGCCGGGCACGCCCAACGGCCGCACCATGCGGGCCCGCGGCAAGGGCGCGGTCCGTAAGGACGGCACCCGCGGGGACCTGCTGGTCACCGTCGAGGTGAGTGTTCCCAAGGACCTGGCGGGGAAGGCTCGTGACGCGCTGGAGGCGTATCGCGAGGCGACCGTGGGCGAGGATCCGCGGGCGGAGCTGTTCGAGGCCGCGAAGGGAGCTTGAGGGTGATGGACGGCCGTCGACGTAACCCGTATGAACTGACCGAGGAGACCCCGGTCTACGTCATCTCGGTGGCGGCCCAGCTCTCCGGACTCCACCCGCAGACGCTGCGCCAGTACGACCGGCTCGGCCTGGTCTCCCCGGACCGCACCGCGGGACGGGGCCGCCGTTACTCGGCCCGTGACATCGAACTGCTCCGTCAGGTGCAGCAGTTGTCGCAGGACGAGGGCATCAACCTGGCCGGTATCAAGCGCATCATCGAGTTGGAGAACCAGGTCGCCGCGCTCCAGTCCCGTGTCGCGGAACTGGAGGGGGCCCTGGACGGCGCGGCGGCGGCCATGCGGCAGCGTGAGGCCGCCGTGCACGCCTCCTACCGCCGGGATCTGGTGCCGTATCAGGAGGTCCAGCAGACCAGTGCGCTCGTGGTGTGGCGGCCGAAGCGACAGCAGAACGACTGACGGCCTTCACCTCAACTCGCCGGCTGTGGCGTTCTGCACGCGACGGGGGACTCCGGCGACGCGAGCCCGGCCAAGGGCAACGACATCACCGTGGGTCTGCTGCTGCCGGAGACGGCGAACACGCGGTACGAGAAGTTCGATCGCCCCATCAGCAAGGAGAAGCTCGCCTCGCTGACCAAGCGGCAGAGCAGGGTCGAGTACGCCGACGCCGGGGCGGACGCGGCGAAGCAGGCCGGGCAGACGCAGAAGATGATCGACGACAGGGTCGATGTCATCCTGCTGGACGCGGTCGACTCGCATGCCATCGTGGGCCAGGTGAAGAAGGCCAAGGGGGCGGGCATCCCGGTCATCGCGTACGACCGGCTGACCGAGGGGCCGATCGACGCGTACATCTCCTTCGGCAACGGACTCGTCGGTGAGGCGCAGGGGCGGTCGCTGCCGGAGGCGCTGGGCACCGCCATCGACTCCTCCGACAAGGTCGTCATGATGAACGGCTCGCCGACCGACCCCGACGCGAAGCAGTTCGAGCAGGGCGCGCCGGCCGAGCTGAACGGCAGGGTGACGGCCGCGGCGTCCTTCGACACGAAGGACTGGAAGCCGGAGAACGCCGAGGCCACCATGGTTCGCGCGATCGACGGCATCGGCAAGGACAACATCGCGGCCGTCCACTCCGCCAACGACGGCATGGCGGGCGGCGTCATCGAGGCGCTCCGGACCGCAGGGGTGGTCGAGCTGCCGCCGGTCACCGGGCAGGACGCGGAACTCTCGGCGGTGCGGCGGATCGTCGTCGGCGAGCAGTACATGAGCGTCTGCAAGCCCTACCCGGACGAGGCCCGATCGGCCGCCGAGATGGCGGTCGCGAAGGTCCAGGGCGAGGACATCCAGTTCGACGCGCTCACCCGCGACACGGTGGACAGCCCCACCAAGGGCATCCCGGCCCAGCTGGTCCAGGTGAGCGCGATGACCGAGAACGACATCGCCGACACGGTCGTCGCGGACGGCATCTAAGGGATCTCCGACATCTGCACCCCCACGTTCAAGACGGCCTGCGACACCCTCGGCCTGAAGTAGCACCAACGGCGGCGTCGGCCTCGGGGCAGGTCAAGTTCAAGGGCCCTGGGGACAGTTGAGGCGTTCCTGCGGGGCACCGCGGGCGTGTTGTGGGCCGCCCGGGGGCATGGGGAGTTGCCTTGCGGGAGCGGGCGCGTGGGATGCCCTCGCGGTCCGCGCGGACGGCCGTCGCCGTCGCCCCGGGGGAGCGCGGCGCTCGCCCTGGCACGTCCCCGGCAGCCGTCGTGGCGCCGCCCGGCCGGGGGCGAGATTCAGCCTCCCTGGGACCGGGCGAGTCCACGGTGTCCGGGGTGCTTTGCTCGGGCAACTCCCGCTGTGTGGCCCGTAGCCGGTTGTCGGGCGGTGGGCTGCGGGGTGGTCCGTCCATTGGGGGTGAATGGCATGGGGGATCGGTCAATGTGGGAGTGACCGGGTGAGTACGGGGCGTGAGGGGTGATCGCTCAGGGAGTTTTCGCAGGTGGTCGGGGTGTTGGGGGTGCGGTTCAGAGGGGTGGGGAGGGGGTCCGGGGGCCCTGGGAGGAAGCGGGAGATACCGGTGTCTTTCCCCGCGTGCGGCAGAAAGAGCCGTGTTGCGGAGCCGGTCGGCGCCACGCATAGTTGCGCTGCGGAAGTGGCAGCAACCGGGGGTGGAATGGGCGATGGCCGGGCGCGGAACGGAGGAGCATCCACATGGTGCCGACCGCCTGTGCGAAGCCGGGGATCGCGTGTATTCCCGGGCCGTACGGCGCGGCCGTGTGCCGCGCGCGGAGGCCGGGCCGGTGCCCTGCCTGCTGGAACTCGCCCTGCTGCACCCGGACCCGGACGACATGGACTGGCTGGTGCCGACCTCGCCGCAGGAGGTCATGACCCGGCTGCTGCGCGGGGTGTACGAGGAGGCCAGGGAGAGCCAGCGGCGGGTGGGCTCGGCGGTGGCCGCCTTCGAGCGGTACGCCGGTCTCGGCCGCCGGCTCCAGGCCGCCTCGTACGCCCCGGCCGAGGGCACCGCGATCCGGGTGCTGGACGGGCTGTCCCGGATCCAGGCGGCGATGGACGAGGCGACCGAGGCCTGCACCACCGAGGTGCTGACGGTGCAGCCGGGCGGCATCCGGCGGGAGGCCGAGCTGACCGAGGGCCTGCACCGGGCGCTGACGCTGCGCGGCCGGGGCGTGCGCATGCGCGACCTGTACACACATGTGGCGCGGCACGGCCAGGGACTGCTCAACTACCTGGAGCTGATGGGCGACACGGTCGAGACCCGCACACTGGACGAGGTCATCGACCGGCTGATCCTGTTCGACCGCACGGTCGCCTTCATCCCGGCCAACACCGACCGCACGATGGCGCTGGAACTGCGTCACCCCGCGCTGGTCGAATACCTGGTGACGGTGTTCGAGCGGCTGTGGCGGCTGGCGATCCCGCTGACCGCTCCGCTCCCCGACACCCGCATCGAGGGCATCTCGCACCGTGAGCAGTCCATCGCCGCGCTGCTCGCGGAAGGCCACCAGGACGCGGTCATCGCGGAGCGCCTCGGCATCAGCGTCCGTACCTGCCGGGCCCATATCGCCCGGCTGTCGGAGACCCTCGGCGCGGCCAGCCGTACCCAGTTGGGCGTGCGCATCGCCCAGGTGGGCCTGGACGGTCCGCCGCGCACCGCGAGCGGGAGCGCGCTCAGCCTTCCTGATCAAGGATCCCCGAGCGTGCGATGAGATAGCCGAGCTGGGCCCGGCTGCCGCTGCCCAGGGCCTGGGCCAGCTTGGCGATATGGGCGCGGCAGGTGCGTACGTTCATGCCGAGGCGGCGGGCGATGGCCTCGTCGACATGGCCCTCGACGAGGAGCTTGGCGATGGAGTGCTGGATGTCCGTGATGCCGTCGGGGGCCGGCTCGTAGGGCCCGTCCGTGCCCAGCGGGACGGCGCGGCTCCACATGAACTCGAAGACCTTGACGAGGTAGCGGACCAGTCCCGGCTGGCGCAGTTCCAGGGCGACCTGCTGGTCGTCGCGGATGGGGATGAAGGCGACGGTGTCGTCGCAGATGATCAGGCGCTCCACCAGTTCGTCGATGGTGCGGTACTCCGCCTTGCCGTCGGCGAGGTGCGCGGCGTAGGCCAGCTTCTCCGGGTTGTGGCGGGCGGTGTGCTGGTACAGGGTGCGGATCCGGACACCGCGTTCGATCAGCGGCCGGTCGCGCTCCAGGCCCTTGAGCACGCTGCGTTCGGAGATGCGGTCGCTGGGCTGGACCGTGAGCACCTCGGTGCGGCACTGCTCGGTGGCCAGGTTGAGCGCGGCGTTGATCCGTTCGCTGCCCTCCAGCAGGGTGATCGAGTCGCTGCTGGTGGTGGCCTGTGTGCTGAGTGTCATGAACGGCTCGAAGGCGCCGGCCAGCTCGATGGTCAGCCGCCGGCGCTCGGTTATCTCGCGTTCGATGGGGCTCAGACGCTGGGCCAGGGCGACCGCGGGGGATATCGGGCGCAACTGGTCCGGATCGTCCGGGTCCGGGTGGAGCAGGCCGAACTCCAGGAGGCAGGGGGCGGTTTCCACATCTGTGCGCGCGACGCGTCCGGTGCGTAGAGCTGTGGCGTAGATGCGGCCACCGTCCTCGCACAGTTCCGTCACGGCATGGGGATGTGTCGCTTTTATGTGATTCGTTGCCAAATCTCCACCCCCCAGGGTCCTGAACATGCAGGAACATGATGCACCGATTGTGTGGCCATGACGTGCCCGAATGAGCCATCGTCATACCCGACGGGGGAAAAGGGGACCTTCGAGTGAGGACGAAGCCGACTATGCGTAAGAAAATGCTTGGCTCGGTGCTTGTCGCTGCCTTCTCCGCCCTCGTGGCCGTCGGCGTGTTCGGCGGCTTCTCCGGCGAGCAGAGCGATGTTCGGGCAAACACCAGCTGGCCGGTCATCGTGCAGGGCGAGGACAACACCTCGTGGCCGCTCCCGCCGGCAGATGGAGCCGGAGGCTGACGTGACCACTCCACCCGACGACCGATCCTTCCGCCGTGAGATGGCGACCGCCTATCGCTCCGGCTGGCACTTCATCGACCTGGTCACCGCCATCCCCCACAGCGGCGACTCGCTGATGGTGACCGTGTTCGGCGAGCCGGTCGTCGTGACGCGGGACGAGGACGAGGACGTGCGGGCGTACCGGTGTCTGAGGAAGCCCCGAGGGGCGCCGCAGCCTGTGCGATGCGCCATCCGGTACGGAATGATCTTTGTGAACCTGGACCAGCGGGACCACCGGCTCGCGGAGCCGGAGGTCGCGGATCTGAGGACCATCTCGGCCACCCCCCGCAGTGCCTGACGCGATTCCCCCGTCGTAAAAGATCGCTCAGGCGCTTCCCCCCGCAGCGGCGTCACCGTGACCTGAACACGGTGACGCCGCTGTAGTTTCAGGGGAAATATCGCGACATCAGCGCGTTCTCATGCTGGCCGAAAACTGCTTGTGGCCGGATGCGGACTCGGCCGGGAATGAGGCTTGACCTCGGCACGGCCGGCCCGCGGCGACACGGAAGACGATGCCCGCCGCGCGTCGAAGGGGCCCGAAGGCCACCTATGTGAAGACGGCCCCCACCCGACACACATCGTCGCCACCCGCGTGCACTGTGGCTCAGGGCCGAACATCTCCCCGTGCACGGCGGCCACCCCGGGACCAGGCACCCGGCGCCGACTTCACCGAGCGCAACCCCGAAGCGGGAGCGCCGGCCGGCCGCAGGGGGCGCCCGGAGCGCTTCGGCGTCAGGCCCTTCTCCTTGTCGCGGGCGGGCGGTGTCAGCCGCGGCCCAGGGCGCGTTCCACCTTGATCTCGATCACCACGCGGGACGGATTGGGTGAGGGTGTCCGGTCGTACCGTTCGGTGTGGCGCTGCTCCGCCTCCGCGATCCGCTCCCGGTCGGTGTGGACGAAGGCCCGGCCCTCCAGGGTGGCCCAGCGGCGGCCGTCCACCTGGCAGACGGCGACCCGGGCACCGGCCGGACCGGCCGCGAGGACGTGCGCTGCCTTCGTGCTCGCGCCGTTCGTGATCACCCGGGCCAGCCGGGCCGCCGGGTCGAAGGTCACGGAGACGGGCACCACGTGCGGGCTGCCGTCGGGCCGCAGGGTGGTCAGCGTGCACAGGTGGCGCTCTCGCCAGAAGGCGAGATACGACGCCTGCGGTGCGTCGAGATCCACGGCGTACTCCACGGCGGGTCGGCTCATGTGCGCAAGGTAGCCGCCGGGGACTCCCGCGTATCGCCTTGAGTGGAATAGACTCAACTTTGTGTACGTTGGTTAAGTCAGCACTGGGAGACGTGGCCGACAAGCCAACGCCGAGGAGGAGAACGCGAACGTGGATGCCGAGCTGACCAACAGGAGCCGGGACGCGATCAACGCGGCCGGCAACAAGGCCGTGACCGAGGGGCACCCGGACCTCACGCCTGCTCATCTGCTGCTGGCTCTGCTCCAGGGGCAGGAGAACGAGAACATCACCGATCTGCTGGCCGCCGTCGACGCCGACCAGGCCGCCGTGCGCTCCGGGGTCGAGCGGGTGCTCGCCGGACTGCCCAGCGTGGCCGGGTCCACCGTCGCGCCCCCGCAGCCCAACCGGGAACTGCTCGCCGTCCTCGCCGACGCCGGTGAGCGCGCGAAGGAACTCGGCGACGACTACCTCTCCACCGAGCACCTGCTCATCGGCATCGCCGCGAAGGGCGGCGCGGCCGGCGAGGTGCTGACGCGGCAGGGCGCCGACGCCAAGAAGCTCCAGGCGGCCTTCCAGAAGGCGAGGGGAGGGCGACGCGTGACCACCGCCGACCCGGAGGGCCAGTACAAGGCCCTGGAGAAGTTCGGCACCGACTTCACCGCGGCGGCCCGCGACGGCAAGCTCGACCCGGTCATCGGGCGGGACCACGAGATCAGGCGGGTCGTCCAGGTGCTGTCCCGCCGCACCAAGAACAACCCCGTGCTCATCGGCGAGCCCGGCGTCGGCAAGACCGCGGTCGTCGAGGGCCTGGCCCAGCGGATCGTGAAGGGCGATGTGCCCGAGTCGCTGAAGGACAAGCGGCTGGTGGCGCTCGACCTCGGCGCGATGGTCGCGGGCGCGAAGTACCGGGGCGAGTTCGAGGAGCGGCTGAAGACCGTCCTCGCCGAGATCAAGGACTCCGACGGGCAGATCATCACGTTCATCGACGAACTGCACACCGTCGTCGGCGCCGGGGCGGGCGGCGACTCCGCCATGGACGCCGGCAACATGCTCAAGCCGATGCTCGCCCGCGGCGAGCTGCGCATGGTCGGCGCCACCACCCTCGACGAGTACCGTGAGCGGATCGAGAAGGACGCGGCGCTGGAGCGGCGCTTCCAGCAGGTGCTGGTGGCCGAGCCGACCGTCGAGGACAGCATCGCCATCCTGCGCGGTCTCAAGGGCCGTTACGAGGCCCACCACAAGGTGCAGATCGCGGACAGCGCGCTGGTGGCCGCCGCCACGCTGTCCGACCGCTACATCACCTCCCGCTTCCTGCCCGACAAGGCCATCGACCTGGTGGACGAGGCCGCCTCCCGGCTGCGTATGGAGATCGACTCCTCCCCCGTCGAGATCGACGAACTCCAGCGTGCCGTCGACCGGTTGAAGATGGAGGAGCTGGCGCTGAGCAAGGAGACCGACCCGGCCTCCCGCGAACGCCTGGAGAAGCTGCGCCGCGACCTCGCCGACAAGGAGGAGGAACTGCGCGGCCTGACCGCCCGCTGGGAGAGGGAGAAGCAGTCCCTCAACCGGGTCGGCGAACTGAAGGAACGGCTGGACGACCTGCGCGGCCAGGCCGAACGCGCCCAGCGCGACGGCGACTTCGACACCGCCTCCAAGCTGCTGTACGGGGAGATCCCCCAGTTGGAGAAGGAGTTGGAGGCCGCCTCCGAGGCCGAGGAGGAGGCCGCCAGGGACACCATGGTGAAGGACGAGGTCGGCCCCGACGACATCGCCGATGTCGTCGCCGCCTGGACCGGCATCCCCGCCGGGCGGCTGCTGGAGGGCGAGACACAGAAGCTGCTGCGTATGGAGGACGAGCTGGGCCACCGGCTGATCGGCCAGGCCGAGGCCGTGCGCGCGGTCTCCGACGCGGTGCGCCGCAGCCGGGCCGGCATCGCCGACCCCGACCGGCCCACCGGCTCCTTCCTGTTCCTCGGTCCGACCGGCGTCGGCAAGACCGAACTGGCCAAGGCGCTCGCCGACTTCCTCTTCGACGACGAGCGGGCCATGGTCCGTATCGACATGTCGGAGTACGGCGAGAAGCACAGCGTGGCCCGGCTGGTCGGGGCGCCCCCCGGGTACGTCGGCTACGAGGAGGGCGGGCAGCTGACCGAGGCGGTGCGCCGCCGCCCGTACAGCGTGGTGCTGCTGGACGAGGTGGAGAAGGCACACCCCGAGGTCTTCGACATCCTTCTGCAGGTGCTGGACGACGGCCGGCTGACCGACGGGCAGGGCCGTACGGTCGACTTCCGCAACACGATCCTGGTGCTGACCTCGAACCTGGGCAGCCAGTTCCTGGTCGAGCCGACCACCAGCGAGCTGGAGAAGAAGGAGCAGGTGCTGGAGGTGGTCCGCGCCTCCTTCAAGCCGGAGTTCCTCAACCGGCTGGACGACGTGGTCGTCTTCTCGGCCCTGAACAAGGAGGAACTGGCCCGGATCGCCCGGCTCCAGATCGACCGGCTGGCGCAGCGCCTGGCCGAACGCCGGCTCACCCTGGAGGTCACCCCCGAAGCGCTGGCCTGGCTCGCGGACGAGGGCAACGACCCGGCCTACGGCGCCCGGCCGCTGCGCCGCCTCGTCCAGACCGCCATCGGCGACCGCCTCGCCAAGGAGATTCTCGCCGGGGAGGTCAAGGACGGCGACACGGTCCGGGTGGACGCCTTCGGCGACGGCCTGCTGGTCGGCCCGGCCACCGCCAAGGCCCTCTGACCGCCTACGGCCACGACGGCCCGCCCCCCGCTTTCGGCGCTTTGGGGGGCGGGCCGTCCGTTCGTCGGGCGGGGGCCCGCCGTCACCTGGACGGGATCGAGGCCGCTCGGCACCGGTTCGCCGTGCGGCATCAGGGTGCCGTGCGGGGAGGTGCGGCCCGTCACGGGGGCCGCGTCCCGCATCGGTACGGCGTGCGGCCGGGCGCGGACCTGATCGGCGTACAGGCCCGGGCATGCGGGCCCGGGCGGTCCGCTCGGCCGCTGCCGTGGTCCGTACGCCCGCCGTCGTCCCCCGTCCGCTCACCGCGGCGTCATCGAGCGTCCAGATCGCGTCCAGATCCCGTCAGCCGAGTGCCGACAGGCCATGTCTGGGCTTGCCACCCCCCTCCCCGCATGGGGGAGGATGGCGGAATCCGCACGAAGGGAAAATCACGGTGAGCATCGACCCGTCCTCGATTCCGAACTTCGGGGGCCAGCCCGAGCCGCAGCCCCAAGGACCGGCGGGCCCCGTCGTCCCGGATCAGGACCTCGTGAAGCAGCTCCTCGACCAGATGGAGCTCAAGTACGTCGTCGACGACGAGGGTGACCTCGCGGCGCCGTGGGAGCAGTTCCGTACGTACTTCATGTTCCGTGGGGAGGCCGAACAGGCGGTCTTCTCCGTGCGGACCTTCTACGACCGTCCCCACAAGATCGACGAGAAGCCGCAGCTCCTGGAGTCCGTGGACGACTGGAACCGCAGGACACTGTGGCCCAAGGTGTACACGCACACCCACGACGACGGCACCGTCCGTCTCATCGGCGAGGCGCAGATGCTGATCGGCACCGGCGTCGACCTCAACCACTTCGTCTCCTCGACGGTCAGCTGGGTACGGGCCGCCATCGAGTTCGACAGGTGGCTGGTGGAGCAGCTCGGCCTCGAAGAGGAGGTCAACGAGGCGGACAAGCCCGAGGGCGAGGAGTGACATCCCGCCCCGCACGGTGACACACGGCGGCACGGCGGCCTACAGCGGCGTGCGAGCGAACACGACGAGGTAGGTGCCGTACCCGAAGGAGAGCCCGGCCAGGCCGCAGACCACCACGGTGGCGTGCCAGGGCCGGGCTCTCGCCGTCCGCACCAGCGCCCGGGCCGGCGGCACCAGCAGCGGGAACGCGGGCAGCAGGAAGCGCGGCTTGGACTCGAAGAAGCCGGAGCCGCCGAGCGCGATCAGCAGCAGGACACCGCTGTGGACGAGGAGCGGGAGCGGGGCGCGGTCCACGACGAGCAGCGCGTACAGCAGGACCGCCACCGCCAGGATCGCCAGCGCCATGGGGAAGACCAGCCGGGTGTCCTGCACCAGCAGCCCACGGACGAGGTGCAGCGAGCCGCGCCCGAGGTCGAACCTCGATCCCCACAGCCGCTGCACCTCGAAGTAGCCGCCGAACGGGTCGCCCTTGCGCCGGCCCACCCACAGCACATACGCCACCCAGCCGAGGGGTGCGAGCGCCGCGCCCGTCCACAGCCTGTGGGAAAACCGGCCGCGGCGCCCGTGGATCCGGTACGCCTCGCAGACCGCCGCGGTGAGTACGGCCGCGGCGACCGCGATGCCGTTGGGCCGGGACAGCCCGGCGAGCGTGGCCAGGCCGCCCGCCCACAGCCAGTTCCCGGCCAGCACGGCGTACAGGGACCAGGCCGCGAACGCGGTGAGCACGGGCTCCGTGTACGCCATCGACAGCACGACGGAGTGCGGCAGCAGCCCCCACAGCACCACCAGCGCCGTGCCCACGCCCGGCCCGTACAGACGGGTCCCCACCGCGTGGATGCCGCAGGCGGCGATCCCGGCCGCGGCCCAGGACACCAGCAGTCCCGCGGTGCCACCGCCGAACGGCGTCAGGGCGGTCACGACCCGCACCAGGGCCGGGTAGAGCGGGAAGAACGCCAGGTCGCTGTGGACGACCGTCGGCTCGAAGACCTGGGTGCGGCCGTAGCCGTGCGCGGCGATGCCCAGGTACCACACGGAGTCCCAGGAACGGCCGAGCAGCGCCAGCGGCTGCTGGTCCCTGGCCCAGGCGGCTATGGCGAGCACGGCGATCCCGGCGAGCCGGGCGAGGGCGAACAGGCCGAGCGCGATACCGCTCGCCGTCAGGAGGGACAGCCGGGTCCGGGCGCGCTCCCGGGGACCGGGTTCCTGGGACGCCGCGGCGGCGGCAGGGACGAAGGTGGAACTGGCGTGGCTCACATTTCCGCAGCTTGCAGCGGGGAGCCCGGGGACGCGAGCAGTGTGCGCCCGAGCGGGTACGCCACCCCACCCACCGGCGTGGCGCCGCGACAGCCCCCGACCGGGGCCGGTGATGCCCGGCGAAGAGGGCCAGCGCCTCGGCCACCGCGTACGGGAAGGGCCCCGACGCCACGTACGTCAGGGAGCTGCTTCACCGCCCGCACGGCCCCGACCAGCCAAGCCGTACCGCCGAACTCGGTGACAGGGCGCTGTCCGCCGTATCCTGACCGCACAAGGGAAGGTGCCGTCCATGAGCGTCGACGCGATCGTGCACACCGAGTTCCCCAAGGGGTACACGGTCCTGTTCGGGGCCGACGGGAAGGTGATCATGACCCCGCGGAGCGAAGAGCACTCCAGCACGATCAAGTCGATGCAGTACGACACGATCGTGTCCCTCGGACGGCATGCGAAAACCGCCTCAGACGTCTACATCGACTTCCCCGCCGACGAGCACTCCGCCCCCGACCTGGCGATCCTGCGCAAGGACGCCCGGCGCGAGGGCAAGCGCTACAGCTTCGAGGACGTCCTGCTGATTCCGAGGTCGTCTCGACCTCCTCCGCGCGCAAGGACTACGACGACTGCACCGCGAAGTAAGGACTACGACGACTGCACCGCGAAGTAAGGACTACGACGACTGCACCGCGAAGTACGGCCGCTACGGCATCCCGATCTACCTGGTCGTGGACCCGTACGCCCAGGAAGTCGTCCTCCACACCCAGCCGACCGGCACCGGTCACATCGCGACGCACACCCACAAGTACGACACGGGCAAGCTCCCCGTCCCCCTGGCCGACGGCCGCACCTTCACCCTCGACCTCGACGAGCTGCCGCGTCCGGAGCCTGCGGCGAACGCCCGCTGACCAAGGACTCCCGGTGTGGCCGTGCCCTTGGCACCGACCTCGCCGGACGCGATCATTCCGGGTCCGGTACGACTCGCCGTGGTCGGCGAGGGTGACTGCCCGCGCACCGCCCTGAGGCAGCGGTCGTGGCCGGGAGTCGCCCCCCGTCTCAGCTGCTCCTTCGCCGGCGGGTCCGGGGTCACAGTCGGCGCAGGCGGTTCGCGGCTTCCTGGAGGGTCTCCTGCCGTTTGCAGAAGGCGAAGCGGACGAAGGGGGCGCCGGCCTCGCGGTCGTCGTAGAAGACGGCGTTGGGGATGGCGACGACGCCCGCGCGTTCCGGCAGGGCGCGGCAGAAGGCGAAGCCGTCCTTCTCGCCCAGCGGGCGGATGTCGGTGGTGATGAAGTACGTGCCGGCGGGCCGGAAGACCTGGAAGCCGGCGTCCGTCAGGCCCGCCGCCAGCAGGTCCCGCTTGGCCAGCAGGTCGGCGCGCAGGGCCGCGAAGTAGGAGTCCGGGAGGGCCAGTGCCTCGGCCACCGCGTACTGGAAGGGCCCCGACGCCACGTACGTCAGGAACTGCTTCACCGCCCGCACGGCCCCGACCAGCTCGGACGTGCCGGTCACCCAGCCGACCTTCCAGCCGGTGAACGAGAAGGTTTTTCCGGCGGAGCCGATGGTGAGTGTGCGCTCGCGCATGCCGGGGAACGTGGCCAGCGGCAGATGCTCCGCGTCGTCGAACACCAGGTGCTCGTACACCTCGTCCGTCACCACCAGCAGGTCCCGCTCGACCGCGAGCGCGGCGATCGCGGACAGCTCCTCCCGGGAGAGCACCGTGCCCGTCGGGTTGTGCGGGGTGTTGACCAGCAGCAGCCGGGTGCGGTCCGTCACCGCGGCGCGCAGCTCGTCGAGGTCGAGGCGGAAGCCGCCCTCGTGCGGGCGGAGCGTCACCGGCACCCGGGTGCCGCCCGCCATCGCGATGCTCGCCGCGTAGGAGTCGTAGTACGGCTCGAACGCGATGACCTCGTCGCCGGGTTCCAGCAGCGCGAGCAGCGCCGCCGCGATCGCCTCCGTCGCGCCCGCCGTCACCAGCACGTCGGTGTCGGGGTCGTGGGCCAGGCCGTAGCGGCGCTCCTGGTGCGCGGCGATCGCCGTCCGCAGTTCGGGGACGCCCGGTCCCGGCGGGTACTGGTTGCCGCGGCCCTCGCGCAGTGCGCGCACGGCCGCCTCCCGTACCTCGTCGGGGCCGTCCGTGTCGGGAAAGCCCTGGCCCAGGTTGATGGAGCCGGTCCGCACCGCAAGGGCGGACATCTCGGCGAAGATCGTCGTCCCGAACTCGGCGAGCCGGCGGTTGAGCAGTGGGCGTGCGCTGGAGGTCATGCCGGCCATCCTGCGCCGAAGCTCTGGACTTCCTCAACTCTGCTTTCGGATTGCGGACGGCCGGGCATCCCCCGTGCACACAGCAGTCACGCATCAGGCGAGGCGCCCACGGGGGGTCGCTTCGGGGGAACGGAAGGAGGGTGGCGCCATGGTCTTCGGCATCATCCTGGCGGTGATCGTGATCCTGGTC
Organism: Streptomyces sp. NPDC001508; assembly: GCF_040298665.1. Taxonomy (NCBI): domain Bacteria; kingdom Bacillati; phylum Actinomycetota; class Actinomycetes; order Kitasatosporales; family Streptomycetaceae; genus Streptomyces; species Streptomyces sp. NPDC001508. The sequence continues at coordinate 18,493 of NZ_JBEPAP010000008.1, forward strand.
ATCGGGTCTGTGGCGGGCGGATCGCGCCGACGCCAGAAGTACGGCACCGGCGGCACGGCCGGTCAGGCCGCGAACGCGACGGCCGAGAGGGTCTCCATGGCCAAGGAGGACGCGGCCGGCAAGGGCACGCGGACGGAGAAGGGGGCGCAGACGGAGAAGGGGGCGCCGGCGAAGAAGGGCGCGCCGGCGAAGAAGAGCGCGCCAGCGCAGAAGAGCGCGCCAGCGCAGAAGGGGGCGCAGGCGAGGAAGGGTACGCAGGAAGGGAAGCGTCGCCGTTCGTCATCGTCCTCGTCGTCGTCCTCGGCCGACGCCGGCGGGTCGAGTTGGTGGGCCGGAGACTCGGGCGGCTCGTCCTCGGGCGGGCACGGCGGGCACGGCGGACACGGCGGGCACTCGTGCGGCGGCGGTCACTCCTGTGGCGGCGGATCGTCGTGCGGCGGCGGGGGCGGATGCGGCGGAGGCAGCTGACACGGGGCAGCTGAGCTTCACCGCGCACCAGCGACCGCGGTCCGGGCCGCACACCGGGCGCCCGTCGGGCGAAGACAGCCGACGGGCGCTCAGCCATATGAAGAACGCGCCTGGCGTACGCCGGGGTTGAACACTTGAACTGTGCAGCCCTCTGAGGGATGGAAACCGCACGAAGTTGGGTAAACACGCTGTGGCGCCAGCACAGTTCGTGATTCCCTCTAAAACACCGACGCAGCCCCTTGGACGTCCGGCAGACACCCCGCTCCCCGGCTGGGCCGACCGGGCTGATGTGGCCGATCACCCGGTGCCGAGCGAGGCGTGCCGGACCACACTCCCTCTTTCTTCTTTGTGTGTTAGCGGAGCCGATCCATGCTCACGACCCTCACCACCTCCTACACCGACACGCGCGCGGCCGACCTCGCCTGGACACTGGGGCGCGAGCCGCTTCCCGCACTCGCCACGCTCGATCTCGAACTGACCGGGGCGAAGCTCCAGATGAGACTGCTCGGCGCGTCCCACCAGGTACTCCTGGAGGAGAAGCGGGGCGAATGCTCGGAGACGGTGGCGTGCATTCCCGGATCCAGCACGCCGCTGCCGCTGGGCGTCGCCAAGCGCGTCGGCGACTGGGAATACGAGTTCGCGGCCCGCGTGGAGTTCCTGCCGCCCGGCTCCTTCGCGGGCCGCGCCCAGGAACTGCTCGCCCTGGTCTCCGACCACCCACAGGGGCTCGCCGGCGTCTTCCCCGGCAGCCCGTACGCCTTCACGGCGATGCTCGCCCAGCGCCATGAGGGCCAGGTGCACTGGCGCACCTGGCACGCGTATCCGCAGGACGGTCAACTGGTGGCCACACGCACCCGGGTGGGTGTGCGGGTGCCGGTGCCCGCGGCGAAGCCCGGTCAGGGCCCTGTACCGATCCCGGCGGAAACCGGTCAGGGCCCCGCACCGATCCCGGCGGGATAAACCCGCCAGGCGTGATCCGCGGGAAGTTCCACACGTGTGGGTGACGAAGCGTGCGCGTCAAGTGACGTAACGTCGCAGAGTGATCGAACCGCACGCCCCCGCCCCTCCGAGTGCCCCGCCGTTCCGGGGCGGACCCGCGCGGCTGTCCGTCAGGCCGGCGACCGGCCGGTTCCTGGTCCTCGCGGGCGTCTTCGTCTGCGCGGCCTGCGGACTCGTGTACGAACTCGAACTGGTCGCCCTCGCCTCGTACTTGATGGGCGACTCGGTCACCCAGGCCTCCGTCGTGCTGTCCGTCATGGTCTTCGCGATGGGCCTCGGCTCGCTCGCCGCGAAGGGACTGTGCCGGCACGCGGCCGCCGCCTTCGGCGCCGTCGAGGCGGGCCTCGCCCTGGTCGGCGGCTGCAGCGCGATGGCGCTGTACGCGGTGTTCGCCTGGACCGGCGACTGGGGCGGCCTGTGGGTCAACGGCCCCCGCTGTCTGCTGGTTGCCTTCTCGCTCGCCATCGGCCTGCTGATCGGCGCCGAGGTGCCGCTGCTGATGGAGTTGATCCAGCGCATCCGGCGGCAGGACGCGGGCGGCGCGGTGGCCGACCTGTTCGCGGCGGACTACGTCGGCGCGCTCGTCGGCGGCCTCGCCTTCCCGTTCCTCCTGCTGCCGTTCCTCGGCCAGTTGACCGGTGCGCTGCTCACCGGAGCGGTCAACGCCCTTGCGGGCGGCGCCCTGATCCTCGGCCTGTTCCGCCACGACCTGACCCGCCGCGCCCGCTGGCTGCTGCTGCTCGCCAACCTCACCGTCCTCGGCGTCCTCGCCTTCGCCGCCGTCCTCGTCGACGACTTCGAACGCCTCGCCCGGCAGGCGGTGTACGGCGCGGACGTACGCGTCGCCGTCCAGACCGACGTCCAGGAAGTGGTGCTCACCGGCGGCACCCACGGCCACCCGCTCGATCTGTACCTGGACGGCCGGCTGCGGGTGGACGGCCGGGACGAGGGCCGCTACCACGAGGCACTGGTCCATCCGGCCATGGCAGGCCCGCACGCGCGCGTACTCATCCTCGGCGGCGGGGACGGGCTGGCCGCGCGGCAAGCGCTGCGCCACCCGGGCGTGCGGCGGGTCGACGTCGTCGAACTCGACGCGGGCGTCGTCCGGCTCGCGCGCCAGGACCCGGCGCTGTCCGCGCTGAACGGCCACGCCTACCGCGACCGTCGCGTTCACGTCATGACAGAGGATGTGTTCCGCTGGCTGCGCGGGGCGCCCACGGGGGCGTACGACGTCGTGATCGCGGATCTGCCCGACCCCGGCATCACGGCCAGTACGAAGCTGTACTCGCAGGAGTTCTACGGGCTGACCCGGCGGGTGCTGGCCAAGGACGGCCGGCTGGCGGTGCACGCCGGACCGGTGGCGGCCCGGCCACGGGTCTTCTGGACGGTGGAGACGACGATGCGGGCGGCCGGCCTCGGCACCTCGCCGTACCGCGTGCTCGGCCGCGACACCGGTTTCACGGCGGGGCCCGACCGCTTGGCGGGTGCCTCCCGCACCCCGCACGACTGGGGTTTCGTGCTGGCCGCGCAGGGCGCCGCACCGCCGCCGCTGCGTGTGGACCCGTCCGGGCCGCGGCTGCGCACGCTGACCGAGCAGGGGCTCGCGGCAGACGCCCGGGCGGCGGCCGGTACGCGGATCAGCGGGGTGCCGCCGTCGACGCTCGTACATCCGCGCTATTGACGATCGGACCGCGCACAGGAGGGTACGTACCGGCCGCTCGTGGGTAGGCTCAGCCGACATGGAGCATGAGGTCTTGGTTCCGGTTCCGGTCGAGCGGTTGAGGCGGGCGCTCGCCGAGCCCGCGCGCATCGCCCGGGCGGTTCCCGGGCTCCAGCAGGACGCCGGTGCCGACCCGGTCGCCGGGCGGCTGAAGGTGCGTGTCGGCGGCCACTCCATCACCTACCGAGGGTCGCTGCGCGTCTCGCCGCGTGAGGACGGGTCGTACGCCGTCGAGGGCGAGGCGACCGAGGCCCGCGGCACCGGCGCGGTCAAGCTCGCCCTCACCTTCCGTCTCCGGGACACCGACGGCGGCACCGCGGTCACCGTCGACGGCACGGCCACCGCGGACGGACGTATCGCCGAACTGCCCCAGGACACGGTGAGTTCCGCGGTGACCCGACTGCTGAACCGCTTCGTGGCGTCCCTTGCGCCGCCACCACCGCCCCACCCCCAAACCGCGACCGCCCCCACGCGGAAACCCGCGCCGGGGGAGGAGTTCGGGCCAGGCGAGAAAACCGGGCCAGGGGAGAAGACCGGGCCGTCGAGGGACACCGCGTCGGCGAAGGACGCCGGGTCGGCGAAGGACATCGGGGCGGGGGAAGGGACCGGGGCGGGCGAAGGGGCCGGGGCCCGGGAGGCGGCCGGGGCCGCGGCGGAGGCCGAAGGCGCGGGCGGAACCGAGTCCGGGCCCGAGTCGGGGCCCGAGTCCGGGCCCGAGTCGGGGACCGAAGCCGACGGCGTTGCCGGCGGCGGAGCCGAGGGCGAGAGCGTGAGCGGGCCCGAGGAGGAGGGTGCGGCGTCCGTGTTCGAGACCGAGGTGCCGCCGTCCTCGCTCGCCCCCGAGGCCGACGAGGAAGGCGCCGCGGGCTTCGCCGGCGACGGCCCGCCCGCCGAGGCGGCGCACGCGCGCCGGACGATGATCGGCCGCAGCGCGGAGGAAGTGGACCATGCCCCGCCGCGCGGTCGTTACGCACCCGTACCGGCTCCGGAGACGGTCGCCGGGCACTCGGCCCTGCGATGGGCGGCGCCGGCGGCGGCTCTCGCGCTGGCGTCGGCGATCGTGGTGGGCCGCGCGCTGCGCAGACGCGGCTGACTGGGAGGGCTGACCCAGGGGCCCGGCCGCCGTGGCGGTACGTGCTCGTCCCTTCCCGGGCCGCGGCGGAACGTGTCTGCCCCGGCTCCGCCGTCCGCGGTCCCGGACCGCCGTCGCCGAGCGCGGTCCCGGACAGTCGTGGGCGGCTGCCTCAGCGGAACGTGGGTTCGGGCTGTTGTGGGTGGCCGTCGGGGTGGAACGTGGGCTTGATCGCGGCAGTAGGGTCGTTCCGTGAGTAACGAACCCATCACGTTGACCGCGGGTGACGCGGAAGTGACACTGCAGCCGGGCAACGGCGGCCGGGTCGCAGGGCTCCGGATCGCCGGTACCGAACTCCTCCGGCAGGGCGACCGGTTCGGCTGCTTCCCGATGGTCCCCTGGTGCGGCCGGATCAGGGACGGCCGCTTCCTGAACGGCGCCACCGCACATCAGATGCCGCTCAACTCCCCGCCGCACGCCATCCACGGCACCGCCCGCGACGGCGCCTGGCACACCGCCCGCGTCCGCACCGACGAGGCGGTCATGACGTACGACCTGGTCGAGCCCTGGCCCTACTCCGGCCGTGTCACCCAGATCGTCGCCCTGGCCGAGGACGCCCTGACGCTCACCATGTCCGTCGAGACGTACGACTCGTCCTTCCCGGCGCAGATCGGCTGGCACCCCTGGTTCAACCGGAACCTGGACGGCGCGGACGCGCGGCTCGACTTCAGCCCCGCCTGGCAGGAGGAACGCGGCGCCGACCACCTGCCCACCGGCAACCGCGTCGCCCCCCGCCCCGGCCCCTGGGACGACTGCTTCGGCATGCCCGACGGCGTCGACGTCACGCTCACCTGGCCCGGACGGCTGGAGCTGACGGTGGCCAGCCCGGAGCGGTGGGTCGTCGTCTACGACGAGCAGGAGGCCGCCGTCTGCGTCGAACCGCAGACCGGCCCGCCCAACGGCCTCAACACCCTGCCGCGCCTGGTCACGCCGCTGGAGCCGCTGGAGGCCACGACCACCTGGCGCTGGCGCCGCCTCTAAGCTGGTCGGCATGACGGACGTACGCGGCGCGCTGCTGCAGCAGATCAAGGACAAGGCCGTGGTGTACGGCAAGGTGACGCTGTCGTCGGGTCTGGAGGCCGACTACTACGTCGACCTGCGCCGCGTCACCCTCGACGGGGAGGCCGCGCCGCTGGTCGGGCAGGTGCTGCTCGACCTCACCGCGGACCTCGACTTCGACGCCGTGGGCGGTCTGACCATGGGCGCCGACCCGGTCGCCGCCGCGCTGCTGCACGCCGCCGCCGCGCGGGGCCGCCGGCTGGACGCGTTCGTCGTACGCAAGGCGGCCAAGGCGCACGGCCTGCAGCGGCGCGTCGAGGGCCCCGAGATCAGGGGCCGTCGGGTGCTGGTCGTCGAGGACACCTCCACCACGGGCGGCTCGCCGCTCACCGCCGTGGAGGCGGTGCGCGAGGCGGGCGCCGAGGTCGTCGCCGTAGCGACCATCGTGGACCGGGCGACGGGCGCCGCCGAGAAGATCAGGGAGGGCGCGGGCGTGCCCTACCTGTTCGCCTATTCGAAGGACGAGTTGGGGCTGGACTGACGTACGCCGTCGACCACGACCCGGTGACCGCGCGGCCGGGGCGCCGAGCAGGGGCTCATGTCTGGAAAGATGGGGACGACGATGACGTCACCCCCAAGGTCTAGGTCAGGGCCGTAGTACGCAGATCGCCGACCCGCACACCCAAGGAGCGGACAGATGCCCATCGCAACCCCCGAGGTCTACAACGAGATGCTCGACCGGGCGAAGGCAGGCAAGTTCGCCTACCCGGCCATCAACGTCACCTCCAGCCAGACCCTGAACGCGGCTCTGCGCGGCTTCGCCGAGGCGGAGAGCGACGGCATCATCCAGATCTCCACGGGTGGCGCCGAGTTCCTGGGCGGCCAGTACAGCAAGGACATGGTGACCGGCGCGGTGGCCCTCGCCGAGTACGCGCACATCATCGCCGAGAAGTACCCGGTGACGGTCGCCCTGCACACGGACCACTGCCCGAAGGACAAGCTCGACGGGTATGTGCGTCCGCTGCTCGCGATCTCCGCCGAGCGCGTGCAGGCCGGGCAGAACCCGCTGTTCCAGTCCCACATGTGGGACGGCTCCGCGGAGACCCTGGCCGACAACCTCTCCATCGCGCAGGAACTCCTTGAGCGCGCCCGCGCCGCCAAGATCATCCTTGAGGTGGAGATCACCCCGACCGGCGGCGAGGAGGACGGTGTCTCGCACGAGATCAACGACTCCCTGTACACGACGGTCGAGGACGCGATCCGCACCGCGGAGGCGCTCGGTCTCGGCGAGAAGGGCCGCTACCTGCTGGCCGCGTCCTTCGGCAACGTGCACGGCGTGTACAAGCCGGGCAACGTGGTGCTCCGCCCCGAGCTGCTGAAGGAGCTGAACGACGGCGTCGCCGCGAAGTACGGCAAGCCCGCCTCTCCCGGCCCGTTCGACTTCGTCTTCCACGGCGGCTCCGGCTCCAGCGAGCAGGAGATCCTGACGGCGCTGGAGAACGGCGTCGTCAAGATGAACATCGACACGGACACCCAGTACGCCTTCACGCGTCCGGTCGCCGACCACATGTTCAAGAACTACGACGGCGTCCTGAAGGTCGACGGCGAGGTCGGCTCCAAGAAGACCTACGACCCGCGTACCTGGGGCAAGCTGGCCGAGGCGTCGATGGCCCGGCGCGTCGTCGAGGCCACGCAGCACCTGCGGTCGGCCGGCACGAAGATCAAGTAACTCGGGCTGCCCGCACGGCGGCCGTCGGCGAGACGGCCTCCGGCACGTCCGTCCAGCGAGCCCGGCCCGCCGTGGGGGCCGGGCTCGCTGTATACCTGGAACATGGCCGACGTCCGGCTGTCCTCGTCCCAGGGCAAGTGGATCCTGCTCACCACGGTGCTCGGATCCGGCATGGCCTTGCTGGACTCGACCGTCGTCAACGTGGCGCTGCCGCGCATCGGCCGCGATCTGAACGTGAACCTGGCGGCCCTGCAGTGGACGGTCAACGCGTACATGGTGACGCTGGCCGGGCTGATCCTGCTCGGCGGGTCGCTGGGCGACCGCTACGGCCGGCGCAAGATCTTCGTGATCGGGGTCGTCTGGTTCGCGTCGGCCTCCCTGCTGTGCGGGCTCGCCCCGAGCGCCGGCGTCCTCGTCGGTGCCCGCGCCCTCCAGGGCATCGGCGGTGCCCTGCTGACCCCGGGCTCCCTCGCGCTCATCCAGGCGTCCTTCCATCCGGACGACCGGGCCAAGGCGGTCGGCCTGTGGTCCGGGTTCGGCGGCATCGGCGCGGCCGTCGGGCCCTTCCTGGGCGGCTGGCTGGTGGACGGTCCCGGCTGGCGCTGGGTGTTCCTGCTCAACGTTCCGCTGGCACTGCTGTGCGCCCCCATCGCGGTGCGCCATGTCCCCGAGTCCGGGGGGATCGAGTTCCGGCCGGGCGGGGCGGGGATGGGGGCGGCGGCCGGTGGGGCGGAGGTGGTTGACGGCGGTGCGGGTGCGGGTGCGGGTGCGGGTGCCGGTGGGGCGGGGCCCGGGGGCCGCGGTGCGGCAGGGGATGCCGTGGGTGTCGAGGGCTCCTTGGGCGTCGAGAACGGTGACTCCGGGGGCGCTCAGGAAGGCGGTTTCGAGGGTGGTCCGGCGGGTGGCTCCGGGGGTGCTCAGGGTGGTTTCGGGGGTGGTCCGGGGGGTGGCTCCGGGGGTGGTCCGGGGGGTGGTCCGGCAGGTGGCTTCGGGGGTGGTCCCGGCCGTTTCGACGTGCTGGGCGCGGCCCTCGGCGCGCTCGCCCTGGCCCTGGTGACCTACGCCCTGATCGAGGCCCGCCAGGGCTCGCTCGTCGTCGCCCTCACGGCGGTGGCGGGGATCGCGGCCGGCGTCGCCTTCGTGTACGTCGAAAAACGCCACCCCGACCCGATGATGCCGCTCGACATCTTCGCGTCCCGGCAGTTCACGGTGGTCAACCTGGTCACGCTGTGTGTCTACGCGGCCTTCGGCGGCTTCTTCTTCCTGACCGCGCTGCAACTCCAGGTGGTGGCCGGCTATTCGCCGCTGGGGGCCGGTACGGCGCTGCTGCCGACCACCGCCCTGATGCTGCTGTTCTCGGCCCGCTCGGGCGCCCTGGCCGACCGCATCGGGCCGCGCATCCCGCTCACCGTCGGACCGCTGCTCTGCGCGGTCGCGATGCTGCTGATGCTGCGGGTGGGCAAGGGCGCCGACTACCTCACGGATGTGCTGCCCGCGCTGCTGGTCATGGGCGCGGGCATGGTCACCCTGGTGGCCCCGCTCACCGCGACGGTGCTCGCCTCCGTCGACACGACGCGGGCGGGGCTGGCCAGCGGCATCAACAACGCGGCGGCCCGCGCGGCCGGGCTGATCGCGGTGGCCGCGCTGCCGCTGCTGGCCGGGATGGGTCCCGAGGCGTACCGCTCGGCGGACGCCTTCGACGCCTCGTTCCGGCGGGCGATGCCGCTGTGCGCGGCGGTCCTGGTGGCCGGCGCGGCCCTCGCCTTCGCCGCGGTCCGCCGCCCACCCCCGGACTGCAGCCGCCCGCAATGCCGCACCCACGGCAACGTCACGTCCCCACCTCTGGAAACGGGACGGACGCGCGGACACACGACTCCCGGGGACGGGGGAAGGGGGCCGGGGTGAGGTGGGGGTGGCGGTGAGGTGGTGTTGGGGGTTGCCGGTGGGCTGGGGGTGTTGTGGGTTGTCGTGAGCCGGGGGCGGTTCACGTACGCCCCAGGTAGGGGTCGCGAACTGCTGCCGGTTGGCTGTGCATGGGATCCGGTCGGGCGTGCGTACCGTACCCGGAGGTGTGGAGGCGGCGGGCCCGGTCCGGCGGGGGCGGGCCCGGTGGGTGGTGCGGTCAGCCGAGGAGTTCCGCGTACGCCTCGGGGTCGCTGTCGCGCAGGAACTGGCGGCAGCGTTCGGCCTCGTCCTTCTCGTCGATCGCCTCGGCCGCCCGCGCGAGCACGGCCAGGCAGCGCAGGAAGCCCTGGTTGGCGCGGTGGCTCCAGGGGATCGGGCCGTGGCCCTTCCAGCCGTTGCGGCGCAGGGCGTCGAGTCCGCGGTGGTAACCGGTACGGGCGTAGGCGTACGACTCGATCACCCGGCCCGCCGAGAACGCCTCCTCGGCGAGCCCGGCCCACGCCGGCGAGTACGTCGGGTGCTGCGCGGCGACCTCGGCCGCCGGCACGGACTCCGCGTCCAGCAGCCGGAAGGCCGCCTCGTTCTCGGGGAGGTAGGTCGGGTCGGGGCCGCCGAGCAGGTTCGTGTGGGTCGTCATGGATGCAGTGTGCCACCGGCGGCCCAGCCCCCGTCCGCCGAGCCCAACCCATTGGCCCGCTCCGCGGACCGACCGCCCGAGAACGGTCAGCGCAGTCGACCTCGCAGACGGTCCCGCCCAGGGAGCGTCGCAAGGGAGGTGCCGGGGACCGTCCTGCCCGTGTGATCTCGCGGACTACGCAGCGCAGGCAACCTCGCAGACGGTCCCGCCCAGCCGGCCTTGCGCAGCGCCCTCCCCAGACGGTCCCGCCCAGCCGGCCTCGGGTAGCGGCCTCCCCAGACGGTCCCGCCCAGCCGGCCTCGGGTAGCGGCCTCCCCAGACGGTCGCGCCCAGCCGGCCTCGGGTAGCGGCCTCCCCAGACGGTCGCGCCCAGCCGGCCTCGGGTAGCGGCCTTCCCAGCGGCCTCACGGACGGCCCCGTGACGACGGCCTCGTGGGCGGTTCCGCGTTGTCGTCGCGCGGGCCGCGGCGCTGGTGGGTCCGGGACGACGGTCCTTTCGGTGACGGTCTCGCGATCGGCCCGGGCAGACGGTCCCGCAGACAGCTCCCGTACAGCCGACTCCGTACAGCCGGCTGCGTACGGATGGCCCCCTAGATGCCCCGCGTAGCGGTCGGCGTCGCAGACGGTTCCGTAGGCAGCTTCGTACAGACGGCGCCGTGCAGACCCGCTCTGTACGGACCGCCCCGTACGGACCCGCGCAGTCGGTCTCGTGGGCCCCCGCGTACACGGTCCCGCCGGTCGCCCGCATCACGTCCGCAGGTCGCCCCCCCCCGGGTCGGCCGGGCTTGCCGGGGTGTGGGGGATTGCGGAGGATGCCGGTGGGGACCGGGGCCCCCGTGCCGGCATCGGCAGGGGCGGACCGCTACCCGGAGCACAACAGGAGACAGCGATGTCCCAACCGGCTCACCCCCTTCCCGAGGCCGCTGAGCCCGAGACCCCGCATCTCGACTTCGCGGGCACGACGCCGTACGAGGACTACGTCAAGGCGGATGTGCTCACCCATCTCCAGCACACCCTGTCCGACGACCCGGGAGAGATGGTCTTCCTCGTCACCACCCAGGTGATGGAGCTGTGGTTCACGGTCATCGTCCACGAGTGGGAGACGGCCGCCCGGGCGCTGCGCGAGGACCGCGTGCCCGTCGCGATCGACGCGCTGAAGCGGTCCGTACGCGAGCTGGCGGCGCTGAACGCCTCCTGGAAGCCGCTCGCCGCGCTGACCCCGGCCCAGTTCAACGCGTACCGCTCCGCCCTGGGCGAGGGCTCCGGCTTCCAGTCGGCGATGTACCGGCGCCTGGAGTTCCTGCTCGGCGAGAAGTCCGCGTCGATGCTCGTCCCGCACCGGGGCGCGCCCCGCGTCCACGCCGAGCTGGAGAAGGCCCTGCACGAGCCGAGCCTGTACGACGAGGTGGTACGGCTCCTCGCGCGCCGCGGCCACGCCATCCCGCGTGAGGTGCTGCAACGGGACGTGTCCCTGCGCCACGACCCGTCGGACGCCGTCGAGGCGGCCTGGACGGCGGTCTACTCCGGCGACCCGAACGCCGAACTCGCCCGCCTGGGCGAGGCGTTGACGGACGTGGCCGAACTGGTCTGGCGCTGGCGCAACGACCACCTGGTCGCCACCCGCCGTGCGATGGGCGCCAAGCCCGGCACGGGCGGCTCCGCCGGGGTCGCCTGGCTGGAGAAGCGCGCACAGAAGAACGTGTTCCCCGAGCTGTGGACGGCGAGGTCCCATGTCTGACACCCCCGAACCGGCCGTCACCGCGAAGCGGTTGGACGCGGCGGACGAACTGGCCCCGCTGCGCTCCCGTTTCGTCCTCGACGACGCCGTGTACCTGGACGGCAACTCACTGGGCGCGCTGCCCGCGAACGTCCCCGACCGGGTCGCCGACGTGGTGCGCGGGCAGTGGGGCGAGCTGCGCATCCGCTCCTGGGAGGAGAGCGGCTGGTGGACGGCGCCCGAGCGGATCGGCGACCGGATCGCTCCGCTGGTCGGCGCGGCGCCCGGGCAGATCGTCGTGGGCGACTCGACAAGTGTCAACGTCTTCAAGGCACTTGTGGGCGCTGTCCGGCTCGTGGGGGAGGAGCGGGACGAGATCCTGGTCGACGCGACGACGTTCCCCACGGACGGCTATATCGCCGGATCGGCGGCCCGGCTGACCGGCCGCACCCTGCGTCCGGTGACCCCGGCGGAGGTGCCGGCGGCCCTGAGCGACCGTACGGCCGCGGTGCTGCTCAACCACGTCGACTACCGCACCGGCCGGCTGCACGACCTGCCCGCGCTCACGGCGGCGGTGCACGCGGCGGGCGCGGTGGCGGTGTGGGACCTGTGCCACAGCGCGGGCGCGCTGCCGGTGGGCCTGGACGAGCACGGCGTCGACCTGGCGGTCGGCTGCACGTACAAGTATCTGAACGGCGGCCCGGGCGCCCCGGCGTACCTGTATGTGCGCCGCTGTCTCCAGGACCGTTTCGACTCCCCGCTGCCGGGCTGGAACTCGCACGCCGAGCCGTTCGGCATGCGCCCGGACTACGAAGCCGCGCCGGGCGTGCCGCGCGGGCGGGTGGGCACCCCGGACATCCTGTCCATGCTGGCCCTGGAGGCCGCGCTGGATGTGTGGGAGGGGGTGTCGGTGGCGGCGGTGCGGGCCAAGTCCCTGGCCCTGACCGACTTCTTCCTGGAGTGCGTGACGGCGTATGTGCCCCAGGGCCTTGTCGAGTCCCTGACGCCGGCGGCCCATGAGGAGCGGGGCAGCCAGGTGGCCCTGCGCTGCCCGGCCGCCGGTGACGTGATGAAACGGCTGATCGCCCGCGGGGTGGTGGGGGACTTCCGGCACCCCGACGTCCTGCGTTTCGGCTTCACACCGTTGTACGTGGGGTTCGCGGACGCGGAGCGGGCGGCCCGGGTGCTGGGGGACGTAGTGGGGGAGGCACGGGGGGAAGTACGGAGGGCGGTACGGGGGGAGGCGGCGGCCGGGTAGCGTCCGGGGAGCGTGCGGGAGGCGTGAGCCCGTCAACCGGGGTCCCGCGCACCACGGTGACTCAACTGGGCGGCGGGGTCGGTGCGAACACGGTCTCGGCTTCCGGGTAACCGGTCTCGGCTCCGGGCAACCGGTCTCGGCTCCGGGTAACCGGTCTCGGCTTCCGGGTAACCGGTCTCGGCTCCGGGTAACCGGTCTCGGCTCCGGGCAACCGGTCTCGGCTTCCGGGCAACTGGTTTCGGCCTCCGGGTGACCGGTCTCGGCTTCCGGGCAACTGGTTTCGGCCTCCGGGTGACCGGTCTCGGCTTCCGGGCAACCGGTTTCGGCCTCCGGGTGACCGGTTCGCACCGGTTGCCCGGCTCACGTCGTACGGCACCGCTTTGCCCCTCACCGAGCGTGACATCCGCATGTCCGCGCACGTCACTGGCCTGATACCGTCCCCGCCAACGGCTGCCCTCCCCTGGTCCGCCAAATCCGTTACGTCGCTGAGAGGTTGGAGCATGCCGGACGACGCCGCCGCAGCCCGGGCCGCTGCCGAAGAGGAGTCGGCCTTCTCGCACCCGCCCGTCGATCCGGACGCCACAGCCGCGTACGGCGATCACCCCGACCAGGTGATCGACTTCTATGTCCCGCGCGGCACGGAGCCATCGTCGCCGGGCTCCGGCGCCCCGCTGGTCGTCGTCCTGCACGGAGGGGCCTGGCGCGCGCCGTACGACCGGCGGCACGTCACGCCGTTCGCGGACTTTCTGGCCCGCCGCGGCTTCGCCGTCGCCAACGTGGAGTACCGGCGTGGCGGCCCCGCACCGGCCGGGGGCGGCGCGGGCCCGGTCGCGGGTCGCTGGCCGGACACCTTCGACGATGTCGCCGCCGCGCTGGACGCCCTGCCCGCGCTGGCCCGCGCGGCGCTTCCGCAGGGCGATCTGCGCCGCACGGTGCTCACCGGCCACTCGGCGGGCGGCCACCTGGCCCTGTGGGCGGCGGCCCGCCATGTGCTGCCCGCGGACTCCCCCTGGCGCACGGACCGGCCCGCCGCGCTGCGCGGAGTGGTCGCCCTCGCCCCGATCGCGGACTTCGAGGTGGCGGAGAAGCTGGCCGTCTGCGACAACGCGGTGCGGCAACTGCTGGGCGGGAAGGACGAGTTCACCGCGCGCAGGCCGTACGCCGACCCGGCGCTGCTGCTGCCCACGGGCATCGCGACGACGCTCGTCCAGGGCCGTGCGGACGTGGTCGTGCCGCAGGCGGTCGCCGAGGCGTACGCGGAGGCGGCGGCCAAGGCGGGCGAGGTGGTGGGCCTGACGCTCCTGGAGGACGTGGGGCACTTCCCGCTGATCGACCCCTCGGCGGACGCGTGCGCGGTGGTGGCGGAGGAGATCGCTCAGCTGGCGTGGTGAGCCGGGCCCCCGTCCTTCCGGGGGTCTCGGTCCTTCAGGTGGTGTCTCGGTCCTTCAGGTGGGGTTCCGGTCCATTAGGTGGGGTCCCGGTCAAACCCGTAATACCTGAGAGCTAGGCGGAGATGAGCTCTCTGGCGGGACGCCGACGACCAGGCCCGATTTCTAACTTCCTTGTCAGAACGCCCGATGGCCGGGCGGACGGGGAGGAAGACGATGACGGGGCATGGGCCGGGACCGGCCGTTGACCGACGGAAGCGGACCGCCCCGGACGTCGCCGCACCGGGCGCCGCCGCACCGGGCGCCGCCGCACCGGGCGCCGCCGCACCGGACGTCGCCGCACCGGGCGCCGCTGTGTCGGACGTCGCCGCACCGGACGTCGCCGCACCGGGCGCCGCTGTGTCGGGTGTCGTCGTACCGGATGCCGCCGTACCGTCCGGCGTTGCCGCGCCCGGCGGAGCCGGCTGGCGGAGAGCGGGGCGACATCGCGGGGCCGGGTGGGTACGGGCCCTGCTCGCCGCGCTGATCACGACCGCCATGGTGGTCCCGCTCTCCGCCGCCGCCCGACCGGAGGTCCCCGCGCCGGCCCCGGCCTCGCTCGCCCCGCCGACGGCACGGACGCTGTCCGAGGCGTACGCGGCGAACCGGGCCAACGCCGCGCAGGCCGCCCGCACGGCCGCCGCCCACGGCGACCGCCGCCGTGCCGCCGCGGACCGTGCGATAGCCGCTGCCTCCCGCCGGTTCCTCGTCTTCGACGGCCGCGGCTCCGGCCGGGCCACGGAGATCTTCGGGGATCTCGCCCACGCCGACCGCGTGGCGGTCCTGGTCCCCGGCTCCGACACCTCGATAGACACCTACGACCGCTTCCACCGTGCCGCCGCGGCCCTGTACGGCGCGCTGGCCCGCGAGGCGCCTCCGGGCAGCCACCCGGCCGTCCTCGCCTGGCTGGGCTACGACACTCCGAGCACCGTCAGCACCACCGTGCTGACCGCCGACCGCGCCGAACAGGCCGCGCCCCGGCTGCGCGCGCTGGTCGGGGACGTGCGGCGCGTCACCGGCGGGCGGGCACACCTCACCCTGGTGTGCCACTCGTACGGCTCGGTGGTCTGCGGCCGGGCCGCCGCGGGCCTGGACGTCGACGCGCTCGCGCTCGTCGGCAGCCCCGGCACCGGCGCCGACTCGGCCGCGGCGCTGCACACACCCGCCCGGGTCTGGGCGGCGCGCGGCTCCGGCGACTGGGTGGCCGATGTGCCGCATGTCAGGGCGGAGCTGTTCGGCACCACCGTCGGCTTCGGCACCGATCCGGTCTCGCCGGGCTTCGGCGCCCGTGTCTTCGACGCCGCCGACGCCGACCACAGCGGCTACTTCGCACCGGGCTCGACCGCGCTGGTCAACCTGGCCCGGATCGCCCTCGGCGAGACGCCGGAGGTGACCCATGCGTGACGGCCTCCTGCCGACCGTGCCGAAGGGCCTGCGCGAAGGCGCCCTGCGCGTGGACGCGGCCACGCCCGCCACCCGGGACCGCGCGGTCGACGCCCTGCGGGCCTTCGCGATCCTCGGTGTCGTCCTGGGCCACTGGCTGGTCACGGCCCTGGTGGCGGACGACGGCGCGCTGCACGCGGCGAGCCCGTTGCGGCACATGCCCTGGCTCGCCCCCGTTTCCTGGGTCTTCCAGAGCCTCGCCGTCTTCTTCCTGGTGGGCGGTCATGTGGCGACCCGGAGCCACGCGCTGTCCCGGGTCCGTGGCACGACGTACGGCGGGTGGCTGCGCGGCCGGCTGTCCCGGCTGTTCCGGCCGGTGATCGCCGTCGTAGTCCTCTGGGCGGTCGCGGCGACGGCCCTGCTCCTGCTGGACGCGCCGCTCGACACCGTCCGCACGCTGGTGAAGCTTGCCCTGTCCCCGCTGTGGTTCCTGCTGGTCTTCGCCGCCTTGACGGCGGCGACGCCGCTCGTGGCCCGGCTCAGTCCGCTGTGGCCGCTGGCCGTCGTCCTCCATGTGGATCTGTTCCGCTTCGGCCTGGACGGCGCCCCGTCCTGGCTCGGCTGGGTGAACCTGGCGGCCGGCTGGCTGGTGCCCTACACCCTGGGCGCGGCCTGGACGCGCGGCGAGCTGGACGGCCGCCGCGCCGGGCTGCTGCTGTTCGCCGGCGGCGCGGCGGCCACGGCGGCACTTCTCGTATGGGCCGGATACCCGGTGTCGATGGTGGGCGTCCCCGGCGAGCCGGTCTCCAACCTGAACCCGCCGACCCTGGCGGCGGTCACCTTCGGCCTCGCCCAGTGCGGTCTCGCCCTGCTGCTGCGCGAGCCGTTGCGCCGTGCGCTGCGCCGCCCCGTCGCCTGGGCGGCCGTGACCGTGGTCAACCTCTCCGCGATGACGATCTTCCTCTGGCACCAGACGGCGCTCATGGTGACGACGGCCGTACTGCTGCCGGCGGGCCGCCTGCCCGGTCTGCACACCGCCCCCGATGGTCTGGCCTGGGCCGCGGCCCGCCTCGGCTGGCTCCCTGTTTTCGCCCTGGCCCTGGCCGTGTGCTGGACGGCCTTCCGGTCCCACGAGCAGGGGAGCCGCCGATCCCCGCCGCGTCCCTCCCGGGTGATCCGCCGCCACCGTCCCCGTCGCCCCGAATCCGAGGCGGCGCGCGGTGCCTAGGGTGGGTCGCTCGGCATCCTCCCCTCCCGGAAGGGAGCAGATTCCCGGCTCAGGCTGCGGGATACGGGGACGCCTCCTCGGTGTCCGCCCCGCCCGTCGGCCGCGGGGCGCCCGTAGTACCTGAGACGGATCCCGAATGACCCCTCTCACAGGTGACGCCCCCGGCCCCCGGCCCGGCCTACGGTTTTGCACGTGACCGAGACGACGCACACGCAGACCACACCGGCGGACGGCCGGTACGACGCGTACAAGCCGCGCAGCCCGGAGGTCCGGGCGGCCATGGACGCCCTGCGCGGGCTGCGGCAGGACCTGTTCCACGACGCCTTCGCCTACCGCCCGCTGGCCCCAAGGAGCGTCGACGGCCCGATCACCCGACGGCTCTCCGGCCGTAAGCGGGAGTACGCGTCCTGGACCCCGCACGCGGTGGTGGCCGCGGTGGGCGGGCTGGCGATGCTCATGTCTTTCGGATACTGCGGCCCCGGCGTGTCGGGCCTGCTGTGCGCTGTGTTCACCCTGGGCCCGGTCCTGCTGACGCTGGTCCGGCCCGTCGGGGCGTTCTGGCTGTCGTTCCCGGCGTCCACCGCGGTGGCCACCCTCAGCCCGAACTGGGGCGACTGGCCATGGCTGCCGGGCAGCTTCCTCGCCCATCTGACGGTGCTCACAGTGGTGGCGATCCGCACCCGCCCCCGCACCGCCGCCTGGATGTGGCTGACGACGGCGGGCTACGGCTTCGTGGCCGGTACCGTCCTCAGCGGCGGCTACAGCCCGAACGTCGGCCCCATGATGCTCCTGTCCGCGCTGCTGCTGCTCGCCGTCACCGTCTGGCACATACGCCGCGACGCCAAGCAGGAGGTGACCGCCCAGCAGACGGTGACCGCGCACGAGCGTTCCCGCCGCACCCTGCTGGAGGAGCGCACCACCATCGCCCGCGAACTGCACGACGTGGTCGCCCACCACATGTCGGTGGTCGCCATCCAGGCGGAGGCCGCCCCCTACCGGGTGGAGAACCCGCCGCCCGAGCTGGAGAAGGCGTTCGCCACGATCCGGGAGAACGCGGTGGCGGCACTGACCGAGCTGCGCCGGGTCCTCGGAGTGGTCCGCGCGGAGGACTACGAGGCGCCCGACACCCCCCAGCCCACGCTCGCCGACCTGGACGCGCTGCTGGCGAACGTGCGGGAGGCGGGGCTGGACGTCGAGAAGGCGGTGACCGGCGCGGTGCGTGAACTCCCGCAGGGCGTGGAGCTGTCGGCGTACCGGATCGTCCAGGAGGCGCTGAGCAACACCCTGCGGCACGCGCCGGGGGCGAGCGCGCGGGTCGAGATCGGCTATGTCCTCGGCGGTCTGGGCCTGCGCATAGTCAACGGCCCGCCACCCGCGACGGCTCTGGTCAAGCCCTCGCCCGGCGCCGGGCACGGCATCACCGGCATGCGGGAGCGTGTCTCGATGCTGGACGGTGAGATGACGGCGGGCCCGGTCGACGGGGGTTACGAGGTGACGGTGTTCCTGCCCGTCGCGACGGTGAGCGAAGGTGAGGCATGACGATCCGCGTACTGATCGCGGACGACCAGATGATGGTGCGTGAGGGCTTCTCGGTCCTGCTCAACGCGATGCCGGACATCGAGGTCGTCGGCGAGGCCGTCAATGGCCGCGAGGCGGTCGAGCGGGTCCGCGAACTGGCCCCCGACGTGGTGCTGATGGACATCCGGATGCCCGAGCTGAACGGCATCGAGGCGACGCGTGAGATCGTCGCCGCGGACGGCACGGCGAAGGTGCTGGTGCTGACCACGTTCGACCTGGACGAGTATGTCTACGAGGCGCTGCGCGCGGGAGCGTCGGGCTTTCTGCTCAAGGACGCCTCCGCCCGGCAACTGGCGGACGGGGTACGGGTGGTGGCGGCCGGCGAGGCGCTGCTCGCCCCCTCCGTCACCAAGCGGCTGATCACGGAGTTCTCCAAGCTGTCCGACGGTCCGCGTCTGACCCCGACCGCGCAGGCGGCCTACGGTGATCTGACCGAACGGGAGACGGAGGTGCTGGTCCTCATAGCCCAGGGCCTGTCCAACGTGGAGATAGCCGAACGTCTGGTGGTGGCCGAGTCGACGATCAAGACCCATGTGAGCCGCGTCCTGGTGAAACTCGGCCTACGCGACCGCACCCAGGCGGCGGTGTTCGCCTACGAAGCCCGGCTGGTGACACCGGGCTGACGCGTCCCACCCGCAGCCACCGTGCGACCAGTGGCCCCGGCCTGCGGTTCCCCTATCAGCTGAGGCCCTCCAGGGCGCACTCGCACCAGATGTACTTGCCGCGGTTGCCGTTCCTGGACTGCGGCTGCCAGCCCCACACGTCGGCGCAGGCGCGGACCAAGGCGAGGCCGCGGCCGTTCTCGGCATCGGCGAGGTGGTCGAACGGTCTCGGCGGCTCTGGCGGCTCGGGGTCCGCGTCCCACGCGCCGAGCCGCAGCGTCCTCGGCGGTGACCAGCGCACCCGTAGGGCTGCCGGGCCCTTGGTGTGCAGTACGGCGTTGGAGACCAGCTCCGTGGCGAGGAGTTCGGCCGTGTCGACCAGGGTGATCAGGCCGTGCAGGGTGAGGATCAGACGGAGGGTGCGGCGGCAGACCGTGACGGCGCGGGGGTCGTTGGGGATGTGGAGGGAGTATTCCCAGGGTTCGGGTGCGTTTTGAGGCATGCGTCAACTCCGGTTCGATGGTGGAATTTCGGAGGTCTGCGGGTCGCGGGCGGTGGCAGTGCCGCAGCCGTCGTGGCAGGGCGGAGCGGTTCGCTTCCGGTGACCCAGGGTTTCGCAGCGTGTGCGTCGCGTCACTGACGGTAGAGGAATAATTATTCCTTGCGCAACCGATTGGCGTAGCCTTGCGCTCGAACGAGGCATCACCGCAGGGCTGTTGAGGAGGGTGCATGGCGCCGAGGGGGTACGCCACCGCGCGGCAAGTGCGGTTGGGCACTGAGCTGCGTCGACTGCGGGAGGCGGCCGGACTGAAGGCGCGCGAGGTAGCCGGGATGCTGAATTCGACCTCGGCCCAGATAAGCCAGGTGGAACTGGGCTTCGCCGGTGCCAGCGAAGAACGGGTGCGACGTCTCGCGGCTCACTACGCATGCACGGACGAGGCGTTGATCGATGCCCTGGTGGCGATGGCCACCGACCGGACGCGTGGCTGGTGGGAGGAGTATCGGGGAGTGCTGCCGCCGGTGTTCATGGACACTGCCGAAGTCGAGCACCATGCGTCGTACCTTCGCGAGATCGTGATCACCCGCATCCCCGGGCTCCTTCAGACCCCGGACTACGCACGCGCGGTCTACGCCTACATGAACCCGGAGCTGCCGGAGAAGGAGGTCGCTCCCAGGGTGGAACACCGGATGCGGCGCCGTGCCGTCATCGAGGGCGACAATCCCACCCCGTACGAGGCGATCATCCATGAGGTCGCACTGCGGCTCCGCGTCTCCGATCGCGAGTCCTCACGTGCTCAACTTCGGCAGATCTTGGACCTGGTTGAGCAGGGGCAAGCCGCCGTGCGCGTGATCCCTACCGACCAGGACGGCTTTGCCGGTTCCGGGGCCTCGATGATGTATGCGGGAGGACCTGTGCCCCGACTGGACACCGGAATGCGGGACTCACCGACCGGCGTCGCGTTCATCGATGCCGAATCCCAACTGCCCAGACTACGGGAGCTGTTCCGTAGGGTGGAGAGTGCGTCGCTGGACGCCATGGCGTCACGCGACTTCATCCACCGTCTGGCGAAGGAACTCTGATGAACTGGCGGAAGTCCACCTACTCCGATGGCGGCGACGGCGACACCTGCGTCGAGATCGCCGACCTGCCCACCCGTATAGCCGTCCGCGACTCCAAGTTCCCTGCGCGCGCCACCCTTTCCTTCCCCGCCGCCTCCTTCGCCGCCCTTATCGGCCATCTGAAGGAGGACCCCTGGTCGGAGGGGCGGATGCCGGGTTAGCGTCCCGGGATGGCTGCCTTCGACCCCTGGGACCAAGGGTTTCTCGCCGACCCTTACCCCGCCTACGCCGAGCTGCGGGAAAAGGGCCGCGTGCACTACTACGAGCCCACGAACCAGTGGCTGGTCCCGCATCACGCGGACGTCTCGGCGCTGCTGCGTGACCGGGGGCTCGGCCGGACCTACCAACACCGGTTCACACACGAGGAGTTCGGGCGCACGGTTCCGCCGCCGGAGCACGAGCCCTTCCACACGCTGAACGACCACGGGATGCTCGACCTGGAGCCGCCGGACCACACCCGGATCCGGCGGCTGGTGTCGAAGGCGTTCACGCCGCGGACGGTGGAGCGGCTGAAGCCGTACGTGCACGCACTGGCCGACGAACTGGTCGCGGCGCTGGTGGCGGCGGGCGGCGGCGATCTGCTGGCGGATGTCGCGGAGCCGCTGCCGGTCGCGGTGATCGCCGAGATGCTGGGCATCCCGGAGTCGGACCGCGCACAGCTGCGGCCCTGGTCGGCGGACATCTGCGGCATGTACGAGCTGAACCCGTCCGAGGAGACGGCGGCGAGGGCGGTGCGGGCGTCGGTCGAGTTCTCGGAGTATCTGCGGGGGCTGATCGCCGCCCGCCGCAAGGAGCCGGGCGAGGATCTGGTCTCGGGGCTGATCGCGGCCCACGACGAGGGTGACCGGCTGACCGAGCAGGAGATGATCTCGACGGCGGTCCTGCTGCTGAACGCCGGCCACGAGGCGACGGTCAACGCCACGGTGAACGGCTGGTGGGCGCTGTTCCGCAACCCGGACCAGCTGGCCGCGCTCCGCGCCGACCGCTCCCTGGTGCCGTTTGCGGTGGAGGAGCTGATGCGCTACGACACCCCGCTCCAGCTCTTCGAGCGCTGGGTGCTGGACGAGATCGAGATCGACGGCACGACGATCCCGAGGGGCGCGGAGATCGCCATGCTCTTCGGTTCCGCCAACCACGACCCGGCCGTCTTCGAGGCCCCCGACCGCCTGGACCTCACCCGCGACGACAACCCGCACATTTCCTTCAGCGCCGGCATCCACTACTGCATCGGCGCCCCGCTGGCCCGGATCGAGTTGGCGGCCTCCATGACCGCACTGCTGGAGCGGGCCCCGACGCTCGCCCTGGCGGAAGAGCCCGAGCGGAAGCCGAACTTCGTCATCCGGGGCCTGAAGGGGCTGAGCATCACGACCTGACCCCGCGCCCGAGCGACGCCGGGGGCGCGGAGAACTCCACGGCGAGCGCCGACCGCCCAAGCACAGCGCACGCGCACTCGCACGCGCCCACGCCTCGTCAGGTCGTCACGCCTCGTCAGGTCGTCACGTCGCGTCGGCGCAGGGCCGCAAGTCCGGCTCCGACGAGGGCCACGGCCAGTAGCAGGAGGACGAGCACCGGGCCCCACCGCATCGGGCCGCCCGGCAGCTTGGGCAGATGGCCGAACGGGGACAGATCGAGCACCGCCTGCGGAACGTCCAGCGCGGGACCGACCCAGCCGATCAGCAGCACCGCGCCGGCGACCCCCCAGGCCGCCATCGCGCCGCGCGGCAGCACGCCGTACAGGAGGACCGCCAGGCCGCCCACGACCCAGACGGCGGGCACCTGCACCAGGCACGCCCCGAGGATCGGGCCGACCTGCCTGCCGTATCCGGCGGCGAAGCCCAGTCCGGTCAGGAGCATGAGCAGCGCCACCCCGCCGAAGGCGATCGCCAGATGGCCCGCGGCCCAGCGCAGCCGGCCCACCGCCCCGGCCAGCACGGGCTCCGCCCGGCCGGCGGTCTCCTCGCCGTACAGCCGAAGGACGGACGAGACGACGTACAGGGCGGCGACCAGACCCATGATCCCGACCATCGAGGCGAGGAACGCGTCGGTGATCCCGGACTGGCCGCCCATGCGCGCGAACAGGTCCCGGGCCTGGTTGTTGTCGCGGACCAGGTCGGCCGCGCCGTCGGTCATCCCGCCGTAGACCACTCCGGCCAGGAAGAAGCCGATCGACCAGCCGAGGACGCTGCCCCGCTGGAGCCGCCAGGCCAGTGCGCCGGCCGTGCCGAGCCGCCCTCGGGCCGGTCCCGGCAGGGTCGGCAGGAAGCTCATGCCGGTGTCGCGGCGGCCGGCGAGCACATAGGCGACGGCCGCCTGCGCGGCCACGGCCGCGGCGAACAGCAGCAGGACCCACCAGCGTTCGTCGGCGAAGGCCCGCAGGTTCTCCAGCCAGCCGAGCGGGGACAGCCAGGTCAGGACGGAGGAGCCGTCGTCGGACGCCGAGTCGCCGGCCGCGCGCAGCACGAAGGCGGCGCCGAGCACGGCCGCGGTCAGACCGCGGGCCAGCCGTGCGCTCTCCGTGAGCTGGACCACGATCGCCGCGGCCGTCGCGAAGACCAGGCCGACGCCGGCGATGCCCAGGCCGAGGGCGAGCGCACCCGAGCCGCCGTGCCCGGCCAGGCCGGCGACGAGCAGCAGCGCCAGGACCGCGTTGGCGACGACCGCGGCCAGCAGGCCGGCGGTCAGCGGGGCGCGGCGGC
This sequence comes from Streptomyces sp. NPDC001508, assembly GCF_040298665.1. Classification (NCBI taxonomy): domain Bacteria; kingdom Bacillati; phylum Actinomycetota; class Actinomycetes; order Kitasatosporales; family Streptomycetaceae; genus Streptomyces; species Streptomyces sp. NPDC001508. Next base: position 41,591 of record NZ_JBEPAP010000008.1, read on the forward strand.
CGACCATGCCGGACGAGACGAGTTCCTGCCGCCCGCTCTCCTCCTCGTCCCGGGTGTGCCGGACCACCACGAGCAGGCTCGTCACCGCGGCGAGGGCGCCCGCGTAGATGCCGACGCGCCAGGCCGTCAGGGCGCCCAGCGAGTCGTCGAAGACCGGGCCGATGAGCGCGCGCAGGGAGGGGTTGGTGTCCATCTGGCGGAGCAGGTCGGCGCGCGCGGCGGCGGTGCCGTACAGGGTCGTCAGCGACTTGGGCATGGACAGGACCATCAGCGCGTTGACCGCGACCCACACCGGGATCATCACGCGGTCGCGGCGCAGCGCGAAGCGCAGCAGGACGCCGGTGCCGGCCAGGTGGCGGGAGCCGCCGGTCCGGGCGTTGCGGGCGTGCGGGGAGAGGGCGGCGGCGGTCACCGTGCCACCTCGCCGGTCTCGTCGGTCCCGGCGGTCTTGCCGGTCTCGTCGGTCTCGTCGGTCTTGCCGGTCTTGCCGGTCTCGTCGGTCTCGTCGGTTTCGGCCGTCTCGGCCGTCTCGGCCGTCTCGGCCGTCTCGTCGGTCCCGGCGGGCTCGGCGGGTTCGGTCTCGTAGTGCCGCAGGAACAGCTCCTCAAGCGTCGGCGGCGTCGAGGTCAGCGAGCGCACGCCGGACTCGCTCAGCGAGCGCAGGACCTCGTTCAGCTTGTCCGTGTCGACCTGAAGGCGGACGCGGCGGCCCTGGACGTCGAGGTCATGGACGCCGGGCAGGTGCGCGAGCCCGTTCGGCGGTCCCGCGAGTTCGGCACTGACGCTGGTCCGGGTCAGATGGCGCAGATCGGCCAGGGAGCCGGTCTCCACCGTGCGGCCCTTGCGGATGATGCTCACCCGGTCGCACAGCTCCTCCACCTCGCTGAGGATGTGCGAGGACAGCAGGATCGTGCGGCCCCGGTCGCGTTCCTCCTCGACGCAGCGCTGGAAGACCGCCTCCATCAGCGGGTCGAGGCCGGACGTCGGTTCGTCCAGGATCAGCAGGTCGACGTCCGAGGCGAAGGCGGCGACCAGGGCGACCTTCTGCCGGTTGCCCTTGGAGTAGGTGCGGCCCTTCTTGGTGGGGTCCAGTTCGAAGCGCTCGACCAGTTCCGTGCGGCGCCGCGGGTCGAGCCCTCCGCGCAGGCGGCCGTAGAGGTCGATGACCTCGCCGCCGGAGAGATTGCGCCACAGGGTGACGTCTCCGGGCACATAGGCGATGCGCCGGTGCACCTCGACGGCGTCCGCCCACGGGTCGCGGCCGAGTACCTGTGCGGCGCCCGAGTCGGCCCGCAGCAGGCCGAGCAGGACCCTGATGGTGGTGGACTTGCCGGCGCCGTTGGGGCCGAGGAAACCGTGCACCTCGCCGGTCTCGACCTCCAGATCGAGGCCGTCCAGCGCGTGGGTGCGGCCGAAGGACTTGTGGAGCCCCGAGACCGTGATTGCCTTCGTCATGGTCCGGAACGTACGCTTCTTTCAGAAGTTTGTGAAGTTAAGGAAGCGTATAAACCGCGGGTAGGGTGACGGTATGGCGGAGTCAGCGGCGGTGGGGCGGGATCCGGAGGCGGTCTCGCGGTTCGTGGAGTCCTTCGCGGCGCAACTCGTCGAGGCGGGCGTGCCGCGGATGCCGTCCCGGGTGTTCGCCGCGCTGCTCGCCTCCGACACCGGCACGCTGACCTCCGCCGAGCTGGGGGAGCGGCTCAGGATCAGCCCCGCCGCCGTCTCCGGCGCCGTGCGCTATCTGGCCCAGGTGCACCTGGTCTCCCGCGAGCGGCAGCCCGGCTCGCGGCGGGAGCGGTACCGGGTGCACAACGACCAGTGGTACCAGGCGCTCACCAGCCGTGAGGCGATCATCAAGCGCTGGGAGGACGCCCTGCGGGAGGGCGTGGCGAGCCTGGGCGCCACGACCCCGGCGGGCCGACGGCTGGCGGAGACCCTCGCCTTCTTCGAGTTCATCGAGCAGGACGTGGCGAACATGATGGAACGCTGGCGCCTGCACCGCGACCGGCTGTACCCGAGAAACACCCCCGACAGCAGCATCCCGGCCCGCCCCGCCGACTAGGTTGCGCCCGTCCGGCCGGCCAGGCCGCGGCCTCGCCCGGCGGCCACGAGGCCCGCTACGCGGGGAGCGTGCCGTTCTGTGCCGCCTTGCGGTGGCGGGTGGACAGGCGGGAGCCGGACTCGCGGCGGGCGGTGCGGCGCAGCAGGGGCACCGCGAGCACGAACCCGAGGACCGCCCAGGCGGTCAGCACCAGGGCGACCATGGGCAGTTCCCAGGAGCCGGCCGCCTCGGCGGTCCGTGCCGTGTCGGGGAGCAGCGCCGAACGCAGGCCCTGCGCCATCCACTTGAGCGGGAAGACCGAGGCCACCTGCTGGACCGGCACGGGCAGCGAGGTGATCGGGATCACCGTCCCGGAGGTGAACAGGAGCCCCATCGTCGGCAGCATGATCAGCGCCAGCGCCTCGCGGGGGTTGGGCAGCACCGCGCCTATGGCCGCGCCCAGCGGTACGACGGCGAGCAGCCCGAGCGTGGTGACCCACAGCAGCGTCAGCCAGTCGGCCGGCCCGTGCGGCAGCGGCCCGTCCACCAGCAGCGCCGCGGCTGCCAGGAGCAGGGCCATGGTGCCGACCGCCACGACGACCACCAGCAGGCACTTGGCGACGAGGTAGGCCGGTATCCCGCCGGGCGTGGCGCGCAGCCGCAGCAGGGCACCTTCCTCCCGCTCGGTCACGAGGATCTGCGGAAGGCTGATCAGTCCGATCTGGAACAGCAGGTAGGCGGTGAAGCCCGCCAGCACCAGATGGGCCATCGGGGTCCGGGTGCCCGGCACGTCGTCGCTGACGTAGGCGGCGACGAGCAGCGCGACGACCACGTTGGTCAGATGGCCGGACATCTCCTTGCCGTTGCGCAGGAGGTGCCGCAGCTCGATGCCGCCGCGCTGGAGCCCGGCGCGCCAACCGTTCGTCATGGGTGTCCTCCTCATGCGGCCCGGGTCTCCTCGTCCCTGTCCCTGTCCCTGTCCCTGTCCCTGTCCGTGTCCCCGTCCGTGCCGTCGGTCTGCCGGTGCAGCATGTGCAGGTAGGTGTCCTCCAGCGTCGGGCGGCGGACCTCCAGGCCGGCGATCGGGCCGTCCGCCTGCCGGTGGAGTTCCCAGACCAGCCGGGAGGGGTCCTCGGTGCGTTCACGGCGGGCCGTCCCGTCGTCGGCCGTCCAGCGGACCTCGGCCTGTGCGGCGGCCCGCCGGGCCAGTTCCGCGGGCGTGCCGCAGGCCCGGATGCGGCCGCCGACCAGGATGGCGAGCCGGTCGGCGAGCCGCTCGGCCTCCGCCAGGTCGTGGGTGGTGAGCAGGACGGTGACGCCCTCGTCGCGGGCCAGCCGTTCGACCAGGACGTGGAACCGGTGCCGCGCCTGCGGGTCGAAGCCGGTGGTCGGCTCGTCCAGGAAGAGGAGCTGGGGGCGGCCGACGATGCCGAGCGCGACGTCCAGCCGCCGCCGCTGGCCGCCGGACAGCCGGTCCACCTGCCGACCGGCCTGGTCGGTGAGGCCGACCAGGGCCAGCAGGTCGGCCGGGTCGCGCGGGTCGGGGTAGTACGTGGCGAAGTGCGTCAGCAACTCGGCGACCCGCCAGCGGCGGTGGTCGCGCCAGGACTGCAGGACCAGTCCGATCCGGCCGCGCCACGCGTCGTCGCCCCGTTCCGGGTCCGTACCGAGGACGCTCACCTCACCGGCGGAACGCTGCCGGAAGCCCTCCAGGATTTCCACGGTGGTGGTCTTCCCGGCGCCGTTGGGTCCGAGCAGCGCGAAGACCTCGCCGCGGTGGATGTCCAGGTCGACGCCGTGCAGGACGTCGAAGTCGCCGTACGTCATCGTCACGCCGCGGGCCCGGACGACGGGCTGGGCGGGTGTGTGCTCCGGTGTCATCTGCCTGCCCCCGAGTGGTCTCGCGGTCGTGGCGGGGTGCCGGCCGCCGCCGGGGGACCGGCACCCTCGACGATCGCCCGGAGCGCCGCGACGTGCCCCTCGAAGGCGGTGCGGCCGCGGTCCGTCAGCCGTACCCTGGTGCGCCGCTTGCGGCCGCCGCCCTCCTTGTGGAGCTCCAGATATCCGGCCTCTTCCAGGGTGTGCAGCTGTTTGGAGAGCGCGGAGTCGCTGAGCGAGAGGCTGTCCCGGACGAACGCGAAGTCCGCCCATTGGGTGGCGGCGAGCAGCGCGACCACCGACAGCCGGGTGGCGGGGTGGATCAGTTCGTCGAAGCCGGCGGGGATGCTCATCGGTCCGTCCCTGCGTTCGCCGCTCCCGTGCCTGCCGCTCCCGCACGTGCCGCCGGTGTGCCGCGGTCCCGCGCCGACCGGGCCGCCCAGCGGCTCGTCGGGCCCACGAACAGTGCGAACACCGTCGCCGAGACCGTGGCCTGGATCAGACTGGCGGACATCGGCTCCAGCGAATCGACCAGGCGGCCGGACAGCAGGGTCGTCCCGCCGGTCACCACCGCCCCCGCGACGAAGGTGCCGGACATCCGCCGGGTGCACCGGGTGTGGTGCAGGCGCAACCGGCTGCGGCGGTTGTGCAGCACGGCGAGCACGCTCAGCAGCGCGACGTAGGCGGCGACGACCAGCCCCACGCCCCACCCGGGCAGGTCCAGGCCCAGACCGGCCAGGAAGAGCCACATGAGCGCGGCCGTGGCCCAGGTGGTGCCCGATCCGTCCGCCGTGGACCGCTCGAACTCGTCGTACACCCGCTCCTGCGGCACTCGGATGCGTTGGAGGTCTCTCCACGCCTGTTCGGCGTCCACCGGTGTGCTCACGGCCCGCGCCCTCCCGTTCCCGCTCGGCATTTCCCAGCTCAACTTTCCTACTGGGAAAGTTACTCTTGACTTTCCTAGTAGGCAAGTGGACGGTTCGCCGGTGCCGGTGCCGGTGCCGGTGCCGGTGCCGGTGCCGGTGCCGGTGCCGGTGCGGGTGCGGGTGCGGGTGCGGGGGCGGGGGCTACGGCAGCGGGGGCGGCAGGGTCAGGGTCCAGGCTCGTTCCCTGAGGGTCCAGGTGCGGCGGCGGACCGGGCCCGTGACGCCCGCGTCCGTCCGGTAGCGGAAGTCCGTCCCGGTCACGGTCACCGTGCGCCCCGACACCCGCAGCGCGGACGCCTCCGCGCCGACCGACACCGGCCGCACCTCGACCTCGGCCTGCCCGGCGGTGCCCGGCGTCACCGACACCGCCTCCACCGGCTGGTCCAGGTCGACGAGCGTCGCCCCGTCGACCTCCACCCGCAGCCGGGCGGGGCCGGGCGGGGCCGGGGCGAGCCGGGACGGCCGGGGCGCCAGGGTCCGTACCAGCGACCGGTACGTCGAGCGCAGCCATGGACGCCCCGAGACGGCGGTGGCGCCCACCGGCTCCGCCGGCCGGTCCTCGCGCGGCGCGAGCGGCGGAATCCGCAGGGCGCCCAGCACCACCCCGTCGCTGTCGTCCACCAGCAGGTCCAGGCGGCGCTGCGTCCCGTCGAGCACCGCCCGGGCGGCGGCCACCGCACCGGTCGGCACCCCTAGCGTCTCCGCCAGCGCCAGCGCACCCCCCACCGGCACCATGGACAGCACGCATCCGGCCAGCTCCCGCTGCCGGTGCAGCAGGGACACCGCCCGCACCAGCGCGCGGTCGTCGCCGATCACCACCGGCCGCCGCGACCCGCGGCGCGCCAACGCCCGGGCGAACTCCTCCGGATCGTCCGGCAGGCACACCTTCGTGGTCGCACCCGCGCTGAGCACGTCTTTCGCGATGCGGACGGACTCTCCGTCGGTCTGCCGGGCAACCGGATCGATGATCACCAGCAGCTGATCGGGCGTCGCGAAAGTCGCCACCTCGGTCCTGCCTCGCTTCCTCGGGTAGCATCTTTGTGCAAGAGCCCCTTGCGCTATTGCGCCAGGGGCTTCGTCTATTCCGGGGCATCCGGTCCGACGGTTGTGCGGCCAACGACGGTCGCGGTGGTACGTGGCGGTGAACCCTACGCGTGCGCCCCTGACCTTGGACATGCCCCGCCCGGAAGGGGTGTACGCGCGTGCCCGCACTTGTGCTGCTCGGTGCTCAGTGGGGTGACGAGGGCAAGGGGAAGGCCACCGACCTGCTCGGTGGCTCGGTGGATTATGTCGTCCGGTACCAGGGCGGCAACAACGCCGGCCACACCGTGGTCGTCGGCGACCAGAAGTATGCACTCCACCTGCTCCCTTCCGGAATCCTCTCGCCCGGTTGTACGCCGGTCATCGGCAACGGCGTCGTCGTCGACCCGTCGGTCCTGCTCTCCGAGCTGAGCGGTCTGAACGAGCGGGGAGTGGACACCTCCAAGCTGCTGATCAGCGGCAACGCTCACATCATCACGCCGTACAACGTCACCGTCGACAAGGTGACGGAACGCTTCCTCGGGAAGCGGAAGATCGGCACGACGGGGCGCGGCATCGGTCCGACGTATGCCGACAAGATCAACCGCGTCGGCATCCGGGTCCAGGACCTGTACGACGAGTCGATCCTGCAGCAGAAGGTCGAGGCGGCGCTCGACGTCAAGAACCAGATGCTGACCAAGCTCTACAACCGGCGTGCCATCACCGCCGACCAGGTGGTCGAGGAACTGCTGGGTTACGCGGAGCAGCTCAAGCCGTATGTCGCGGACACGGTGCTGGTCCTCAACCAGGCGCTGGAGCAGGACAAGGTCGTCCTCTTCGAGGGCGGGCAGGGCACGCTGCTGGACATCGACCACGGTACGTATCCGTTCGTCACCTCCAGCAACCCCACCGCGGGCGGGGCCTGCACCGGCGCCGGCGTCGGCCCGACGAAGATCAGCCGGGTCATCGGCATCCTCAAGGCGTACACCACCCGCGTGGGGGCCGGGCCCTTCCCGACCGAGCTGTTCGACGAGGACGGCGAGGCGCTGCGCCGGATCGGCGGCGAGCGGGGCGTCACCACCGGCCGGGACCGGCGCTGCGGCTGGTTCGACGCGGTGATCGCGCGGTACGCGACCCGGGTCAACGGACTGACCGACTTCTTCCTCACCAAGCTGGACGTGCTCACCGGCTGGGAGCGGATCCCGGTCTGTGTCGGCTATGAGATCGACGGCCGCCGGGTCGATGAACTCCCGTACTCCCAGACGGACTTCCACCACGCCAAGCCCGTCTACGAGACGCTGCCCGGCTGGTCCGAGGACATCACCAAGGCCAAGTCGTTCTCCGACCTGCCGAAGAACGCGCAGAACTACGTCAAGGCGCTGGAGGAGATGTCCGGCGCCCCGATCTCCGCGATCGGCGTGGGCCCGGGCCGCGACGAGACGATCCAGATCAACTCGTTCCTGTAGCAGGGCCGTTCACTCCCCGGCGAAACGGGGAGACGGCCACGAGCGCCGACGGGGCGCCCGGAATGCCTCCGGGTGCCCCACCGCTCCGTGTGCTCCCTCCCTGTGCTCCGTGTGTTTCGTCAGAGGATGATCTGGGACGGGTCCGCCTCCATGCGGGCCACCGCCGCTCGTACCGCGTCCGCGAACGTCCAGAACGCCGCGGTGACCGAACCCGCCCTGCCCTTGATGGTGTTGGTGCCGAACATGGCCGCCCGCAGCTCGGTCGTCAGTTCCAGCTGGGCGCCCATGCCGAGCAGCGTCCGGTTGCAGATGTTGTCCGGCGAGACCCCGGCGATGTCGTCGTCGGTGGACGCGTCGATCGTCTGGACGCCCGCCGCATCCAGCGCCTCGCCGAGGTATCGGCGCAAGGCGGCGTTGCGGCCACCGATCACCACCGCCTCGGGACGGGACGCGGGGGCGCCCGCCTGGGCGGCCGTACAGCCGTGCACGCTCACCACGTTGAGGGCACCGGCCGCGAGCGCGAGGGCCACGCGGTCGTCGCAGTGCGTGGACGTGACGTGCAGTTCGGAGTTGCCGCTGGATCTGATGCCCTCGAACATCCAGTAGTCGTGCAGCGGCGCTCCCGCCCCGTAGCGGGGGGTGAGGTCCTTCGGGTCGTACCCCGCGATGCCCAGGCACAGTTCGGAGGTGCCGCCCTCGATGCCGCCGCCGTGCAGGGCGAGGATCGCGGTCCGGCCGTACGTGCCCGGCGCCCCCGCCTGGTCGTCGTCGGTGTACGCGTGGCGCCGGCAGCGGCGGGCGAAGTCGATGCCCTCGCGCCCGGCGAGCGTCCGGTAGAGGTCCGTGTTGGAGGCGTACAGGTCGCTCGCGGCGGACGCGGGTACGGCACCGAGCGCGGTGGGCAGCGCGGTGCCGAGTCCGGCGGCGGCGAGGACGGTCAGGACGGAGCGTCGGGACGTTGTGATCACCTTGCCGATGATGGCAGAGGGCGCGACCGCTCCTCGGGGACAACGGTCCGTCAGCTGAAGACGATCATCGAGCCCTGGGCCAGGCTTCGGGTGGCCGCGGCGTGCAGGCCGAGCCAGACGTGCCGTTCGCGGGCGAACGGGCTCGGGTCGTACGGCGCGGGCCCGGCCGGCTCCTCCAGTTCCGTGGGCGCGCTCGGCGGCTGGGGAGCGGCCGGCGGGTTGGCCGGGTCGATGCCGATCGCCGGTGCCACCTGCTCCAGCTCCCGCAGCAGCGCCTGCGAGGAGCCCAACGGGCCGCCGCCCGCGAGCAGTTCGTCGTTGGACAGCGGCTGCGGGAAGTCGACCGGGACATAGGCGCCGGCGTGGTCGTAGTGCCAGACCAGGTGCGACTGCTGGGCCGTCGACTCGAACATCTCCAGCAACTGTTCGTAGTCCCCGCCCAGTTCGTCCACCGGGGTCACCGGCAGCCCGCACACCTGGAGGAGATGGGCCCGGCGCAGGAAGTGCAGCGCGTCGTAGTCGAAGCCGGCCACCGGGGCGACGTCCCCGGACAGGCCCGGCATGTACTGGTACACCGGCACCGGCGGCAGTCCGGACTCGGCGAGCACCTTGTTGTACTGCGCGAGTTCCTCGGCGAACGGGTTGTCGGGGGTGTGGCACAAGACGTCGACGAGCGGCACCAGCCACAGGTCACAGGCCAAAGAGGGCTCCTCGCATCGGCACGCGGCGCGCTGGCGCGCACAGCAGGTGGTCAGGGCAGGGTAGTCGGTGCGGCGCGGGGTCAACTCCCCTCGTGCAGGTCCCATACCCACACGCCGCCGGTCCACTTCCCCGGTCTGCCGGTCAGCTTCGTCACGGCCTCGCGCAGCGGACCGTCGTTGGTCTGCGGGGCGAGCACCAGGGCGCCCGCATTCCAGTACGCGAAGTCCCGCCGGGCCTGCGCCCGCCAGTTCTCGCCGATCTCCGGTACGACACCGCTGTAGCGCACCTCGCGCAGCATGTTGGAGGTGTAGCGCGGGGAGGCGCCGTAGATGCCGATGCGGTCCTCGCCGTAGGGGCCGTTGAAGTAGCCGCCGGGCAGCTTGAAGCCGAGACCGGCCGCGGTCTGCCAGTGCAGCGCCTCCGCCGCGCCGGGATCGGGCAGCGGCACCGGGACGAGCGACTCACCCGGGTGGATGTACGGCCTCCACATCCCGTCCGCTATGAACGCCGGCACCGGCGCCCGCGGCACGGACTTCAGCGGCGCCGGGACCAGCGGCAGCAGCGCCAGGGCGACGCCGAGCAGCCCGACGTACTGGGTCGCCGTGGCGCGCATCGCGGCCAGCCGGTCCACGGCGATCGCCAGCAGGATGCCCAGCGCGGGCGCGCAGATCATCGCGACGCGGCCCTCGATGACCGACTCGAACAGCGGCAGATGGGCGAGCGCCGCCCACGGGCCGGTGAAGACGGTGTCGGTGAGCGGCATGCGGATCTTCGGGCCGAGCGACAGCAGCGCGGCCGCCACCGCCGTGAACGCCAGCGCCTTGACCAGGGCCCGCTCCCACAGCCGTACGACGATCGCGAAGGCGAGGGCGACCAGCGGCCAGCCGTAGAAGGCGTTCTGCTCCGTGGGGTTGAGCGAGAGGGACCCCGCGACCTGCGCGTCGCCGGCGACCAGGGAACGCTCGGCGAAGGCGAGCAGCGCGAGGGGGCTGTTGCCCGCGTTCTCGCCGTGCAGGACGCTGTGGTAGCTCTGCGGGCCGGCGAACTGCCAGTACAGCGGGAAGGCGACCAGCGGCAGACAGACCGCCGCGCCGATCAGCAGGCCCTTGGCCAGCGGCCGCCAGGCCCGCCGCGCCACATCCCGGCGGACGACCGCGTAGCCGGCGGCGAACAGCAGCATGCCGACCGAGGCGAGCAGCAGCGGCTCCTCGCCGAGGAAGACCTGGTACGTCGCCATCAGGCCCAGCACGATCCCGTCCCGCACCACCCGGGTGCCCGCGCACAGCCGCAGGGCCCGGTCGACGATCAACGGGATCATGAACAGGACGACGAAGTTGGGGTGCGCGTTGGCGTGGCTGACCATCGGCGGGGCGAAGGCCGCCAGCAGCGCGCCGAGGAACGCGGCGGCCCGCTGCCGCACCACCCGTTTCACGATCAGCCAGTACCAGGCGGCCGCGGTCGCGGCCAGCCCCAGCGCCATGCACACGCTCAGCGAGACCGCCGGTCCGGCCAGCAGGGTGAGCGGCGCGAACGGCACGGACAGGCCCAGCATGACCGTGTTGGCCATCAGGTTGACGCCGTCGGGGAAGCCCTGAAGGTCGGTGAAGAGCGGGTTGCGCAGATGGGCGACGTTGTCGGCCGTCACCGCGAAGAACCACTCCCACTGGTTCTGGTCCTGCAGCGAGTCCGGCAGGTAGTGGTGCGCCGGGTCGAAGAGGCGGCCCGAGTACAGGAGGACCGCCATCAGCAGGAACAGGACGGCCGCCAGCAGATCGGCGGGGCGCAGCGCGCGGGCCCGCAGCCGGGCCAGGTCGGCCAGCACGCGCGCGTAGTCGAGCGGGCCTATCTTCGAACCGGGCTGGTGGCTCCAGCGCACCGGGACCTCGGCCATCGGCCAGCCCGAGCGGCGGAACCGCTGGAGCACCTCCACGTCGATGCCCCAGCCGTCGAGCCGGGAGTCCGCGAACGCCGTGCGCGCCCGGTCGCCGTCGAACAGTTTGAAACCGCACTGGGTGTCCCGTATGCCGGGCACCGCGGTCGCGCGTATCAGCAGGTTGCCGGCCCGGCCGAGCCATTCGCGGACCCGGTGCTGCCGGTGGGCGATGTCCGCGCCCGGCACGGAACGCGAACCGAGCGCCACCGCGTTCCCCTCGCTGAGCGCCTTGTCCAGCCGCTCCAGCTCCTCGATGGGGGCGGCCAGGTCGGCGTCGGTGACCAGCACCCGCCGGCCGCGCGAGTCGGCGACCCCGAGCCGCAGGGCGTGACCCTTGCCGCGGTTGCGCGGGGAGCCGACCAGCCGGATGCGCGGATGCCCGAGCCGGGTGACGACGTCCCGGGTGCCGTCGGTCGAGCCGTCGTCTGCGACGACGACCTCCCACTCGCCCCAGCGGCCCTCGGTCTCGCCCAGGTAGCCGGTGATGGCGGTGAGGGTGGGGCCGAGGCGCGCCTCCTCGTTGTAGGCGGGGACGACCACGGTGAGGTCGACCATCCCGGCAGGACCGCTCACCGGGCCGCCAGCCGCTCGATGAGGTCGAGGGAGTGCGTGTTGTAGGCGGTGACGACCGCGCGGGCCGCGGCGGCGTCCCGACGCGTCAGCGCGTCGACGAGTTCGGTGTGGCCGGACCACAGCAGGCCGCGCAGGTCCGGCAGACGGCGCAGGTGCTGCACCGCGCACACCCAGGACAGCAGGCGCAGCCGGTGCAGGAAGTCGGCGAGGTAGGGGTTGCCGAACAGGGCGCTCAGCTCGCGCCAGAAACGCAGGTCGTACCCGATGAGCACGCTCAGCTCGCCGGCGCCCGCCGCCCGCCTGGCCTCCTCGCCGCGCCGCCGGACCGTGGCCAGGGCCGCCGCGGTCCGCTGGTCGGCCGAGCCCTGGAAGGCGCCGTGGCCCTCGGCGAGGGCCTGGAAAATGCCGTCGGTGACCAGACTGCGGGCCTCGATCATGCCCTGGTAGTCGGTCAGTGAGTACTCCGGGACGTGGAAGCCGCGGTGCTGGTCGGCCTCCAGGATGCCCTGCGCGGACAGGTCGACCAGCGCCTCCCTGACCGGGGTCGCCGACACGCCGTACTGTTCGGCGATCTCCTTCACCGTGAACTCCCGCCCCGGCTGGAGCCGGCCGGCGAGGACTTCGTCACGCAGCGCGTCCGCTATCTGCTGGCGCAGGGTGCTGCGCGTCACGGCGCCGTTGCCGGGCATGGTCGGCGACCTCTCCTCACACGTGCGGGTGACGTACTCGCTTATGTCTACGAGCACGCCACCTTACGCGTTCGGGTTGCGCCCGGTGGGAATCGGTGCTGGGGGACGCTCACTCCGTGTAGGTGTCGGCCACGCTCAGGGCCGCGTCCAGGGCCGCGAAACCCTCCTTCAGCTCGGCCTCGGAGACATTGCAGGGCGGCACGACATGGGTGCGGTTCATGTTGATGAAGGGCCACAGGCCGTGCCGCTTGGCGGCGGCGCCGAACGCGGCCATCGGGGCGTTCGCCTCGCCCGCCGCGTTGTACGGCACCAGCGGCTCCCGGGTCTCCCGGTTCTTCACCAGGTCGAGCGCCCAGAACATGCCGACGCCGCGCACCTCGCCCACGCTGGGGTGCCGCTCGGCCAGCGCGCGCAGCCCCGGCTCCACCACGGACGCGCCCAGCCGCCTCGCGTTGGCGACGACGCCCTCCTCCTCCATCACGTCGAGGGTGGCGACGGCGGCGGCGCAGGCCAGCGGATGGCCGGAATACGTCAGACCGCCCGGATAGGCGCGATTGCCGAAGGTCTCGGCGATCTCCCCGGAGATCGCCACACCGCCGAGCGGCACATATCCGGAGTTCACGCCCTTCGCGAAGGTCATCAGGTCCGGTACGACGCCGAACAGATCGGCCGCGAACCACTCACCGGTCCGCCCGAACCCGGCCATGACCTCGTCCAGGACGAAGACGATCCCGTACTTGTCGCACAGGTCCCGCACGCCCGCGAGATAGCCCGGCGGCGGCACCATGATGCCCGCCGTGCCCGGGATCGTCTCCAGGACGATCGCGGCGACGGTGCCCGGGCCCTCGAAGGTGATCGTGGTCTCCAGGTGCTCCAGCGCCCGGGCGCACTCCTGCTCCTCGGTCTCGGCGTAGAAGCGGGAGCGGTAGAGGAACGGCGCCCAGAAGTGGACGACCCCGGCGGTCCCGCTGTCGGAGGGCCAGCGGCGCGGGTCGCCGGTGACGTTGATCGCCTGCTGGGTGCCGCCGTGGTAGGAGCGGTACGCCGACAGCACCTTCGGGCGGCCCGTGTGCAGCCGGGCCATGCGGATGGCGTGCTCGATCGCGTCGGCGCCGCCGTTGGTGAAGAAGATCTTGTCGAGGTCGCCGGGCGTCCGCTCGGCGATCAGCCGGGCCGCCTCGGAGCGGGCCTCCACCGCGAACGCGGGCGCGAACGTGGCGAGGGACGCGGCCTGCTCCTGTATCGCGGCGACCACCTTCGGGTGCTGGTAGCCGATGTTGGTGAAGACGAGCCCGCTGGTGAAGTCCAGGTACCGCGTGCCGTCGTAGTCCCAGAAGTACGACCCTTCCGCGCCGGCCACGGCGAGCGGGTCGATGAGGTCCTGAGCGGACCAGGAGTGGAACACATGCGCGCGGTCCGCGGCCTTCACGGCGGCGCCGGCGTCGGGGCGGGGCTGAGGGGTCATGCCCGCGAGCGTAGAGGCCCGGCACGCGGATCGGACATCGGCGTCCTGTTTCGTGGCCGGGGGGTTTTTGCGACAGGTTGTCGACGCGGCGGCCTCGTCGCGCCCGGGACCGGGTACGCCGCCGGCCCGGCGGCGGGCCGCCCGTCGCCCGGACGGGGGCCTGCCGGAACCGCGCGGACCGCCCCGGGCGACTCCTTCCAGGGCCGCACTATTCTCGGTCCGAGGCTGACGTACAGGGGGAGGCGGGCGGTTCCGTGGAGAAGCTGGGACCTGGGGATCCGCGCGGGATCGGGGCGTACCGGCTGCTGGCGCGGCTCGGCGCGGGCGGGATGGGGCACGTGTACCTGGCCCGGTCGGACCGGGGCCGCACCGTCGCGGTGAAGCTGGTGCGCGAGGAACTGGCCGAGCAGGAGGAGTTCCGGGCGCGGTTCCGGCGGGAGGTGCGGGCCGCCCGGCGGGTCGGCGGCCACTGGACGGCGCCGGTCCTGGACGCCGACACCGAGGCGGCCGTGCCGTGGGTGGCCACCGGGTACGTCGCCGGGCCCAGCCTGGAGCAGGTCGTGGGGCGTGAGCACGGCGCGCTGCCCGAGCGCACGGTGCGCATCCTCGCCGCCGGGCTCGCGCGCGCGCTCCAGGACATCCACGCCGCCGGGATCGTCCACCGCGACCTCAAACCGTCCAATGTGCTGGTGACCATCGACGGGCCGCGGGTCATCGACTTCGGGATCGCGCGGGCGCTGGAAACCCTGGCCGGGGACGGGCTCACCCGCACCGGCTCGCTGGTCGGCTCGCCCGGCTTCATGGCGCCCGAGCAGGTGCGCGGCGACCGGATCACGCCCGCCTGCGACGTCTTCTGCCTCGGTTCCGTGCTCGCCTACGCGGCGTCCGGCGCGCTTCCCTTCGGCGGTGCCGGCAGCGGGGTGCACGCCCTGATGTTCCGCATCGCCCAGGAGGAACCCGATCTCGCGGGCGTCCCCGAGGGCATCGCCGACCTCGTCCGCGACTGTCTGCGCAAGGACCCGGCCGCACGGCCGACGCTGGACCGGATCCTGGAACGCACCGGCGCGGAGGACACGGTGTCCGACGGCCGCTCACGCGAGCCCTGGCTCCCCGCCACCCTGGTGGCCCAACTCGGCCGCCACGCGGTGCGGTTGCTGGACACGGAGAACCCCGAGAGCACGCCCGCCCAGAACACCCCGCCAGACGCAACGAGCACGGCCCGCGCCAAAGCCACCGGGGGAGCGGGTCCCGCGGGCGCTGGGGGCGCCGGGGGCGCTGGGGGCGCTGGGAGTGTGGGTGCGGTGGGTGTTCGGGGCGCGGACGGCGCTGGGGGTGTGGGTCCTGCGGGTGCGGTGGGTGCGTGGGGCGCTGGAGGCGTTGGGGGTGTGGGTCCGGGGGGTGCGCCGGGTGCCGCAGGTGTGGTGGGTGCGTGGGGCAGTGGGGGCGTGGATCCGGCGGGTGCGGCGGGTGTTCGTGGCGCGGACGGCGCTGGGGGTGTGGGTCCTGCGGGTGCGGTGGGTGCGTGGGGCGCTGGAGGCGTTGGGGGTGTGGGTCCGGGGGGTGCCGTTGGTGCCGGCGGCGTGGATGGGGCGGCTGGGGTGGGCGCTCAGGGCGCGGGGGCGCCCGGCCGACCTCCGGCGAGGGGCGGTGATGCGCCCGTCCGGGACGGCAGCACGGCAATTCAGGACGGAATGCCGTTCGTTCCAGGCCAGGCGGCTGCCGACCCAACCGTTCCCGCTCCGGGCGCCCCTGGTTCGGGGGCTCCTGGTACGGCCGCTCCCGGCCCGACCGCTCCCGGCCCGACCGCTCCCGCTCCGACCGCTCCCGCTCCGGGGGTTTCTGGTCCGGCGGCTCCTGCTTCGGGCGCTCCCGCTGCGGGGGCTCCTGGATCGGCGGTTCCCAGCCCTGCCGCTCCCGCGTCGGGGATTCCCGGTCCGGTGGGTCCCGGTCCCGCCGCCTCCGCTTGGGGTGCTCCCGGTCCGGGCGTTCCTGCTTCGGGTATTCCTGGCCCGGGGGCCCCTGGCCCGGGGGTTACTGGTCCGCTGGGTCCCGGTCCCGCCGCTTCCGCTCCGGCTGCCCATGGCCCGACCGTTCCTGGTCCGGGGGTTCCCGGTCCGGGCGTTCCCGGGCCCGCCGTTCCCGCGTCGGGGACTCCCGGTCCGGTGGGTCCTGGTTCCGCCGCTTCCGCTGCGGGGGCTCCTGGTCCGGCGGTTCCCAGTCCGGCCGCTCCCGCGTCGGGGACTCCCGGTCCGGGCGTTCCCGGGCCCGCCGTTCCCGCGTCGGGGACTCCCGGTCCGATGGGTCCCGGTTCCGCCGCTTCCGCTTCGGGGGCTTTGCCCTGGGGGGCTTCCGCGTCAGGTGTTCCTGGTTCGGGTGTTGTTCCTGACGGGGGCTTTCCGGAGCATGCCCCCGTCAGGGACGACGCCGCGGCGCCGTCGCCGGGGAACCCGGTCGGCCATCTCCCGACGGTGGCCGCAGGCCATACGCCCGCGCCCGGCTCCGGGTACGGGCCTGCCGGCGTTCCCGGTTCGTACGGCCACGGCCACCCGCAGCAGCACCTCCAGCCGGCCGGGTACGGCTACCCGCAGCAGCCGTACGCCGGCGGCCTCGGCGCCACTGAGCCGTACGGCCCCCCGGCGCCCGAGCGGCGCAGCGGCCGGTCCACGGCGCTGCTCGTCGTGATCGCGCTGGTCGTCGCGCTCGCCGCGGGCGGCTCGGTGTACGCGCTGCTGAACGGGGGCGGCGCCACCGACGACAAGGGCGGCGGCGGGACCGCCACCTCCGCCCCGCCGACCGGCGGCGGGCCCACCGGCGGGACACCGTCGCCCACGGACTCGGCGCCGACCTCCTCGGCGCCCGCGGGCGGCGTGATCCCGGCCGCGTACCTGGGCACATGGGAGGCGTCGATCGAGAACGCCGCCGGGTACAACACCCGCGAACTCACCATCGCCCAGGGGAAGGTGGGCGACACCGTGCTGACGCTGGTCGCCGACGGGCCGGCCGAGGGCGGCGGCACCTACCACTGCGTGTTCGAGGCGAAGCTGGCCGAACAGCCCAGCGGTGACGGCCCGTTGGGGATCGGCCCGTCCACCGTCGCCTCCGGCGCACCGCTGTCGTCGTGCAGCCCCGGCGAGGCCACTTCGGTCACGCTGCTGCCGGACGGCCGGCTGCGGCGCACGCAGCTGGGCGGCGGGGAGAACCTGACGTACACCCGGCGGTGAGCCCGGCGGCCCCACGGTGCGCCGAACTCCCGTTGTCCGCATGGCGGTTGAACGTCCGGAGAACTTCTGCGTACCAGACCGCGATGTCCGCTCCCGTGCGCGTACGGTGACCCCACCTTGACTCCGGGGAGTTGCGGGGGCACCCACATGGAGTGGCTGAGTACGGAGAACGTCGTAGCCGTCGGGACGGCGGTGCTGGGCATCGTCGCGTCGGCGGGCATGGTCTGGTACGAGCGCCGGGTGCCGCGCCGCAAACGGATCGGCTACCGCGTCCAGATGGACAACCCCATAGGGGACGACGAGCGGTCGGGCCGCCTCAACCGGCGGCTGGGCCTGTTCGACGAGGCGCCGGACATGGCGGACGCCACGCTCGTGCTGCTGCGCGTGGAGAACGACGGCTCGCAGGGCATCGACCGGGACGACTACACGGGCCCCGAACAGCACGGTCTGACCGCGGTGTTCACCGACCGGACGGTGCGGGGCGTGTCGGTCACGCAGCCGACCCACGCCGACCACCTGAGGGACCACTTCTCCGCGGAGCGGGGCTTCTCCTACTCCGGCAACAGCCTGCGCATCCCGCGTGTCCCGCTCAACAGAGGGGACCACTTCAAGCTGCTGGTGCTGCTGTCGGGCGGCGAGGTCGGGCGGCCGATACGGATCACGGGCGGCATCCGGGAGGGCGAGGTCCACCCCAACCGCTCGGCCACGCCGGACGACAAGCCGCCGCTGTTCAGCCGGGCCTCCCGGCTCATCACCATCATGCTCACCGTCTGCGTCGTCACGCTCGCCACCATCGTCGTGGCCCGGGACGACACGCCACCGCCGATCGGCTGCGCCAAGGGCTCGCTGACCGCCACCGGCTCCACGGCGTTCGCGCCCGTACTGCGGGAGGTGGCGGACAAGTACGAGGCGGACTGCGTGGATTCGGCGATCACCGTGGACCCGCACGGATCCACGGCGGGCATCCGGGAACTGGACGCCACCGGGACCCAGTGGCACAAGAAGGGCTCGCCCCCGCTCGTCGCCCTCTCCGACGGCCCCAAACCGGACGACATGCCCGAGCTGCGCGAGAACCGGATCGCGGTGTCGGTCTTCGCGCTGGTGGTGAACGACAAGGTGGGCCTGAAGAACCTCACCACGGGCCAGGTGCGGCGGCTGTACCGCGGCGAGATCACCAACTGGAAGCAGCTGGACGGCCCGGACCTCGAGGTCCACCTCGTCAGCCGGGACGCCAACTCCGGTACCCGGCAGGTCTTCCAGCGGCGGGTGCTCGGCCGGGGCGAGACGGCCAACTCGTCCGTGGACTGCGTCACCGTGGACGACCCGACCGCGACGGTGCCGCGCTGCGAACTGGACTCCACGGAGCAGGTGCTCACCCAGGTGGCGAAGCTGCCGGGCGCCATCGGCTACAGCGAACTGAACCTCGCGGACTCCACGGCGGGCCTGCACGTCCTCGGCCTCGACGGCGACGCCCCGTCGGTGGACGACATCGAACACGGCGGCAGCCCGTACCCGTACCGGGAGATCGAGTACGCCTACACCTACGGCCAGCCGCCCGCCGACTCCCTGGTCTCCAGCTTTCTGACCTACCTCTCCCGCGGAAACGGCCAGGACATCATCCGCACCCACGGCCATGTCCCCTGCTGGACCCCCGAGGGAATGAAAATCTGCGCATGACCGGAACGCCCTGCGGGGCGCCTGGGCCGTCGTCGGCGCGGGGCCACCGGGGTCACGGGGTCACCGGTAAGTCACCGGGGTCACCGGTAAGTCACCGGGGTCACCGGTAAGTCACCGGGCTCACCGGTAAGTCACCGGGGTTCCGGGGGGCGTTGGCGGGGCATGTTGGGGCGGGTGGGCGTGCCGGGCGGGGCGGGGAAGCGGTTCGGGGCACCGGGGGCGTCGGGGCGCGGGCCGGTGGGCAGGGCCGCCTGGAGGCCGAGGGGAGCCGTCCCGGTGCGGAATTCCACCATCCAGTCCGCCGTCTCCGTCCGCACCAGCTCGGTCATGTCCTCCGAGAAGCGCCGCAGCACCCCGAGACACCGGTCGGCGGCCTCCGCCGCCGTGCCCTCCGCCGGCCCCAGCACCTCGCGCACGCTCTCCGACGCCCAGTCGAACTGAAGGGCCTGAAGCCGCCGCTGCACGGCCTGTGCGGTCGCCACGTCCCGCATCCACCCGGACGTCACCCCGAAGAACCGGTCGACCCCCAGGCAGGCCACCGCCAGCGCCAGGGCCAGATACCCCCAGGGCGCCGCCCCGGCGACCACCCCGGTCAGACCCAGCAGGGGCAGCGCGGCCCCGCCCACCGCGCCCGCCGCCGCCCCGGCCCGCAGCCCGCGCGCGGCCCGCCGCTTCCACACCCGGTCCGCGAGATACCACGCCGCCGTCTCCAGCGCCCCCCGTTCCACCCACCGGTACAGCTCGTCGAGCCGCTCGATCGGCTCCGCCCAGTCCCCGAGCGGAAAGGCCCGGCCGGCCAGGTCGCCCGGCCGCAGCCCGGCCGCGCCCTCGCCCCGCCCGTCCTGAGGCGGACCCTCGGGCTGCATCTCCGGCTGACCCACCCGGCACTCCCTACTGATCACGACCGGTCACGCTGTGTGACATCGGCTGCTGACGCGCGGCGTCCTTCCTACCGCCCAATGGGTGGCGAAGGTGGCGCTTTCACTGCTTTTCCGCCCGGAAGGGGGCCTTGATCAGGTATAGGAGTCAGCACGTTCTCACCCGAAAGAGTGGCGGGGCGAGGGCCGCGTGGACCACGTAGGCTCGTGCTCAACGGAGGAAGACGAGATCGAACCAGGAGCTGATCGTGATTCCCGGTGGTGGCCAGCCCAATATGCAGCAGTTGCTCCAGCAGGCCCAGAAGATGCAGGAGGAACTCGCGAAGGCCCAGGAGGAACTGGCGAACACGGAGATCGCCGGGCAGGCGGGCGGCGGGCTGGTGACGGCCACCGTGACCGGCGCCGGCGAACTGCGGGCGCTGAAGATCGACCCCAAGGCGGTCGACCCGGAGGACACCGAGACCCTCGCCGATCTGATCGTCGCCGCAGTGCACGCGGCCAACGAGAACGCGCAGACGCTCCAGCAGCAGAAACTCGGCCCGCTCGCCCAGGGCCTGGGCGGCGGCAGCGGCATCCCGGGTCTGCCGTTCTGATGTTCGCCACCGGCAGGACACCCGTACCGCCTTCCTAGGACGGGCGGCAGCCATCTACCGTACGTACCGGGAAAGACTCCAGGAAGGGCAGTCCGTTGTACGAAGGCGTGGTCCAGGACCTCATCGACGAACTGGGGCGGCTGCCCGGCGTCGGTCCCAAGAGCGCGCAGCGGATCGCCTTCCACGTTCTGCAGGCCGAGCCGACGGACGTACGGCGGCTGGCCCAGGCGCTCCTGGAGGTGAAGGCGAAGGTCCGCTTCTGCGCGGCCTGCGGGAACGTGGCGCAGGAAGAGCTGTGCGCGGTGTGCCGGGACACCCGCCGGGACCTCTCGGTCATCTGCGTGGTCGAGGAGCCGAAGGACGTGGTGGCGATCGAGCGGACGCGTGAGTTCCGCGGCCGGTACCACGTGCTCGGCGGCGCGATCAGCCCGATCGAGGGCGTGGGCCCGGACGACCTGCGCATCCGGGAGCTCCTGGCCCGCCTGGCCGACGGCAGCGTCACCGAGCTGATCCTGGCCACGGACCCCAACCTTGAGGGCGAGGCGACGGCCACCTACCTCGCCCGCATGATCAAACCCATGGGCCTGAAGGTCACCCGCCTGGCCAGCGGCCTCCCGGTGGGCGGGGACCTGGAATACGCGGACGAGGTCACCCTCGGCCGCGCCTTCGAGGGGAGACGACTCCTAGATGTCTGACGCCACGCTGCACGCCACGACGCAGAACCCGGACGACTTCGCGGTCCAGATCGCGGACCAGGTGGAGAGCTTCCTGGTGGCCGTCACGGAGGTGGCGAAGGGCGACGAGCCGGACTCGGCGGTCCCCTTCCTGCTCCTGGAGGTCTCCCAGCTCCTGCTGGCCGGCGGGCGCCTCGGCGCGCACGAGGACATCGTCCCGGACGAGCGCTACGAGACCGACACGGGCCCGGACCCGGACGTGGACGAGCTGCGCGAGAACCTCGCCCGGCTGCTGGAGCCGGTCGACGTCTACTCGGAGGTCTTCGACCCCTACGAGCCGCGTACCGCGCCGGTGCCCGCCCGTATCTCCGACGACCTCGCGGACGTCGTCACCGACCTGCGGCACGGCATGGCGCACTACCGCGCGGGCCGCGCCACGGAAGCGCTGTGGTGGTGGCAGTTCTCCTACTTCTCCAACTGGGGCTCCATCGCCTCCGCGAGCCTGCGCGCCCTGCACTCGGTCCTCGCGCATGTCCGGCTCGACCAGCCCCTGGAGGAGCTGGACGGCCTCGACACCGACCAGGGCATGGGCGACGACACGCTGGAGATCGAGGCGGGCCGTGTGATGCAGCAGGAGATCGCCACCCCGCTGGGACTGCGCTCGCGCCGATAGCGGGGCGCTGCGCGGGACGGGCCGTGGTGCAGCGCCCCGAAGGGGCGCGGAGCCGCATGTCACGGGGTGAAAAATCAACGCGCTGTCTTCAGCCGCGCGATAGTGGGCAGGGACTCACCGGACAGCGCTCGGCGCGGCGACCGGACATCTCACCATGCGGTACTCGGGAGGGGAATTTCGGGCGCTCGTTAGACTGGGCGGGCAATCGACGAAATGAGCGAGGAGCGCACGTGGGCCTTGTCGTGCAGAAGTACGGAGGCTCCTCCGTAGCCGATGCCGAGGGCATCAAGCGCGTCGCCAAGCGGATCGTGGAAGCGAAGAAGAACGGCAACCAGGTGGTTGTGGTCGTTTCCGCGATGGGCGACACGACGGACGAGTTGATCGATCTCGCCGAGCAGGTATCCCCGATGCCTGCGGGGCGTGAGTTCGACATGCTGCTGACCGCCGGAGAGCGTATCTCCATGGCCCTGCTGGCCATGGCGATCAAGAACCTGGGGCACGAGGCCCAGTCCTTCACCGGCAGCCAGGCAGGCGTCATCACCGACTCGGTCCACAACAAAGCCCGGATCATCGACGTCACCCCGGGCCGCATCCGTACGGCGCTGGACGAGGGCAACATCGCCATCGTCGCCGGTTTCCAGGGCGTCAGCGCCGACAAGAAGGACATCACCACCCTCGGCCGCGGTGGGTCCGACACGACGGCCGTGGCGCTCGCCGCCGCGCTCGACGCCGAGGTGTGCGAGATCTACACCGATGTGGACGGCGTGTTCACCGCCGACCCGCGCGTGGTGACGAAGGCCCGGAAGATCGACTGGATCTCCTTCGAGGACATGCTGGAACTGGCCTCGTCCGGGTCGAAGGTGCTGCTCCACCGCTGCGTGGAGTACGCCCGCCGGTACAACATCCCGATCCACGTCCGTTCCTCCTTCAGCGGGCTCAAGGGCACGTGGGTCAGCAGCGAGCGCATCGAGCAAGGGGAAAAGAAGGTGGAGCAGGCCATCATCTCGGGTGTCGCGCACGACACCTCCGAGGCCAAGATCACGGTCGTCGGCGTGCCCGACAAGCCCGGTGAGGCGGCCTCCATCTTCCGTACGATCGCCGACGCCGAGATCAACATCGACATGGTCGTGCAGAACGTGTCCGCCGCGGCCACGGGCCTCACGGACATCTCTTTCACGCTGCCGAAGACCGAGGGCCGGGGGGCCATCGACGCCCTGGAGAAGAACCGCTCGGGCATCGGCTTCGACTCCCTGCGCTACGACGACCAGATCGGCAAGATCTCCCTGGTCGGCGCCGGTATGAAGACCAACCCCGGGGTCACCGCTGCGTTCTTCGAGGCGCTGTCCGACGCGGGCGTGAACATCGAGCTGATCTCGACATCCGAGATCCGTATCTCGGTGGTCACCCGGGCCGACGATGTGGCCGAGGCCGTCCGCGCGGTGCACAGCGCCTTCGGTCTCGACTCCGACAGCGACGAGGCCGTCGTCTACGGGGGCACCGGCCGATGACCGTGCGCCCGACGCTCGCGGTCGTGGGAGCGACCGGAGCCGTCGGCACGGTCATGCTCCAGATCCTGTCCCAGCGCGCGGACGTCTGGGGCGAGATCCGTCTGATCGCCTCGCCGCGCTCGGCCGGCCGCAAGCTGGCCGTGCGCGGCGAGGAGGTCGAGGTGGTGGCCCTGTCCGAGGAGGCCTTCGACGGCGTCGACGTCGCCATGTTCGACGTACCGGACGAGGTCTCCGCGCAGTGGGCGCCGATCGCCGCCGCCAAGGGCGTGGTGGTGGTCGACAACTCCGGCGCCTTCCGGATGCACCCGGACGTGCCCCTGGTGGTGCCCGAGGTCAATCCGCACACGGCCCGGGTCCGGCCGCGCGGCATCGTCGCCAACCCCAACTGCACGACGCTGTCGATGATCGTCGCCCTGGGCGCGCTGCACGCCGAGTTCGGGCTGCGCGAGCTGGTGGTGTCGTCGTACCAGGCGGTCAGCGGCGCGGGCCGGGCCGGCGTGGAGACGCTGCGGGCCCAGCTGTCCCTGGTCGCGGGCACGGAGCTGGGGACCAGCCCCGGTGATGTGCGCCGGGCCGTGGGGGACAGCACCGGGCCGTTCCCGGAGCCGGTCGCGCTGAACGTGGTGCCCTGGGCCGGGTCGCTGCGGGAGGAGGGCTGGTCGTCGGAGGAGATGAAGGTGCGGGACGAGTCCCGCAAGGTCCTCGGACTGCCGAAGCTGCCGGTCGCCGTGACCTGTGTGCGGGTGCCGGTGGTCACCACGCACTCGCTGACCGTGCACGCCCGTTTCCAGGGCGAGGTCACCGTGGACGGCGCCCGGGAGATCCTTGCCACGGCGCCGGGCGTCGTGCTGTTCGACAATCCGGCCGCCGGTGAGTTCCCCACTCCCGCCGATGTGGTGGGCACCGACCCGACCTGGGTGGGCCGGGTACGGCGGGCGCTGGACGACCCGACGGCCCTCGAACTCTTCGTCTGCGGCGACAATCTGCGCAAGGGGGCGGCGCTCAACACCGCGCAGATCGCGGAGCTGGTGGCGGCGGAGTTTTCGTGAGCGTGCGGCGGCGGAGTTTTCGTGAGGGTGCTGCGGCGCCGGAAATGTCCTGGCCGCCGGCGGATCCATTTGTAGGATCTGCGGGGAGATGTGGCCGGAAGCATGGTCCGGACCACTTGAACTAGATGCCCCGGGCGTCCGAAGATTTTCCTCCCCGCCTTGCGCAACCGCGCGCAGGGCGGGGAGCGTCTTTGCTCTCGCTCCTTCGGGGCGTTGTGCTCGCCCCGCCGGGGCGTGGGGACGCGATGACCCAGGCGTGGGGACGCCGTGGTCAGGGCGTGGGGACGCCCGTTCATATGGGATACAGGGGAAGAGCGGGGCGCATGGCGACATATGAGGCACTGTCGGGCGTGCTGCCCGCTGTGAAGAAGTCGTCAATCACGCCGCCCGACGGGAAAGTGACGTCCGGCACGTACAACCCCTTCGGGGGTGAGCGTGTCCAACTGGCGTGGCAGAGGTACTCGACTTCAGCAGCGCGGTGCGCGGCACGACCCTGCGGCCCCGCCCCGCGGCGCTGCGTCCCCGCATACCCGGCGCGCCCGGCGGCATGCCGGTGATCGCGCCCATGCCCGCAGCGCGGCCCGCCCGCATCCCCAGCCAGCGCGACGGAGCCGAGGAGGCCGCGGAGGCGGCCGGTACGACCGTCGACCACCTCACCGAGACCTACCGGACGCACTACCGCTCGCTGCTCGGCCTCGCCGCGCTTCTCCTCGACGACACCGCCTCCTGCGAGGACGTCGTCCAGGAGGCGTTCATCCGCGTCCACTCGGCCCGCAAACGCGTCCGTGACCCGGACAAGACCCTCGCCTATCTGCGCCAGACGGTCGTCAACCTGTCCCGCTCCGCGCTGCGCCGCCGCATCCTCGGTCTGAAGCTGCTCTCCAAGCCGATGCCCGACATGGCGAGCGCGGAGGAGGGCGCGTACGACCAGCTGGAGCGCGACTCCCTGATCAAGGCGATGAAGGGGCTGCAGCGCCGCCAGCGCGAGGTCCTGGTGCTGCGCTACTTCGCGGACATGACCGAGGCGCAGGTCGCCGAGACCCTCGGCATCTCGCTGGGTTCGGTGAAGGCGTACGGCTCCCGCGGCATCGCGGCGCTGCGGCTGGCCATGGAGGCGACCACATGAGCGAGCGCCCCGAACAGCGCCCCGAACACCTTGAACACCCCGAACACTCCGAGCGTCCCGAACAGGGCGACTCCCACGGCCGTCAGGAGCCCCACGCCAGGCACGAGCCGCCGCCGCGGCACGAGCACACGCCATCGCACGCTGGGAAAGCAACCGTGAACCACGGCCCCGACGACAAGGGCCCCGAGAGGCTCGACGGGCTCGACAAACTGGACCAGGACGAACTGGGCCTGCGCAGGCTGCTGCACGCGGCGGTCGAGGACCTGGAGCCGCGCGACGGCACGCTGGACCACCTGCGGCGCGCGGTGCCCGCCCGGCGGGCGCGCAAGCGGCACGCGGCGGTCGGCATGGCGGCAGCGGCCCTGTTCGTCGGCACCGCGGTCCCGGCCTTCGTGCATGTCTCCACCTCCGGCGGCACCGACCCCAACACCTCCATCGCCGGCCAGGCCTCGCAGGCCCAGGGCGGCGCGGGCCAGGGCAAGGACCCGGACGGCGGGGAGCGCGCCACCGGCGGCGAGAGCGGCAAGGCCAACGACCGGCCCACAGGCGGCGCCAAGGACGAGGAGCGGGACAAGGGACACGCCGCCGGCGGCGGCTCGGCCGGCGGCACCGGCCCCTCGGCCCCCGAGCGCACCGACATCCCCTTGTGCACGGCGACCCAGCTGGGCCCGGGCACCGGCACCGCCGCGGCGCCCGACTCCACGGGCGTCGTCTACGGCTCCTTCCGGGTCACCAACATCTCCGGCACCAGTTGCCGGGTCGGCGGCGCGGGCACCGTGAGCGTCCTCGCCCAGGGCGCGGCGGACCAGGCCAAGATCAGTGCGGTCCGGCATGTCGCCGGTGACGCCGCGGCCGGCCTGCCCGACCCGTCCCAGGAGAACACGAACCTGCTCCTGTCGCCCGGCAGTGCCTACGAGGAGAAGTTCGCCTTCGTACCCTCGGAGACCTGTCCCACCGGCGGCGGCACCGGCGGCTCGGAGACCGGCGGGCCCAGCGCCGACCCGAGCCCCAGCAGCCAGGACCCGGGCGCCACCGGTGATACGTCCACCGGCGGCACGACCGGCACCAGCACGCAGCTGCTCACCGAGGACGGCACGGCCGACGGCAGCATCCAGGTGCAGCACACCACCCAGGCGGGCGCGCCGACCGTCGCCACGACGGTGCCCAACGCATGCGCGGGAACGGTCTACTGGACCGGAGTGCTGGCCGGGACATGATCCCGGGACGGTGCGGCGGGGGTCCGGCGGATCAGACCCCGGACGGGCTCGGCACCTTCTCCTCGTCCGGCACCAGGCCCAGCTCGGCGTCCCGGACGAACTCCGCCTCACGGCGCAGCAGCCGGAACCACATGAAGACCACGAAACCCGCGAAGACGAACCACTCACCGGTGTAGCCGAGGTTCTGGAACGCCTTCAGGTCAAGGCCCGAGCCGCCGGGCGCCGACGCCGGCACCGCCGTCATCCCCGAGTCGCCCTCGTCGAGCGTGATCCACGCGTCGTACACCCGGTACGGCACCAGGTTCACCAGGGACGCCGCACTGATCGCCGCCGTCTGCCCCGACGGCAGCCCGCTCGCGGCGCTGACCCCGTTGTCACCCGGCGTCTCGGACGCCTGGAGCGCACCGGTGACGGTGACCTCGCCGGCCGGCGGGGCGGGCGCATCGGCCGGGTCCGCGGTGCCGGGCAGCCAGCCGCGCACCACGGGCAGCGCCTTGCCGGAGTCGGTGCGCAGCAGCGTCAGCACGTAGTAGCCGCTCCTGCCGTCCAGCTCCCGGTCGGGCACGAGAAGCTGCTTGCCGTACCGGCCGGTCGCGGTGGCCCGCTTGCCGGACGTGGCCTTGTCGACGGGCAGCAGGTCGGCCAGCGGGCGTGCCGCCTGCGTTCTGCCCGCCGCGGCCTGCTCCGTCGCGTCACGGTGGTCCTGCACCCGGTCCTCGAACCGGCCCAGTTGCCACGATCCCATGAAGACGCAGAACGGGATGGCGAGCAGCACGAAGACGTTGATGCCCCACCAGCGGGGTGTCAGCAGAAACCGGTACACGCCACCACGGTACGGGCTGCCGGCGCGGCTTCGGCCGCCGGGGCGGCGCCGGACGGGGAAGTTGTCCACAGGCTGTTGTCCACAGGCTGGGAGCACTCGGCAGCGGACGGCCGGTGGGAGCAGGCACTATGGGGCCATGACTGGGGCCAAGAACGAGAGCAGCATGCCGGACTGGGAGAAGCGCTTCCGCGCGCCGCGGGTGTCGCTGCCGGACTGGGCGGAGGACGCGCCCGACCGCTCCCTGTTCGTGTCGAACGCGACGGGGACGTACGAGCTGTACGCGTGGGACCGTGCGACGGGAGCGCAGCGTCAGGCGACGGCCCGGCCCAACGGCACGACGGACGGGCTGCTCTCCCCGGACGGCGCCTGGATCTGGTGGTTCGACGACAAGGACGGCGACGAGTTCGGCGTGTGGCGCCGGCAGCCCTTCACGGGCGGCGCGGACGAGCCCGCCACGCCGGGCCTCGCCCCCTCCTACCCGGCCGGCCTCGCCCTCGCCCGGGACGGCCGCACGGCGATCGTCGGCCGCTCGACGGACGAGGAGGGCACGACGATCCATGTGGCCCGCGGCGGCGAGGAGCCGTTCGAGCTGTACCGGCACCGCGAGTCGGCGGGCGTCGGCGATCTCTCCCACGACGGTTCGCTGATCGCGATCGAGCACACGGAGCACGGCGACGCGATGCACTCCGCGCTGCGCGTCCTGCGCCCGGACGGCACGGCGGTCGCCGAACTCGACGACAGCAAGGGCGGCACGCGGGAGCTGGGCCTTGAGGTGCTGGGCTTCGCCCCGGTCGACGGCGACACCCGGCTGCTCATCGGCCACCAGCGAAGGGGCCGCTGGGAGCCCCTGGTCTGGGACGTGGCCTCGGGCGAGGAGACCGAGCTGGCCCTGGACCTCCCCGGTGACGTGAGCGCGGACTGGTATCCGGACGGCACCGCGCTGCTCATCGCGCACAGCTTCGAGGCGCGCAGCGAACTGTTCCGCTACGACCTGGCGAGCCGCGAGCTGACCAGGATCCCGACCCCGCCCGGCTCGGTCTCCGGCGCGACGGCCCGGCCCGACGGCAGCGTGGAGTTCCTGTGGTCCTCGGCCGCCGAGCCGCCCGCGGTGCGTTCGACGACGGGCCGGGTGGTCCTGGACCCGCCCGGGATGCCCTGCCCGCCCTCGGTCGTGGTGGAGGACGCGTGGGTGACCGGGCCCGGCGGCCGCATCCACGCGTTGATCCAGAAGCCGGCCGGGGCCAGCGGTCCCCTTCCCACGGTCTTCGACCTGCACGGCGGCCCGACCTGGCACGACAGCGACTCGTTCGCCGCGGGCCCGGCGGCCTGGGTGGACCACGGCTACGCGGTGGTGCGGATCAACTACCGCGGCTCGACGGGCTACGGCCGGGCCTGGACGGACGCCCTGAAGCACCGGGTGGGCCTGATCGAGCTGGAGGACGTGGCCGCGGTCCGCGACTGGGCGGTGTCCTCGGGCCTGGCCGACCCCGGCCGGCTCGTCCTCACCGGCGCCTCCTGGGGCGGCTATCTCACCCTCCTCGGCCTCGGCACCCAGCCGGACGCCTGGACGGTGGGCATCGCCGTGGTCCCCGTCGCCGACTATGTGACGGCGTACGAGGACGAGATGGAGGCGCTGAAGGCCATGGACCGCACCCTGCTGGGCGGCACGCCCGAGGAGGTCCCCGACCGCTTCCGGGCCTCGTCCCCGCTCACCTACGTCGACGACGTCAAGGCCCCCGTCTACATCTCCGCGGGGGTCAACGACCCGCGCTGCCCCATCCGCCAGATCGACAACTACGTCAAACGGCTCGAATCCCGGGGCGCGGTCCACGAGGTGTACCGCTACGAGGCGGGCCACGGCTC
Organism: Streptomyces sp. NPDC001508; assembly: GCF_040298665.1. Lineage (NCBI taxonomy): Bacteria > Bacillati > Actinomycetota > Actinomycetes > Kitasatosporales > Streptomycetaceae > Streptomyces > Streptomyces sp. NPDC001508. The sequence continues at coordinate 70,554 of NZ_JBEPAP010000008.1, forward strand.
CCTGGTGGTCGACGAACGCATCAAACAGGTCCGCCTGGAACTGAACTTCGCCCACCGCCACCTCCAGGGCTGACCGCCCCAACCCCCGAACCCTGACCGCCCCCGGGGGCTGGCCTGATGGGTGGGGCTTCGGTTCGACTGGCGGGGGTCGGCCTGATGGGCGGGGCTTCGTCTCGATCGGTGGGGGCTGGCCTGGCGGGCGGGGCTTCGGTGCGACCGGTGGGGGCCGATCTGATCGGCGGGGGTGGGGCAGTTCGGTCGGTTTCGGGCGGGTGGTGCGGTCGGGCGGGATGGGGCTCCGTCCGTTGGGGTGGGGGTTCGGCGGGGGCGGGGCGGCTCCGTCGGCCGGGGGCGGCTCGGTCCTCGCGGGCTGGTTGGCCCGGTGGCGTCGGGCCGGGCGACTCAGTGCGCACGCGCTGACCGCCCCGCGGCTCGGCAGCCACAGGCCGCGCGCACCACCTGGCCAGCCCAACCACGTACAACCGGCACTCGACAACGTGCCTGCACCCCCCTCAGGGGCGCGGGGAACTGCGCGACCAACCACGTACAACCCGCACCTGACGACGGACCTGCACCACTCCATCCAGGGGCGCGGGGAACTGCGCGAACGGCCGAGTACCACCCGCACACGACAACGCAACCGCACCCCTCCGCCGAAAACCCTCGTTCGACACGATCCCGGCAGCTCCCTCAGGCAGGCCCGTCAGGGTGCGACCCGCGGCGGTGGCCCTGCAACTCCGCCAGGCCCCGCCGGGTCGCTGCCAGTACCACCCGGTCACCGGAGCGCAGCACATGGTCGGGGGACGGCTGCTGCTGCCCCTCCAGCGCGAGCACCCGCCAGGCCCCCGCCCGGAACGCCTCGGCCACGCTGCGCCCCTCCAACTGCGGATGCCCGTCGACCTCCACGGCGGCGAACAGCAGCACCCGCCGCTCCACGGGGATCGCACCGAGGATCTGCCGCCCGAACATCGCCCCGGCGAAGGCGGGCGCGGCCAGGTGGGTGACGCTGCGGCTACGGGTGAGCGCCCCCGGATGCGCGGCCCGCAGGGTCCGGTAGACGGCGGTAGCGAAGTCGTCGTCGTACAGCCGTAGCAGCACCCGCAGGTCGGGCCGGACGGACCGGGCGTACAGCACGGCCTCCAAATTCGTGGTGTCCGCGCTGGTCACCGCGAGCAGCGCATGCGCCCGGTGGATCTTGGCGGCCTCCAGCACGCCCTCCTGCGTCACGTCCCCGAGGACCACAGGCACCCGCAGCCGCCGTGCCGTGGCGAGGCCGCGCGCGTCCGCGTCGGCCTCCACGCACACCACCGGGATGTGCAGTTCCCGCAGCCGGGTCAGCACCCGGGTGCCGATCTTGCCAAGACCGAGCAGCACCACGTGCCCGCCGAGCCCGCGCGGCGGCTTGCGCAGCGTGGATGCGGTCCGGAAGGTGCCGAGCGCCTCCAGCACGGCCGCCAGCAGCACCGGCAGCAGCAGCAACCCGACCAGCCCGGACAGCAGTTGCAGGATCTGCCGGCCGAGCGGTTCGCCCAGGGCCGGATCGTCGATCGCGAACAGGTCGAGCAGCGTCAGATAGAACGCGCCCAGCGGATGGATCCCGGTCACCAGCCACAGCGCCACGGCCAGCGCGAGCACACATCCCGCGAGCCCGGCCAGCGTCCACCGCAGCCGCCGTGAGAACAGCGAGGCGAACGGCGGTACGACGCCGGTGCGGCCGGCCGGCAGCGGCGACCCGGCGGCGTACGAGACCTGCTCCAGCACGACGGCCCCGCGGCCGGTGGCGGCCGTCACGTCGGCCTCGTCGGGCAGCAGGTGCGGCCCGCGCTCCCCGCTGCCCTCGGAGCCGTCCGCGCCGGCCGGGTCGCTGCTGGTCGCCGACAGCAGCGCCAGCGTGCACAGCCCGGGGTCGGCGACCACCCCCGGTGCGGGCGGCGGCCGTTCCACCGCGCGCAGCAGCAGCCCGTCCGTCTGTACGACCTTGCTGGTGCCGGCGACCGCGGTCGCGACCAGTGCCGGGGCGGCGGTGTCGGCGTCGGACAGCACGGTCGTGGACGCGTCGCCCGAGGAGCCGGCTTCGTCCCCGGCCGCCAATGCGGAGGCCTGGTCGAGGAGTTCCTCGATGTGCTGGCCGAGCCGCCGGTTGTAAAGGCGCAGCACGAGCCGCAGCCGCGGGTTGAGCCGGCGGGCGGTGAGCGCGGCCCGGATGTTGGTCTCGTCGTCGTCGTACACGAGGGCCAGCGCGGCGGCGCGTTCCACGTCCGCCTCGGCGAGCACCGCCTCGGTCGGTTCGGTGGCCTCCAACACCCTGTCGGCGCGCCCGGGTTCACCACCTGAGCCACCGGAGCCCCCCGATCCGCCTGAGCCCCCCGATCCGCCTGAGCCACCTGAGCCGCCGGAGCCGCCCGAGCCGAGGGCGCCGAGCACGGTGCCGTTGCCCGCGGCGCGGCCGACGGCCGCGTTCACCCGGTCCAGCAGCGCCGCCGACGCGGCCCGGGCCCGCCCGACGACCGGTGGCCGCGCCGTGCGGGCGCCCGCCGGTACGACAAGCGTGACCTGCGCGCCGTACACCCCGCGCAACTCGGCGGCCAGCCGGTGCGCCAGCCCGTCGTCGCCGCACACCACCATGGGCGCGGGTGCGCCACCCGGTCCACCCTGCATCGGAACGCTCACCACGAGGGGAAAGACTGCCTCAAGGAGACGGGCGGTTCCAGCGGCGGACGCTCAGTGCGCCGCCGGAGGCCCGCACCGCACAGTTCAGTGACGGGCCGTCACCTTGCCGCGGCATGCGCGGCGTCGGGGGAGTCGAGGGCGAGCGAGACGGCGAGGCCGCCGAGGACGGTGCCCATCAGACAGCGCTGTGCCCTGAGCCAGGACGGGCGCCGGGCGAGGAAGACGGCGATCGTGCCCGCCGCCAGGACGATCCCGAGATTGACCGCGACGCTGACCACGATCTGCACCGAGCCGAGGACGAGGCCCTGGAGGAGCACGTGCCCCCGGTCGAGATCGACGAACTGCGGAATCAGTGACAGGTACATGATGGCGATCTTGGGGTTGAGCAGGTTCGTCATCAGACCCATCGTGAACAGCCTGCGCGGCGAGTCGTGGGGCACGTCCCGCGGGAACTGGCCGAGGTGCTGGGGCGGCTCGGTGTCCCCGCGATCGAGGACGCCGTCTGGGCGTTCCTGCGCGACGACCTGCCGCCGCTCGCCGCGTACGCGCCCGAGCGGACCGTTCTGATCGACAGCCTCTCCAAGCGGGTCGCCCCCGGGCTGACCCTCGGCTACGCGGTGGCGCCCGACGACCTCGCGGCCGGCATCGCGACCGCCCTGCGCTCGGGCGGCTGGGCCCCGATGCGGTTCGCCCTGGAGGCCGCCGACCGCTGGCAGCGGGCGGGCACGGTGCGGGCGCTGGTGACGGCCAAGCAGCGGGAGGCGGCCGTGCGCCAGGAGATCGCGGGCCGGCACCTGGAGGGCTTCGCCGTGCGGGGCGAGCCGTACTCGTACCACTGCTGGTGGCGGCTGCCGCGGCCGTGGCGCGCGGACACCTTCGTCGCCGCCGCTGCGCGGCACGGCATCGGGGTGGTGCCGGCCACCGCGTTCACCGTCGGCCCGCAGGCTCCGCCCGCCGTCCGGCTGGCCCTGGCCTCACCTCCGCCCGAGGCCCTGGCCCTGGCCCTCACCACCCTGGCCGCCCTGGCCCGCTCCACCCCGGAGGACCAGATCGAGAGCTGAGCACCGGGTGCCGTGGTGTGGTGTGGTGTGCCGCGATCGGCTCCGGGGCGGTTGCGTGATGCACCGCGGCTGGTTGCAGGGCGGTGGTGTTGGTGCGCTGCGGCTGGTTACGGGGCGGTGGTGTTGGTGCGCTGCGGTCGGTTACCGGGGCGGTGATCTGGTGTGCCTGGGCCGGTTACCGGGGCGGTGGTCCGGTGTGCCGGGGTCGGTTTCGGGGCGGAGGTGGGCGCGGGTCACTCGGGTGGGGGCGCTGGGGTCGACCCGGGGTTCGGGGGCGGTTGTGCTGTGAGGAGCGGCCGTAGCCGGACCGCCCTGCCGGAGCGGTCGTAGCCAGGGCCGGCAGCCCGCCCTGCCCGAGCGGCGGTAGCCGGGGCCCGCCAGACCGCCCTGCCAGCGCGGGCGTAGCGAGGACCAGGAGATCGCCATGCCGGAGCAGCCTGTCCCGGACGCGGACGAACTGGCCCGACTGCGGGCCCGGGTGGCCGCGTTGGAGGCCGGGCGCGAACCACGCCCGGCCCGGCACCGGGCGCGCTCGCTGCTCGCCGTACTGTTCCTCGTCGTGGGCTGTGCGCTGGCCCCCCTCGGGGTGCTGGCCGCGTGGAGCGCCGACACCGTCGAGGACACCGACCGCTACGTCGCCACGGTCGCCCCGCTCGCCGCCGAGCCCGCCGTCCGGGCGGCCGCCGCCACCCGCGTCACCGACGCCCTGATGGCCCACCTCGACCTCAACGCCCTGCTGGCGGACGTCGCTCCGGCCGACCGCCCCCGGCTGCGGCAGGCCCTCGGCGGTCTCGGCGGGGCCCTGGAGGGCGCCGTCCGCGCCTTCGTGCACGACAAGGCGGAGGACGTCCTGGCCTCGGGGGCCTTCCAGACCTTCTGGGCCGACGCCAACCGCCGCATCCACGGCACCGTCGAGAAGGCCCTGACCGGGCACGGCGGCGGCGCGGTGAAGCTCCAGGGCGACACCGTGACCGTCGACCTCGCCCCGGTGATCGACCAGGTCAAGAAGCGGCTCGTCGACGCCGGACTGACCGTCGCACAGAAGATCCCCGCGGTCCACACCGACTTCACCATCGCCCAGGCGCACGACGTCGGCCGGGCCAGGACGTATCTGCGACTGCTGCAGGTGGCCGGGAACTGGCTGCCCGTCATCGCGGTCCTGCTGGTCGCAGCGGGCGTGCTGCTCGCCGTACGGCGCCGCCGCGCGCTGGTCGCCGGCGCTCTCGGCATCGCCGTGACCACGCTGCTGCTCGGCATCGTGCTGACCGTCTTCCGCGGCTTCTACCTCGACGCCCTGCCGGCCGGCGTCTCGCGTCCGGCCGCCGGGGCCGTGTACGACACGCTCACCCGCTTCCTGCGCACGACGGTGCGGACGGTGGTGACGCTGGGCGTGGTCGTCGCGCTCGCCGCGTGGCTGACCGGACCGGGCCGGTACGCGAGTGCCGTACGACGGCTGTGGCACGCGGGCCTCGGCGCCGCCCGCGGCACGGCCGACCGGCTCGGGCTGCGTACGGGTCCGGTGGGGCCGTTCGCGCGCCGCCACCGCCGGTGGCTGACCTGGGTGCTGGTCGCCGCGGCCGTCCTCGCCTGTCTGCTGTGGAGCCGTCCCACGGGCTGGGTGGTGCTGGGCCTGGCACTGGCGCTGCTGTTCGCCCTCGCGGTCGTGCACTTCCTCGCGGCACAGGACGACGCCACGCAGCAGGAGACACCACAGCCACCCCCACCCCGGCCCTCACCCTGACCCCGCGGCGGACCCCGTCCCGGGCTTCGGCCTGGCGCTGCGGAAACGACTGCGCGGACCTCGCCCTGACACCACGGCCGACTGTGCCGCGGACTTCGGCCTGGCGCTGTGGCCGAGTGCGCCCTGGATCTCGGTTTGGCGCCGCGGCGGACCGCGCCCCGGCCTTCGGCCTGACACCGGGGCTGACTGCGCCCTGGGTCTTGGCCTGACCCTGTGGCGGACCGCGTCCCGGGCCTTGCCCTGGCGCTGTGGCCGACTACGCCCTGGACCTCGCCCTGACACCACGGCCGACTGTGCCGCGGGCTTCGGCCTGGCGCTGCGGAAACGACTGCGCGGACCTCGCCCTGACACCACGGGCGACTGTGCCGCGGGCTTCGGCCTGGCGCTGTGGCTGACTGCGCCCTGGATCTCGGCTTGGCGCCGCGGCGGACCGCGTCCCGGGCCTCGCCCTGGCGCTGCGGCCGACCCCACCTCGGTCCTCGCCCAGGCGTCGCGGCCGACTGCGCCCCGGTCCTCGCCCAGGCGCCGCGGCCGACCCCGCCCCGGTCCTCGGCCTGAGCCCCGTATGCCGCTCGCACGGGCCTGCGGCCCTCACCCGTTCGGTGTTCGTCGTCTGGCCGGACGCCCCGACGGGCCCGAGGCTCGGAAACCCGGCGAGTAGACGAGGCGCGCGGCTCCGACGCGGCCACGCCGCCCGCCAGCGAGCGGCATCCGGCGTGATGACGGAAGCCAGGCAGAACCCGAGCAGAACCCGGCAGAACCCAAGAAGAACCCGAGCAGAAGCCGACCGGGGTGGGAGAAGGGAACACCGCTCATGAGCGACCACGCGGCACATCCGTCCGGCACCCCACACCCCGGCCCCGGAGGCCAGCCACCGCCAGGACAGGCCACGCGGCCGGCGGGCGCCCGGGTCACCGGTGGGGAGGTCTTCGCCGCTGTCCTGCTGCTGTGCGGCGGCGTCCTCGCCGTACTCCAGGGCGTCGCGGCGGTCGCCGCGAACGACGTGTACGCCCGTATCGGCAGCTACATCTACGAGATCAGCCTGACCGGCTGGGGCATCATCCACATCGTGCTCGGCGCGTTCGCCGTCGTGACCGGCCTGTGCCTGCTGAGGGACATGGCCTGGGCCCGTTACGCGGGCCTGTTCCTGGCCGCGCTCGTCCTGATCGCCCAGTTCCTGTTCCTGCCGTACGCGCCCTTGTGGTCCCTGGTCATCATGGCGATCGCGCTGTTCGTGATCTGGGCGCTGGCCTCCCGCCAGACAGCGGTGACCTGAGGCTCCCGCCGGCCCGCTGTCCGGTCACCCGATGTGACGCAGCAGCGCGGTGATCGCGGGAGGCTGCTCCGCACGGGTGTGGACGAGCCTGAGCGTCCACACCGGGGCGTGCGCGGGGAAGGGCCGCGTGGGCGGCTCCTGGAACCACACCGCCACCGACGGGGGCATGATGCTCACGCCCAGCCCGTGCCGGATCAGCTCGGCTGCCGCCATGAGGTCGTTCACCTCGAAGGCGGCGGTGCGTTCGGGGGAGCCCGACCGCAAGGCTCGGTCGACCGCGTGCCGGATCGCCCAGTCCGGCGGAAAGCTCCCCAGGGCCAGCCGCGCCGCCTCGGCCGGCGTAGTCACCGCCCGTTCCGTCCCCGCCGTCCCCGCTGTTCCCCCTGTCCCCCCTGTCTCCGCTGTCCCCGCCGTCCCCGTCGGCCCGGGCCCGCGCCAGGCGCGGTCACCGGGACCATCTCCTCCCGGGCCGGTAACCGGGTGCTCAGCCCGTGCAGCCGGTACGCGTCGAGCGCGGCGACGGCCAGGTCGAGGGCGCCGTCGCGCAGGCCCTGCGGGGTCCGTTCGGCCGGCGTCTGCCGCAGCCGCACCGTCACCCCGGGTGCTCGCGGTGGAAGCGGGCCAGCGCGGTGGCGAGGCCCGCGTACAGGCCCTGCATCACACCGACCGTGGTCTCGCCGCGCAGTGCTTCAGCCCGAAGGTGGAGTGAAGTACGTCGTGTCCTTGGGCACTCCAATGTGCTCAGTCCCTTCGTCGTCCAGGTAGCGCCATTCGAAGGCCCTGGGTGAGGTTCGGGGAGCGGGTTGGCTCCCCAGTGGGCTCCGGAAGGACCGGGGTCCGTCCGTCATCCCGGGCAGGCGATCAGGCGGCCGCCGAGGGTTCCTCGGCCACCGGGAGGCCGGGCGTGCGCAGCACCTGCCTGTCGGCGTCCACCGCGAACACCTCGCAGCCCGGCAGGGACGCGGCCCACTCGATGCCCTCGGCGCCCATCGCGAAGGCGGCCGTGGCGACCGAGTCCGCCTCGGTCAGGGTGGCGGCCACGACCGTCATGCTGAGCAGGCCCGTCGCCGGACGCCCCGTGCGGCCGTCGATGATGTGGTCGCCGCGCTCGTAGCGGGCGGAGGTGGCGACTGCAGTGTCGGTCAACTCCAGGACGGCGCACAGCCGGTCGGCGTGTTCGGGGTGACGTACCCCGGCCCGCCAGGGCCCGCCGGACGCGACGACGTCGCCTCCGGCGTTGAGGCAGAACCGCCGCACACCAGCCGCGCGCAGCGACTCGGCGGCCCGCTGCACCGACCAGCCCTTGACCACCGCGCACGGGTCGAACCCGCGCCCCGGAAGCCGTACGTCGAACGCGCCACCGGTGGCGAGACGGTAGTGCTCACACAGGTCGAGCACCTCCACGAGGTCGGCGCTCAACTCGTGCCGTGCCAGCTCGTCGCGGCCGTGGCGCGACACCTCGCTGTCCGCCTTGAACGGGCTGAACCGCTCGTCGACCTCGCGCAGCCAGGCGAAGACCGCGCCCACGGCCTCCTCCGCCACGTCCACGTCGTCGATCCGCAGCGAGACGGGGAACCCCATGACGTGTTCGACGCGGCGCATGTCAGGCGCCCTTTGCGTCGAGGGCGGCCTGGAGGGACTTCTTGTAGGCCTCGCTGGTGATTGTGGCGCCGGTCACTGTGTCGATCTTCGCGGTCTGTGTCTTCAGTGTTGCCGCGATCAGTTTCGGTACGGCGGCTTTGGTCTGCGGGTGGTTGGGCTGCTGCAGCATGTTCACTGTGGTGATCTTGTTGCCCTTGAAGGTCACTTCGACCTGCACCGGGCCCTTCTCCGTCGTGATCGTCGTCCCCTTGACGACGTTGGTGGAGGAGGAACCCGAGGAACCTGAGGAACCCGCGGAGGCGGATGCGGAGGATGTCGGGGCCGGCGCAGCGGCGGGTTCCGTGGGGCCGAGGGAAGGCTCGTAGCGCCAGACGGAGATCAGGCCGACGACGCTGAAGGCAACGACGGGTATGGCTCGCTTCACGATGGTGTCCTCGTCTGTCTCAGCCGGCCAGGCTGAAGCGCTCGAAGTGGATCTGTTCCTTGGGCACGCCGAGATGGTCCAGCGTCTCCAGAACGGAGTTCATCATCGGCGGCGGCCCGCACAGGAAGACGTCCCGCTCCTCGATGTCCGGCACCATCTGGCGCACCTTGCGCCACGACAGCTGGTTGGGCACGACGGGACCCGTCACCAGATGCAGCTCGGCGCCCTTGGCGAACGCGAGGTCGCGCAGCTCGTCGTAGAGGACGGCCTCGCGCTTGACGGCGACCCGGTAGATGACGACCGTATGGCCCTCGATGTCCTCCAGGAGCGCGCGGATCGGGGTGACGCCGACGCCGCCCGCGATGAGCACCGACTCGGTGCGCCTGCGGTGCAGGGTGGTGAAGGCGCCGTAGGGGCCCTCGGCGAACACGCGCGTGCCGACCTTCAGGTGGCGCAGGGCCGCGCTGCCCTCACCGGCTGCCTTGGCGGTCAGGCGCAGGCTTCGGCCGTCGGGGGCGGCGGACAGGGAGAAGGGGTTGGCCTGCCACCAGCGGTCCTTGGTCAGGAAGCGCCACAGGAAGAACTGGCCGGCCTGCGAGGGCAGCTTGTCGAGGTCCCGTCCGGTGATGTGGATCGAGACCACGTTCTCGGACTCGCGGACGACCTCCGAGACCCGGAACCGGTGGCGCCAGTTGCGCCACAGCGGCAGGGCGGCCCGTCCGAGGAAGACCGAGCCGAGCGCCACGGCCCACACCCCGTACCAGTACGCGGTCGCGGCAGGCGACGAGGTGAACGTCGTACCGATCGCGACCTGGTGTGTGAAGGCGAGCACCACGGCCACGTACGCGTACAGATGGATGAAGTGCCAGGTCTCGTAGGCGAGACGGCGACGGGCGTAGCGGGCGGAGACCGCGCCGATGACGAGGATGAGGAAGAACGCGACGATCGCGCGCAGCACACCCTCGGTGGTCCGGGCGAGGTCGATGAGCGAGGTGATCGGGCCGACGCCCGTGCCCGCGGCGTAGCCGTAGGTGATGAAGACGACGTGCGCGAGCAGCGTCCACAGCAGGGCGAAGCCGGTCCAGCGGTGCCAACTGGTCAGCCGGTCCATGCCGATGCGGCGGTCGAGCCAGGGCAGGCGGGCCACGAGGACCAGCTGGAAGGCCATGACCAGGGCGGCGTACAGGCCGGCGAAGCGGCCGATGACGACCAGGGCGTTCGAGGCGAAGCCCGCTTGGACGAAGAAGAAGGCGACCACGGCCGCGTTGACGGCGAGCACCGCGTACAGGCCCGTGCGGGCCACCACCCTGGGGCGTATCGCCGTGGGGGGGCGCAGGGGGTGATTGGACGGTCGTCACGGGACGGCAGCTCCTAGTCTAGCCCCGCCTTCGGTGACGACAGCCTCCTGGCCCTCCGCTTCCACAACACCCGTCCCGGACTCGAACTCATCCAGATCGCCGACGTCGCACTGCCCGTCGCCCGGATCACCGCCGAGGTTCTCGCCCAGGACAGCAAAGACCTCCCGCTCATGGAGGAATTCGTACTGCGGCTGGTCGACCACAACGTGAGCAGCGCGCGTGGCATCGCCGGCCTGCTCGGCCTGCCCGAAAACATGGTCGACCGGACCGTCGCTGTGCTGTTCGGCTCGGACGACCTCAAATGGGCCCGCCCCACCGCCGCAGACGCAGGCCGGGCCCCCGGCTTGCGGCTCACAGACAAGGGCCACCTCACCGCTCAAAAGGCCGCCGCGGTAGCGCCCGTGCGGGTCAACCAGCCCCTCGTCTATGACCAGATGCTGTGGAAAGTAGCCCCTTACGACCGCCGCACCACCATCCCGCGCGGGCAGGCCGAGGAAAACGGCATGATCATGCTGCCCGTCGCACGGTCTGGGCCCGTCAACGACGGAGACGTCACCGCAGCCGAAATCACCGCTCTGCTCCGCGAGAACGGCAACAACAACCGCGAAGTCCTCCAGGTCAAAGGTATCTCCCAGGCTCCGGCCCGCCGCGTCCTGCCGGTCAAACTCCTGGTGTACGCCGACGCGGACCGTACCGATGTCGAAGTCGGCATCGTCGTCGACGGCGAGCTGAGTCAGGCCCACGAACTCGCCCTCATCGGCCACGGTGGTGCCAAGGCCCTCGGCATCACCGTCGCGCTGCCCCCCGAACGCCCTCTCCTGGACCCCGACCTTGAAAAGGCCCGCGTACCGCTGCAGGAGGTCATCCAGCACCGGGCAGAACAGGCCGCATTCCAGCTCGGCGCTCAAGCCCCCACGCCCGGTCCGCCGGCAGTTCAGCAGCCACAGGCAGACGAGATCCGAGCCATCGGCGTCTTTGAGCACCCGGACGTCCTCGACGACGCACTCACCAACGCCCGTCGCCGACTCCTGATCATCTCACCGTGGATCAAGAACGCGATCATCACCACCGACTTCCTCAGCAAACTCGAACGACGGGTCAAACAAGGCGTCAAAGTGGACATTGCCTACGGCTACGAGGAGAACGACACCAAGACCGACCCGGCCTCCGTCCGTAAACTCACCAACCTCGCCGACCGCTACCGCGACAAACTCAGCTTCACGCGCCTGAAGAGCACCCACGCCAAGGTTCTCGTCCACGACGACGTTTGGGTGACCACGTCGTTCAACTGGCTCTCTTTCAAAGGTGACCCCGAACGCACTTACCGCATGGAAGAAGGAAGCCTCGTCCGCAACCGCCAGATCGCCGACACCCAGTACGCCCGCTACCTTGAGCTGATCGCTGACCAGCGCCGATAACTGTCAGCCGTGGTGCCTCCCGCTTGCCGCTGCCGCGGGATCCGGCAGCAGGAACGTCGAGTCCACGGTGCCGATCGTGGCGGTGGCAGTACCGCACGGCCTGGCGACTCGACCAGGACGTCTGACCCCAAAGCGGTTTCACGGTCACCCGACAGAAGGCCATCTCTCGGCGCACTCGCGCTCATGGATCTGCCGGGTGATGAAGGGGCGCAGGGGACTGCCCGGCTGGGTGTAGACGTAACGGCGCGCCGTACAGATCGGCAGCGTGTTCAGCTCGTCGACCTTGGGAGACGCGACCGGTAGGTAGGCAGGGTGCGGGCCGGTGGTTACTACGCATCGGGCTGATCGGCAGGACGACCAAGTGGGAGTCACCGAGGGCCATGCTGTGGGAGATCAGAGCGACCGTGCAGTCCAGGCAGGGCCGAATCCGGCCCACCCGGAGATGCTGGCCGACTGCAGCATGAACTGAAGGAAGCGGGCGAGGTCGTGACGGTGAAGCGCGCTGCGTTCACATAGCCCGCCTGCTGCAGGGCGGACAACAGGCGGGGTAGGTTCGTAGTCGGTCGAGGCCGCGGGCCCGAGCGCCGGAATGAGTGAAGTCGATGGCCGAGCCGGAGGGGCGCGGGCGTCACTGTGGTCGGCTGAAGGCACCAGAGTCCTCGGGCATCTGCAACTGGGATACAGCGGTGGCGGGGCCATCCGAAACGGAAAGCCCCGCCATACGTGGGTCTGCCATACGTGGCTCTACTCGGGTTTGGCGAGTGCGAGGAGCGATTCCCAAGAATTCTGGGCGTTCTTGATGATGCTTTCCGTCGCGAAGATGTACCGCCACGTGCCGAATTCTTCGAAGTCCCGGACGAAGCGAGCCCAGTCCTCGGCGGCCCGTTTCTTGTCTTGCACCTCAGGGTCGTTGGCCCGGTCGTTGGCCTTCCCTTCCACGACCCAGTACGTGCCCTGTGTGTCCAGGACGATGAAGTCCGGGTAGTACTTCTTCCCGTTGTCCCGCTCTATCCAGATGGGGCCTGGATCGTAGTTGCGCAACCACCACTGAATGCTGGGGCTACCGTCGAACAGGTGCGCCAAGGTGTATTCGGTACTGCGGGCATCAAAGGAGGCGACCGGTTCGATGGAATGCTCCCAGTCTGCGTACCAGAGGTCCTTGCGGAACTTCTCCCATTTACTCACGACGTTCGACGGCATGGGCGGCGGCGGAACGGTCGGCACGTCGACCGGTCGGAAGGCATAACTGGGCTGGAGCTTGCGGTTGTTGTAGGCGGCTTCGACAAGATTGCCGAGGGCGGTGGCGGCCTGGGTGGCCCGCAGTTCTCCCCACTGGTGGTCTTGGTCTTCTGCGGTGACGCCGGCGCCAGCTAGGAACTCGCGCACGACGCGCTCGGCGGCCCGAACCTCCGCGAGGTTCTCGTCCACGTAACCGCTGTTCCAGATCCGGTCAAAAAGGTCACTGCGCAACGCGGAAATCGGGATGTGCTTCTGTGTGGCATCCACCGATTCGGCGGCTTTCCAATGCACTCCGAGCGTTCCGTCCATGCGGCGCTGAGGATCCGCTTCCAGACGGGCGAGCGTGACTTTGAACTCTTGTGCGTAGGCGGCTCCCTCTGCCCGGGCAGACGAGTTGTCGATGTAGCTGAACGAGAACTTGACCGGCAGGATCTCTCGCTCACGCCGAGGGAAGCGGATCGTTGGTGCACCGGGCACTTTGGCACGAAGCGTGGCGGCGGCCTTCTTATCACGTTCGCCCTGGGCGAGTGCGTCATCCATCGACTCGACCTGCAGCAGCAGTGAGCCGTCCACCAAGTCGTCGCCGACGATGCGCGGCCTGGAGGTGAAGTTCAGCATGTCCTGTTGTGCTTGTTGCCCCTCGCCGCCCGGCTGACCAGATGCGGGGACGGCAAGCCGGGGACGATCATCGTCGATCTCACCGCCGCCAGCAGGCAGAACCTGCTGGAGCAGCGCCTCCTTGTTGGCCAACAGCTGCCGGTAGGACTCGTGGGCGACCAAGTCGACCGAGTCGACCATCGGCGTGCCGACCCGACGCCCGTAGGGCAGTCGCAGGCCACGGCCGAGAACCTGCTCCGTCAGGGTCTCCGAAGCGAGGGCCCGAAGACCGACGATGACGCCGATGTTCTTGACGTCCCAGCCCTCCTTCAGCTTGTTCACCGACACCACGACACGCACTGGCGAGTCGGGTTCCTCCACGGCGGCCAGCGCCCGTAGCGCGACGTCGCTGGATTGCGAGGTGATGGTGAGAACCTGTCCCTCGCCAGGAAACATGTCCTCGGCGGTTAGCCGGTTCGCGACCCGATCGGCGTCCGAGATGTCGCGGCACACCACGAACAGCACGGGGTGGACAGGAGCTTCCTCCTGGCTCTCCGCCCAGGCGGTCCACGCGGCGTCCTTTATCCGCAACAGGTGGTAGGCATCTGCCAGTACCGTCTGCTCGTCCTTGCGCCCGTCGGGGCGATAGACGATCACGGGAATCTTCACGTAGCCGTCGGCGATGGCTTCGGCCAGCGAGTACCGGAAGATCGGCTCGACGCCGGGTGCGGGGGTCGCGGTGAGGCCGACCACAGCCCGGGCCCCGAGATCCTCGATCGCGTTGTTGAACGCCTTGGCCTTGGTGTTGTAGACGTGATGCTCATCAGCGATCACGACGAGGTCGTCGACCTGCTGGAGATGCTGGTACAGGCCAGTGCCGATGAATTCGTCCTGCGCGCGGACGCGACGGGAGGTCTTGTCGCTGGGTCTGATCAGCTGCTGCACGTTGAAGACGAACAACTTTGTGACGGTGTCGTCGTGCAGGGCGTCGCCCACTTGCCCGCGGGCGAAGTTCTCAGTGGTAATCACCAGGGGCTCGATTTCACCGCCAGGTACGTACTTCGGGTGCCCTGGAGTGAAGTTGGCGAGCGTCTTGTCCTGGATGGTTGTCCCCGGCGTGACCACCAGGATGTTGCGAACCCCCTGTGAGGCCAGATAGTCCACCAGCCCGGCGAGGATGTAGGTCTTGCCCACGCCTGTTGCCAGGTCGCAGACGACCTCACGGCCGTCCCCATCCACGATCGCCTCGGCGACCGCATGGATGGCTCCGGCGTTGGGCGTCCGAAGGTCGAGCCTCGCGGCGATGTCGTCCACGAGCCCGGCGTCATAGCTGATCCACGTCATCGCACGACCTTCCCACGACGCACCAGGTCACGGGGGGCCTTCAGTACCTTGGACCCACGGCTCAAGTCCGAAACGAGACTTTCGGCCTCGGGAGTAACTCCCTTGCCCACGAGCACTGCGCGCTCTCCTTCGTCCAGCTGTCCGAGAATGCTTCGGGCCACGATGTCGTCCACCACACCATCCACCACGGCCAAGCGGGTCCGGCCTTGGCTCCCGCAGAACGGTCCGCTGTTCACTCCATCGAAGGTGAAGCCAAGTTGGGCAGTCACCATTGCTGCGAAGTCTTCCCCGTGGACCCAGTCGGCGAGGAAGGCCCGACCAAGGGCGATTTCGAACGCGGGCGGGGCCACCTGCAGGCTCCGGAAGCCGCCTCCGCCTACCCAGCCTACGGCCTTCGTTACTCCTCCGGGGTCGTCGCCAGAGACGACCTTCTCCAATCGCGGACGGGTGAAGGTGTCTGCTGTCTCTGCGAGAAGCTCGGCGGTTACCCAACGGCGCCCCATTTTGTGCGCGACTGCTGCCGTGGTGCCGGAGCCGGCGAACACGTCGGCGACAACGTCTCCCGGGTCGCTGGCGATCTGGATTACTCGCTTCAGCAGCGCTTCAGGCTTTGGAGTGGAGAAGATCCGCGAACGGTCGAACAGGCGAGTCACCTCACCCTTGGCCTGGCGGTTGTCCCCAACTTCGTCGTGGGTCCAAAACGTGGTGGGTACCAGACCGCCCAGCTCCGACTGGAACCTCTTTCGGAAGGGAAAGGTACGCCCGGTCTTTCCCCACCAGAGACGATTGTCCTGCCTCAGTGTTTCGAAGGTCTCCTTCGAACACGACCACCAGCGGTTTCCTCGTGGAGCGAACACATCGCCATGCGGCCCGACTACTTCGTAACGGCCGTCCTCATAAGCGTGCGACGCGGTGAGGTCCGACCTGCGCCACGGTCCGCGAGGATCGTTGTCCGGGTTCCAGAATTCCTGGTCGCTCAGCTCAGTGCGGTCGATCCGGTTGAGTACGAGGTCACTCTTGGAACGGGCATAGACGAGCAGGTAGTCGTGAACCGCGGACAAATGTTGGGCGGAGTTGTTCCGGGCGTGGATCTTCTGCCATACCACGGTGCCAACGAAGTTCCCTCGCCCGAAGATTTCATCCATGAGTACGCGGCAGTACGCCATCTCCGCGTCGTCCAAGTGCACCCAGACAGAGCCGTCGGGAGCCAGGAGATCATGGATGAGGAGCAGGCGGTCCCGCATCATCGTCAGCCACACGGAATGCTCAAGTGCGTCGTCGTAGTGCTCGAACGCCTGGCCGGTATTGAAAGGCGGGTCGATGTAGACGAGCTTGACCTTTCCCCGGTAGTGCTTCTTGTACTCCGGAGTGCGAGTCAGGGCATGCAAGGCGTCGTAGCTGTCGCCATGGATGAGCAGGTTGTCCGTCGGAGTTCCGGTCACCTCGCCCGTCTTGCCGGTCTCCCGGAGTAGGCGCACCTCCGTAATCCGGGGGTCTTGGCGAGATACCCACTCATATCCGCCGTCCGCTGTGTTCAGCAGGGCCTCATCCCTGCCGACCCACGACAGGGTCAGGCGCCCACTCGCCACCGTCGACCACTCCCTCTACGTCCGCCCGACTCGCGACATTCGTCACGGAGTCTTTAACACTGATGGCAACCGTACCGGCCGCCACTGACACGGCCGTACCTCGCGATCCAGCTTCAGTGCGTTCCGATCATGCCTCCGGGGCGCCCACGGGTGACGAAGGTGTCTCGGTGACGGCCGAGTGGGTTCGCGGTGGCGCATGCCCTGGCCCAAAGACCTGCGCTCGTGCAACGGCGCCGAGGCCGGGATGACGACTCCCCGTGACGACCTACTGCCAGACTGTTCATGCGTCGTGGGCGGCCGTGCAACAGCACCGTCGGCGAAGTCAGCCATTGGCTGATCTGCGCCCTTATCGAGGTCCGCGGGCGTTGCAGAGACTGCTCCTCAGAAGACGGGGAGGGGTTGGGTGGCGGCACGTAAACGACGTCGATCGGTTGCGCGGAAGCGCCGCGAGCAGCGGCTCAAGGTCAGCTTGATTGGCGGTGCGGGCATCCTCGCCCTGCTGGTCGTGTTCTGGCAGATGGTCTGGCCGTACCTCGTGAGCGGGCTCGTTGTCGGTGGGGCCGCCGTCGGCGGGTGGTGGCTATGGCGTACGAACCGACTGGTCAAGGGCCGTGATCACCAGTGGCGCCAGGAGGAGGCCGTCAAGGCCGGCCACCGGTCCCTCACCGAGGTGGATGCGATGTTGGGGGGCGAGTTCGAAGATTTTGTCGTGGACCTGTGCCGACGGAATGGATGCACCGAGGTTCGTCGGGTAGGTGGCACGCATGACGATGGCGCGGACGTGCTGGGATGTCTGCCGGACGGCCGGAGCATGGTGATCCAGTGCAAGCGCTACTCGCCGAAGAGCAGGGTTTCGAGCCCTGAGGTCCGAAACCTTCTAGGGGCCCAGGTTCACTTCAAGACCGATGTCGCGATCTTCGTCACCACCACGTACTTCACCGGACCGGCTGAGCAGACCGCAGTGCAGAATGGCATGATCGCGGTCCACCGTGATCACCTCGGTTTGTGGAACAACGGCGCTTCGATCCTGTCATTCAGCCAGGTGAACGGGTCGGGGCAGGGTGACCGTAGGCATCGTGCCCGCTGGAAGGAGACATACGAGTAGGGACCCCTCGCCTATTGGATGGGTGCCTGTGTCGGCGCTTGCTGCCCCCGGGGTCTTCGGACCCAGTCCTGGACCTTGTCGGCAACGGCTGAATTCGCCCGTTGCCGAGATGACTGGGAGGTGGTGGAGGCGTACGTCGACCGGCAGCACCGTTCGAGAGCCGCGCCCTGTGCGAGGGCTGGCACAACGCCCTGGCGGCGGTCGAGCAGGGGAGGGCAACCGGGATCGTCACCCCCTGCTCGTAATGCTGGGCCGTCTGGAAAAGGCCAGGAGGAACCTCGCTACCTGGAAGGCCCGGACCGGGCGCTGATCACGACGCCGCGGGCAATCGTCGACGCCGTCGCTCCCACGGTCTTACGGAGGATGGCGGAGTGATCAACACCATGCGGCAACGGCCTCTCCGGAAGCTGCTGGGCTAGATCGGATGGGTGCTGCGGCATCGGCAAAATACGTCTGCCGGTTCGGCTTCGGCGCCTCCAGGTGCTGTTCCTGCCCGTCCTGGTGACTGGCACCACGTTGACCACGCTCTACACGGGCCAGATCCGGTAGCTCCGGCCCGTGTCCTCGGTTTCCCCATCCGGATGCTCCGAATCCACTGCTCACCAGCCGTCGGTCGAGACCTTTGCGGTCCGAGAGGCTCCCCTTCGCCCGTCGTGCCGAACCGTCTAACCTGCGGAGCATGATTCGTGCGGTGGTATTCGACGTGGGCGAGTGTCTGGTTGACGAGACCCGGGAGTATGGGACGTGGGCGGACTGGCTGGGGGTGCCACGGCACACCTTCGCGGCGATGTTCGGGGCGGTCATCGCGCAGGGGCGCGACTACCGGGAGACGTTCCAGGAGTTCCGGCCCGGGTTCGACCTGACCGAGGAGCGGGAGAAGCGCGCGGCTGCCGGGAAGCCGGAGTGGTTTGGCGAGGATGATCTCTACCCGGACGTCCGGCCCACTCTGGCCGCCCTGCGGGAGGCGGGGCTGTGGGTGGGCATCGCCGGGAACCAGACCGTGCGGGCCGGCGGTCTGCTGCGCGGGCTGGACCTTCCTTCCGACATGATCGCCACCAGTGACGACTGGGGGGCGTCAAAGCCGGACGTCAGCTTCTTCGAGCACGTCATCGAGGCGACGCCTGCCGAGCCCGGCGAGATCCTTTACGTCGGTGACCGGCTCGACAACGACATCCGCCCTGCCGTGCAGGCGGGGCTCCTGACCGCACTCATCCGGCGCGGCCCCTGGGGCACGATCCAGCAGCGCGACCCGGACGCGGACGCGATCACGACGATGCGCATTGATTCGCTGGCGGAACTGCCGGAGAAGATCGCCAAGTTCAACGCTGAAGGGCGCTGACCGTCGTGCCCCAGTCGTAGAGACGGTCATCGAGGTTCCGGACGCACTGCTCGTTCTGCCAGGGGGCGAGCGTGCGCCGGACCTCCCGGATGCGATCCATACCAGTGGCGTACCAAGTGATGGCCAACTGGTCGAGGGCCATGATGGCGTACCTGCATGCCTCCTCCGGTTTGCCGTCCGCGGCTTCGACCGCAGCGAGGTCGCCGAGGACGACGGTGCGCTGTTTGTCCGACTCGGGTGGCAGACCGTCGAGTACGTCGTGGAGCGTCTGGCGAGCCTGCGGCAGGTGGCCGGCCTTCAACTGTGTGTTGCCTTTGAACGCGGACAGGCGGACGGGGCTGAACCAGTCCATCCAGTCGGGCGTGGCATGTTCGGAGCCTTCGGCGAGTGTGTCCTCTGCGCGGCGGATCAAGCGCAGGGCTGCGTGAGGATCTCCGCAGCGGGTCTCGCATTCCGCCTCTACGGCATCCAGCCACGCCCAGAACTCCGCCGATGCGTGCCCGCGGCGGGCGTAGGTACGGGCGGCCAGCATGCGCTCGACTGCGGCTTCCCGGTCGTCCGCCCAGCCCGGGATGAAGGCCATGTGCGCGAGGATGGCTGCTCCGAGCAGAGGGTCGTCCGCTTCTCCTGCTGCCTGTAGAGCCCGCAGGAGGGTCTCTGAAGCCTGCCCTGGCTGTTGCAGGTCGAAGAACTCGATACGGCCGGCCAGCAGGTAGGACTCGGCCAGTGCGGCCGCGACGGTCTGACGGGTTGGGTTCGCCGTCTCTGGGAGGAGAGCGCACCCCAGACGGGCATGCTCCAGGATCGCCGGATGCAGCACGGCAGGGGCGACGGACCAGTACAGGTGCCGATGCGCGCGGGTGACAGCCTCGAAATCCCTGCCGACAGTCGTCGGTTGTGTTGTGGCTCCGCCTTGAGCGGGGACGGAAGCGAGCCTGGCTCCGGCCAGGGGTGCTCGGGAGGTGTTGCCGGTCGCGGTGCTGGGCTGGGTCCGTGCGCTTCCCCACGGAGGTGTGAATCCGAGGTCTTCCATGCTCTGCCCCAAGAGGTGGGTCAGGACCCGGTGCACATCGGGCTGCGGCCAGGGCGGTGAGGCTGATTCCCAGCGCCGGATCTGCCGGACGCCGACAGCCAGTCCCCTGATGCCGAGGCTTGGCGCCACCTTGGTGATGGCGTCGGCCAAGGCTTGCTGGGAGTTGTATCCGGCAGCCAGACGGGCGGCCTTGAGCTTGATGTTGCCTGCGGGACGCGCCATGGATCTCCTCTGGGACGAGCTCTCGTCAGAGAGCGACATGCGATGTCCTCATCGTGGCGCAAACACACCCACCAGAGAGCAACAAGGTCCCGTACAAGTCCTCTTGATGACCTGTCAGAGTCCTCGAATAGGACCTCATGGGTCAGCATGATGTCATCACGTCACTGCGAAGCCACGTCTCACCACGCTGCTGTGCACCGCAGAGCGGCGGGGCTGAAGACCGGGGGCCTGCACAACCCCGTGCCCGGTTGTCGCAGTGCTGCCAAGCGCCGCCCCGCCCGCACCCCCCGAGCGGGGCGGCACCCGCCGGTCTCCGGGGGTTGTTCGAGTACATCCAGCGCACGAGGAAGGATCAGCCATGCCTCAAGCCAGGCGAGAGAAGAAGGACCACCTCATCTACGCGGACGTCGTGGACTCCAAGTCCAAGGCGGGCGTGTGGATGGGGGAGCGCGCCTCCTTCCAGGAGAAGCAGGGCCGCATCATCGAGGCGCTCAAGGAGCGCACCGACTGGGTCGAGCTGAAGGACGCGGTCATGGTCATCGGTACCGACCCGGCCGGAATCACGGTCATCGCGCCGAACCCGACGCTGCCCGGTGTGATCGTCCTCGCCGACGGTGGCTCGCCGGCCACCTCCGCGAAGCTCCAGGCCGCCGCCGAGGAGAAGGTCCGCGAGGTCATGGGCGAACTCGGGATCGCCGAAGAGGAAACGGCGGCCTGACCACCATGGCCGTCCCCCGGATGCTGTGGGGGAAATACTTCCAGTACGAGCGGGACGGGGAAGCGGTTCTCCTCGACCCGGTCGCGCTGGACAGTGTGTTCATCGACTCCGGCGAGGTCAACGACCTCGCCGGGGTCCCCCCGACCGCAACTCATGAAGCCCTTGCAGGGCTCGGCTTCACCCCCGGCGGCCCCGTGGCCGACCGGCGCGACGCACTCCGTGACCGTCTTCGATTCCTCGGCCTGGACGCCAGCCCCTCTCGCATCAGCGGTCTGCGCGTGGTCCTCACCGACCGCTGCAACATGGCCTGCACCTACTGCTTCGTCGATACCAACACCGGCAAGCCGGACATGACGAAGGAAGAGCTCTCGGAGGGCCTGGAGTTCCTGTTCGAGCAGAACGCCGGGCAGGAAGAGGTGTCCATCCAGTGGTTCGGCGGCGAGCCGACCATCCGCTTCGACCTCATGCAGTACGGCGACCGGCTCGCCGACACGCTCGCCGACCGCTACGACGTGGCGAGGGTGCGGCGCACGGTCGTCACCAACGGTGCCCGCCTGACCGACGATGCCCTCAACCACTTCGTGGCGTACGAGTACGGAGTCGGCATCTCCATCGACGGTCCCCCGGGAATCAACTCCGCGCACCGCCTTCTGCTCGGCGGCCAGCCCGCGGACGACCGGATCCGCCGCAACGTCGCCCGGTTCGTCGAGGCCGATGGGCTGCACGTGGGCTGCAACCTCACCCCGACGGCCGCGAACATCGGACGCCTCGCCGAGACCGTCCGGTGGATCATCGATGACCTCGGGCTGAAGTTCATCTACGTCAACACGCCCATCCCTACTGCGGGCCGCTGGCAAGTCAACGGCACCGATCTGGCGCGCGAGTTGTACGAGGCCCGGCTGACCGCACTGGCACGGGGTGGGATGCTGTTCTCCGTCCTGGACCGCGCCTTCCAGGCCCTGGACACCCGCCGGCCGATGCTGTTCGACCACATGCAAGGCGACCGCAGCCTGAACGCCGCCCTGCTGCCCGGCAACCGGGTCAGCCTGTGCGACATCAACTTCACCGAGCCGTCGTTCCTGCGCACCCTCGATGAGGTGCGAGCCGATCCGGACAGCCTGACCGGCGTGGCGAAGAAGGTCGCCCCCATCCCCGAGTGCGGGAACTGCCCGGCGCTCGCCATCTGTGGCGGCCCGTCCCGCAACGAGCAGGCCCTCATTGGTGGCAATACCCCGGACCTCGAGATGTGCGCGTTCTACACGAGCACCGTGGAGATCGCCGTGTGGGACAACACGGGGGTCCAATGAACGCCCCCGTTCGCACGGCCCTGATCTCCACCGCAGGGCACTGCAAGGTGGCCTGTGGCTTCTGTTTCCGTGCCGACCGCGCCCACGGCTTCCTCGACACCGCGACCTACACCCGCACCCTGTCGCGGCTGAAAGAGCTGGGCGTGGACGGCGTATGCCTGACCGGCGGCGAACCGACCCACCATCCGCAGCTCAGGCAGCTCGTACGGCTGGCCCGCCAGTTCGGCATGTCGGTGTCGATGGTGACCTCGGCTCGGGCCGTGGCCGAGGTCGTCACCCTCACCACGGTGGCGCACCTGCTAGCCAACGTGACCGTCTCCGCCGACTCACAAGGCGCGATGCTGCTGGGACGCACTACCCGCACAGCTGTTTCGGGCATCGACACGCTGCGCGCGATCAGCACCGAGACGAAGATCCTGCATGTCACCTGCTGGGGCCTGAGCGACAGCGAGTGCCGAGACCTGGCCGGCCTCGTATCCGACGCAGGAGTGGAGGTCCAGTTCAGCCCGGTGGTCCTCGACGAGCGCGCCCTGCGCCGCGACGGCAAGTCGGTGCAGGACTATCTGGTCCAGCAACATCTCGACGCCGACGTGCTGGGCCGCTACTTCAATCTGTCCGACCGGTACCGGGAGTACCTCGGCGAGCTGCGGGATCTCCAGCTGCCCGCCACAGGGGGCGATCGCTGGTCGTGCCGCTCGGCGACCGTGTACGTGTCCGCTGACGGCCACATGCGGCGCTGCCCCTACGGCCAGGCGTCTGTCAGCGTCCACGCGCCCCGTGCCGAGATCGGACAGTTCCTGACCGCTCCGGCGCAGGACCGGGTAACCCCGGACTGCGCTGCCATCTGCCGCCCTTTCGCCGCGTCCGAGGAACGCAGTGCGTCGTGCGCCACGCAGGCGTGAGGGCGGGCTGCCCGCACACGACTCCATGGACTGCCCTATGACGATCACGACACTTGATGACTTCACCCGCCGGTGGCGGCAGCCGCCGAACTTCCCGCTGGACGTTCGCTTCGACTACACGTTCCTGCCCGCCGTCGACGTACTGGACCACATCCGCCAGGACGAGGAGGTCCGGTTCACGATCCTCGGGGACGACGACTGGCAGGTGCGCATGGACCGTACCGCCGCCTTCCGCACCGCCCCGCTCGAAGAGGTCGTCACCTGGCCGTTCCGGCTGGTGCACTTCAATCCCGGCCGCTTCTACGACGACCTCCTGAGCGGCTTTCAGGATGAGGTCATGGTCCCCTGGCGCACCCACCTGTCTGCCCGGGGATTCACCTGGCAGCGTCTGGCACCCATCCTGTTCCTGTCCACCGAGGGCGCGTCCTCGACGTACCACAATGACAACTCGCACGGACTGGTCTGGCAGGTCCACGGCACCAAGACGTTCCACAGCTACCTCGACCCCGACAAGCATTTGTCGGCCGACGCCGCGGTCGTCGGTGAGACGACCGGCGAGGAACCGCCCGAGCACGATGTGGCCGATCGCCACTCCGTCACCATGCGGCCCGGAGACCAGCTGTGGAGCCACGCTCTGACACCCCACTGGGTCACCACCAAGTCGGAGCTCGCCATGAGCGTCACCCTTTCCCACGGTGGCTTGTGCCACCAAGGACGCTTCTCTGAGCGGGAGTTGGCACTGCGGGCCTACTGGGACAAGAACCCCTCCGAGGCGTGGATGCACGACCTACGCAATGTCTGCTACTGAGACGGCGTCCCACGACACGAGGCGCTCCCCGTGTCGTGGGACGCAGCCACAACCGAGTTACGGAGTAAGCCGGTTCGGCCCGCGGAACAGGAAGGTCGCCTCGCGAATCGAGTCCAGGCCGAGCATGACCATCAGCACCCGGCCGAGGCCCATGCCGAGGCCCCCGTGCGGCGGGCACCCGTACCGGAACGCGTTCAGGTAGTCCTGCATCGGCTCGGTGCTCATGCCCTTCTCGGCGGCCTGCTTCAGCAGCACGTCGTACCGGTGCTCGCGCTGCGCGCCCGTGGTGACCTCCAGGCCCCTCCACAGCAGGTCGAAGCTCAAGGTCACGCTCGAGTCGTCGGCCGGCCGCATGTGGTAGAAGGGCCGGATGCCGACCGGGTAGTGCGTGATGAACACGAACTCGTGTCCGGTGGCCTCCTTGATGTGGGCCGAAATGCTCCGCTCGCCTTCCGGGTCCAGGTCTTCCTTGACCCCTGCGGGGTCCCAGCCGCCCTTGCGTAGGATTTCGTGCGCCTCGGCCATGGTGATGCGGGGAAAGGGCGTCGTGGGCACGGTGACCTCGACACCGAAGTGCTCGGCGATCGCCTCACCGTGCGCGTCGGCGACCTTGGCGATCGCATGGGCGAGCATCTGCTCCTCGAACGCCATCACGTCCTCGACCCCGTCGATCCAGGCCAACTCCACGTCCACGCCGGTGAACTCGGTGGCGTGCCGGGAGGTGAACGACGGCTCGGCGCGGAAGACCGGCCCGATCTCGAAGACCTTGTCGGCGCCGGCCGCGATCGCCATCTGCTTGAAGAACTGCGGCGACTGCGCCAGGAAGGCGCTGCGGCCGAAGTAGCCGAGCTTGAAGACCTCCGCGCCGGACTCCGAGGCGGTGCCCATGAGCTTGGGGGTGTGCATCTCGGTGGCGCCCTGGGCGTAGGCGTACTCGCGCATGCCCTGTTCCAGGGTGGTCTGCACGGCGAACATCAGTTGGGTGGCGGGACGGCGGCGCACGTCCAGGAAGCGCCAGTCCATCCGCTGCTCCAGGCCGGTGTGCTCGTCGATCGGGAGCGGCGTGGCGGCCAGGTTCAGGACCTCGACCGCTTCGGGGACGATCTCCAGTCCGCCGAGCTTGACCTGGGCAGCGTCGACGACGCGGCCGGTGATCCTCACCGCGGACTCGGATGTGAGGGCTTCGAGCTGGGCCTCCAGCGGCCCGTCGTCACGCTTGTGAGTCACCTGCACCATGCCGGTGCTGTCCCGCACGATGACGAACTGCATCTTGCGCTGCAGGCGCAGGGTGTTCACCCACCCGCAGACGGAAACGGTACGGCCGACGTGTTCTCGTAGGTCGGAGACGTGTACGCGGCTGTGGATCATTCGGTCCTCCGAAGGACGTCGTCATGATCCCTTGGGAGTGCGGGCGAGAAGGGCAACTCGCGGTACCACCGCACTTTCGCCGCCACAAAGTGGCGGCCTCATTCAGGCCCGGTGACGGGGGCCGGCCGGCGGGGCATTGGACCACCAGCCGGGGTCGTTCCTCCCCGCGCTCAGGAGGGTCTTCACCTCGGGGCGCGAGACCGCCTTCCCAGCTTCCGGCGGCTCTCTCTGCTCGCGTGATCCCTGGCTACTCGTCTCCTTCAACGCGTTGCCCAGCAGGATACGGAGCGTGCGGCAGCGGTGGCAATCAAGAAACTCATTTGTGGAGGGGAGAACCTGCCGTGAGCGTGTCCGTGTGACAAACGGTGGTCGCCGATGCCGAGGAACTCACCGGATCCGCCGACTGTCGCGTCCCTGCCCGACGGAGCCCTGGACTACGCCGAGAGGCGATCGATGGTCGTGAGAAGGGACGGCACGGATCATGATGCCCAACCGTGTTTCAGGGCGAGCTGGCCAGCCTGATGCACGTCACGCTGCTCGTTGACCCACTGCTCGACCTGGGCCACGGATTTCGTGACTGGTTGGTCCGTGGTGTCGAGCAGCTGAGTGCGCCATCGAGGATCACCGGCGTGCCAGCTGGTCCAGCGGTGCCAGGCCATCTCGGGCCAGCTGTTGTCGATGATGACGTCGGGCCGGTGGCGGGGGTCGAGGGCGTGCTTGCGGTGCCATGCGGCCCAGCCGAGGAAGGCGTCGACCGCCGGAGCGTCCCACCGGCCGGGGGAACGCTCGGCGAGGCGAGCGCGCCGGACCTCGTCGGCGACATCAACCAGACACACGGCGATGCCGTTCAGCAGTGGCGCGGAGGGCACGGCGAGGACTTCGCCCAGAGGAGACTGCCCCGTGAGCAGAAGGTCAACGCCGCGTTCTTGGTACTCCAGCGCACGTCGCACCCACATCTCGGTCATGCGATGGCGCCAGTGAAGGTCGGCGCCCTCCGGCACACCGAGTTCGTCGAAGTCGTGCACGACGATCTGCCGGAGCCTGCCGACCGCGGCGTAAGCGAGCGTCGTCTTGCCCGAGCAGCTGGACCCGGTGAGCTTGAACAACATCGCCCCAGAGTGCCAGCGCCTCAGCGTCTCTCTCGACCCGTTTCTGCGCACTCCCCGCCTGCGCCGGGTGCCGAGCGAGGCCGCTCGCCCGGCCAGGTTCCAGCCCGCTCATGGCGCTACGCCGCCGCGCTTGTAGCCATCCCGCAACCGGCCGCCGGCCTGCCCGAGTACCTCGTCCACCACGTCGAGGAGGGGCTCGATCTGACCGTCCAGCACCTCACGGACGGCGTAATGCAGGCGCATGCTGAGCCCTGGTGCCGTGGACTCAAGTCGACGAGCCAGCCACTTCCCGCCTCCATTCCAAGACCCGCCGATGGCCAAGGCCAACTCACCGGTTCGTCGGGCCAGTTCGGTGGCGATGAACAGCCGCTCGCCTTGGTCGGTGCTTCCCGAGAGGTCGTCGAGGAGGTCGGTGATCGCGTAGCGGCGGTCATCGATCTCTTCGGCCGACACGGTGGGCGGTCCGGCGGCGGTCAGCCTTCGGGCTTCAGCAGCGAGGCGGGCGCCGACTCCGTCGATGTCGAAGAGCAGCAGCCCGTCGGCGCGGAATTTCCGGCTGGGGCGCGTCACTCACCGAACAGACTGTCCTGCACGTACTCGACGACCTTCCGCTCCGGGTAGAAGACGGCCAGCAGCATGAACGTCTTGGGATGGGCCGCGATGTTGCCTACGAAGAAGTGGACGGCCCGGTTCGGGGCACACATCCGGTCAGCCGGAAGCGTTTGATCTCGGCGGGCCGGAAGACCCCCAGAGAAGTTCCACGCTTCTCCTGATCCCGCTTGATGGCGCAGAGCGATGGGGCGACCAGCGGCTCGACATACCGGTACCGCTTTTTCCAGCCGCCGTCGGACGGCACCTCACCCACGATCTCCAAGGTGTCGAGGTCGGGCCGGAGACTCTCCGGGCGTGAGTCTCGCTCCGGACTGTGCGGCTCGACGTCGACCTCGATGATCGAATACTTGGAGAACTGGGCGTCCTCGGCCAGGAGCCGGAAGGGCACCGGGAAGAGCCGTACGTGCTGCGGCTCGCCCTGGTCCAGGCGTATGCCGGCCACGCAGCTGGTCTCGCGGTACTTGTTGGACAGCTCCGGATACGTCTTGACCGTGATCATGATCCGTGCGCGCTGCCGTTTCCCGAATGCCGACGACGCCATGGCGTGCCCCCTCCATCGGTCTCCCCGATCTGATTGGAAGAGAGGCATGCACCGCTGGCAAGGGCGCGTGTGAAAGCCGGGGGCGAAGTCAGGCCAGGGGATTCACAGGGACCGAGACCCGGCCTCGGACCGTCTCCAGGACGACCTGCCGGTGACAGCGGCTCTCGTCCTTCTCGAAGCACAGCACCGCGACCCGCGACGCTCGGGCGTGCTCTGCGAGGCGGTCAAGATCGGCCTGGGCCTCTTCGGACTGCAGCAGGCCACGGAAGCGCGCCCGTCCCACCTCGACGCGGCCGTCCCAGAAGGGCTCCCGGTTGTCCTTCGGATTGCCCAGGCCACGCAGGTGCGTGTACTCGATGCCGGCTTCGGTCAGAGCCTCCCCGAGGCGGGTCTTGCTGAAGCCCTTCTTGCGACTGATCGGGGTTAGCCGTACGTCCGCCACGACACTGATGCGGCTCTCGACGAGCGAGGCGACGAACGAGTCGATGTCCCGCCCTTCGTATCCGGCTGACCAGAGACCGGGCGTGACGGGCGGGATCTGGGCCGCCCGGTACAGATCATCGAGGGAGACCGCAAGAGCCTCGGCCACCGCGCCGACGGTGAAGAAACCTGGCTGGATAGCTCCCTCGCTCTCCAGCCGGCCCAACGTCCCGACGGCGATGCCCGCCTCCTTGGCCAGCCGTTCCCGCGTCCACCCGCGGTCCTCCCGCAACGCCCGTACCCGCCGGGCGAGCGCACGGGCGTGGTCGTGGGGAGGCGCTGAGCGATGACCTGCCATGTGCGGTGTTCCTAACGACCGTTGGGGCGGCCCGCCGCGGTGTTCCTGGTCAGCTACGAGCCCTGGATTCGCGAACGCGCAGGTCCGAGGGCGCGCAGGCACCGCTCTTCCTGCGGCACTGAAGACTGCTCCTGGGAGAAGCCGACCAAGATCTTCTCCCAGATTTCTCCCAAGCGATCTCCAGGAACCACTCAGGGGCCCGACCCGCGCTGCGGATCAGGCCCCTGACCTGGTACTTCACTGTCGGGGTGGCGGGATTTGAACCCACGACCTCTTCGTCCCGAATGAGGTTCGGTTGGTGAGCCTGCCAGCAGCGACGACATTTCCGCAGGTCAGAGGCGGGGGAACGGTTGGTCTCGCGTAGGCTCGAAGGGGCTCGGGGAGCGGGTTGGCTCCCAGATGGCTCCCAGCATCGTCTCCCTGCGGCTGCCGAGCCCGCCTCATTCTGCGGTGCTGGCTCACATGAGTCCTCCACCCGCCGGCTTTTGAGAGGAGCCTCAGAGTCCGCCCACGATAAGTTGGACTTGGCGGACGTCGATCGCGGATTCTTTCACCACGTGATAGCGGACGTCAGAAAGTGCATGCGCCAGTGCGCAGGGAATTCTGTGTGCGACGAGCGGCCTGCGAGCGCGTACAAGGCGAGGTTGTCAGCCGCTGACGCGGCACTCCTCGAACATATGGTCTAAGATCGAGTTTCAGCCTGTGCGGCAAATGTAGCGGCCCGGAGGCGGCGAGTCAACGAGTCGGGCCTAACTCTCATATTGGCCTTCCTGGGAAGCATTCCGGCAGTCGGCGTTAAAAGGCGTTGAGTAGCCATAAATCGAACTTCCGCTTGCGCTCGGTAGATCTGCGGTCCTAGCTTTCTTGCACTGGGTCGAGGGGGCGGGGAACAGCATCGCTCGGCGCCAGGAAACTCGTTTTTGATTTCAGGGGAGGGCGTCTTCAGCGTGGAAGACGTGATCGAAGCCTGCGTCGAGGCGTTGCTGGAGGACAGTGAGCGCCTTGGCCGACTTGAGCGCGCTCACGTAGTGCAGGTGGCCAGCCGCCGGGGTATTGATCCGCAGCGGCTGGGCCGTGTCCTGGCCGTCCTGCGTGAGCACGGGGTGCTGAGCGAAGAACCGCAGAACAACGCTTTGGCCCGTGGCGGAGCCGAGGCGGACGTCAAGCCCACGGCGTTCAGCGGTCGAGAAGAGTCAGACGCCTACCCGGGGCGGCTGGGACGTCATCGGATCCTGGCGGCCGAGGAAGAGGTGGCCCTGGGGCGACGCATCCAGATGGGGCTGCGGGCGAAGGAGTCTCTGCGGACGGAAGAGTCCGCAGCCGACTGTGAGGCGTCCGGTGATGTGGCTGAGCTGATTCGTGACGGCGAGGAAGCTCGCAAGACACTGGTCCGGCACAACGTACGCCTTGCTATCGACATCGCGAGGCGCTACCTGCCGAGTGCTGGCGACCTGGAACTTGATGACTTGATCCAGGAAGGGGTTCTCGGTCTCAACCGCGCGGCGGAGAAGTTCGATCCGACCATGGGTTACAAGTTCTCGACGTACGCGAGTTGGTGGGTGCGGCAGTCGGTAACCCGGGCCATCGCGAACACCGGCTCCGTGGTGCGCTTGCCGGTGCATGTCCGTGACGACCTGCGCCGCGTGGAGCAGTACGCGCGACGTTTCGAGGAGCGCAATGGGCGCTCCGCCACCGTGGTGGAACTGGCCGAGGGGCTGGGGGAGAAGCCGGAGAATATCCGCGCACTACTGGACTACTCCGCCCCGGTTATCCACCTGGATATTCCGGTAGACGAGGAGGGCGGCGCCACGCTCGGCGATCTGGTACTCGCGTCCAAGGCGGAACGGCCGGAGGACGAGATCATTCGGCGGCTCTTGAAGGATCAGATCTTGGGGACGATCGGCGCCATGCTCACTGACGCTGACCCACGCTTGGCGCGGTTGTTGGAGGGACGGTTCGGCCTGGACGGCGAGGATCCCATGACGCTGGAGGCGCTGGGCAAGGAATTCGGCTGCACTCGTGAGCGGGTGCGGCAACTGGAGAAGAAGTTGCTCGAGCGTCTGCGGGATAACTGCCGCCTTAAGCGGCTGACGCTGGAGTTTTTGGCGATGGAGGCGGCGTGACGCAGGACGCGGTGGATGCACAGAGCCGGTTCGTGGACTGGCTCGACAGTCAGGTAACTGCGGAGGGTCGAGGCGATCGGGACGACGTCCTGGACGCGGACCCTGCCGGGGTGTACTGGTTGGGCCGGCTGGCTCCGGAAAGCGAGGCGGCCACAGTACGCAGGGAGCGACGCATGGACCCATGCGCGATTGGCCTGCGAGTGCGGCCTGAGGGCGAGGGGCCATGGACCTTGCGGGCGCGCGTGCGGGCGCTGGCCTGGAACCAGGTGCGGGGTTCGGAGGGACGAGGCGAGAAGTGGGAGAAGACGGCGTCGATCGACGTAGTGTTGCCGATCGAAGTCCCCTTGGGCGCTGCGGGAGCGGCCTTCGGCGGGCGCCAGATCGCCGAGGCCCTTGATGCCGCGGGGGCGGTGGGCTCGTGTGCGGAAGTGCGCGTGACAGATGAGTCCTGGCGCGGCAGTCCTGAGCTCGTGGTGGAACTCGTGAACACCACGCCTGAGGGTTCACGTCAGCGAGGCGAGCGCCATCTCTTCGAGGTGGAACTGACGGTCCTCGACCTGTTGACCACTCCCTTCCTGCTCGAATCCCTGCCCGAGAGTTTTCGCTACGACCGGCGCCTGCCGGCCATCGGCATCAACTGTGGCGTTGCTGTCCGGAGCGCCAATGAACTTGTAACGACCGATCAGGTGGTTGTCGACCGATACCGTCCTGAATACGCCTTTGAGCGAACAGACGCACGGCTCCTGCCGTTGACCTTCGAGAACCTTGCCCAAGAACCGGTGGCCACCCTCGCGCGACTGGTAGAGGCGTACGAGGCATGGGGGCTTGAGCACTGGACTTCGGAAGCCTTGCAACGCCGCTCCACAGAGGAATCTTGGAAGCCGGAGATGCTTCAAGAAGCCGTGGGAGCCGCTGCGGAGCATACGGCCGAACTCCAGCGGCTACGTGCCGGCGTGGCCGTTCTGGAACGGGACGCCGATCTACGCCAAGCCTTCCAGCTCATGAACCGCGCCATGCGCCGCGCGGCCCGTGGGCGCTACGTCGGCTGGCGCCCGTTCCAGATCGGTTTCATCCTCTCAGTGCTGCCCTCCCTGGTGAATGAAGGTGAAGACTGGCAGCAGGTTGAGATCGTGTGGTTCGCCACCGGTGGCGGCAAGACCGAGACGTATCTCGGTCTGCTCGTCCTAGCCGCCTTTTACGATCGGCTACGCGGGAAGCTCGCAGGCATCACGGCCTGGAGTCGATTCCCGCTACGCATGCTGTCCCTCCAGCAGACCCAGCGCTTCGCGGATGCCCTGGCCGCAGCCGAGCTGGTGCGTCGCGAATGCACGATCGGTGGAGAGCCTATTTCCCTGGGCTACTTCATCGGCGCTGGCGCGACCCCGAACGAAGTTCCTACCGCGCCCACCGATCACAACCCCATCGATGTGGACGAGCCTCGTATGGCAGACCGTTACCAGGTCCTCACGGCCTGCCCGTTCTGCGGGTCCAAGGAGATCCGCATGAAGTTCCACCGCGGTGACTGGACCCTGCGCCACCTGTGCGTCGCGGCTGGGTGCCCCAGCGAAGGCAAGCCGCTACCGGTGTACGTCGTCGACCAGGAGATCTATCGCTTCCTGCCCACCGTCGTTATCGGCACGCTGGACAAGGCCGCTCTGATCGCCATGCAGGGAGGCATGCGGGGATTCTTCGAGGGGCCGGCCGGGCGCTGTTCACGTCCTGGCCATGGGTTCACTTACGCGAAGCGAGCCAAACGGCCAACCGGCTGTCTGGTCCCCGATTGCCCTGGTGACACCACCCCCCTGGCAGCTCGGGACCGTGCGCGATTCGCCCCCTCTTTCCGACTGCAAGACGAACTGCACCTGCTCCGGGACTCCCTCGGCGCGGTGGACTCTCACTACGAGTCGTTGCTGGACGCCTTGCAAACGGAACTCACCGGCCGAGCCCCGAAAATCATCGCCTCGTCGGCGACTCTCACTGGATTTGAGCGCCAGGTGGAGGTTCTGTACAACCGACGAGGGCGCGTCTTCCCGGTTCCTGGGCCCTCCGCTCGCGAGTCCTTTTGGTCTCGTGAGACGGATCGGCTGCTGCGCAGGTTCGTCGCGGTGTGGCCGCGCGGGGTCACACTCGAGTGGGTTTCAGACCGCACTACGACCATCCTCCAGCAGTCCGTACGCCGCCTGCTCGACGAGCCCCAGGCCGTATGCGCTCAGGCAGGCGTCGACCTCGTCCACGTGCCCATGCTCCTGAACCTCTACGGCACTCATGTCGTGTACGGCAATACCGTGCGCGATGTCGAGGCCGCCCGGCGCTCTCTCGGAACCCAGGTCCCCGTCAGCCCACTCAACGCCGCCCAACTCACAGGGCAGACTCCCTTCGAAGAAGTGCGCGAGACCCTGCAGCGCCTCTTGCGCCCGGAGGCCAACTTCCTGGAGCGCCTGCACGTCGTCACTGCGTCCTCGATGATCTCGCACGGCGTGGACGTCGACCGGCTGAACGTGATGACGGTGCTCGGTGTGCCGCTGACAACCGCGGAGTTCATTCAGGCTACGGCCCGCGTAGGACGCGCTCATCCCGGCTTGGTTTACGTCATCCACAAGATCGGCCGCGAACGAGACTCCGCCGTCTTCTCCCAGTTCCGGCCCTTCATCGAGCAGGGCGACCGCTTCGTGGAACCCATTCCCATCACCCGCGCCAGCCGTCGTGTACTGGAGTTGACTACGAGCGCGGCAATCGAGTCCCGCCGTCTGTTCGTCCACGAACCGCGTTCCGCTGGCGGACGGTTGACCACCGTGGACCTGCTTCGCAAGTTCACCACCCAGACAGGCTTGACCGCCGAGGAGGAGGCCAGAGCTTGCGCCGCCGCCCTGGGCGTGGCTGAACAACACCATCTGGCCTTCTCCGATGTTTCCCGGCAGCTCGAGACTTACTTCATGCGTCTCGAGAACCCCGGAGACGGGGCCAAGTGGCCCAACCAGCTGCTCGCGCGCGCCCCCATGCGTTCCCTGCGCGATGTCGAAGCCCAGATCCCCGTCAGCGACGACTAACCACAGGGAAGGCACAGCGATGAAGGACGAGCGCAGCGGATCCCAGATCCTCTACAGCTTCCTCCCGCAGCAGACCGCTGACCTGAAGGGCGGAATCTGGCGCACCACCGAATGGAAGGACCCGCGCCCCGTTGACGTCGAGGACTCGATCATCAGGGGCCGCCTGATCTCCGAACTCGAGGGCTGGGTGGGCCGCGGCTTGGACGCCACTGCGGTGAACTACCTGCGCGCGGGCGGTCCGGTCGAAGTCGTCGGGGTTAATCCCGAACGAGGAGTGCGCGTCGAGCGCTTTCCCTTGATATGGGTGTGCAGAGTATGCCGGCGTGTAGAGACCGGCGCCGCCAAGACCTGCCAGTGCGGGAACAATCACTGGCGACAGCTGCACTTCGTCGGATTCCATGATTGTGGACTGCTGGAACAACCAGCGATTCCTCTATGCCGTGAGCATCGACAGGTCCGCATGCCCCATCAGTCGAGCATGGACGCCGCGCGTATCCGTTTCGAGTGCCCGGTCTGCCAGAAGGAGATCCAGAAGGGCTTCGCATGGCGCAAGTGTCCCTGCGGGCGTAGGTACTCCGAGGCCAAGAACGCTGAGTACCTGCGCTACAACGTCCATCGATCCGCCAGCGTTTATACGCCGCAGACGTTCACGCAAATCAACCCAGCAAGCCGCGCCGCGATGCGCCGTGTAACCGAGTCTGGGGGACCGCGTCGTGCCTTGGTTTGGGCCTTGGGTGGTTTTGAGGACTCCCGGCCAGGCGCGGGCCGCCAGACCGAGACCTCCCTAGTCGACCAGCTCGTCGCTTCTGGGCTGACCCGCGCGGTTGCCGAGAAGATGGCCGCTGTGGCTGGCGAAGCAGGTGAACTAGGTGCTGAGGAAGACCTCGGCGAACTCGCCAGTGCCCCCAGCCTGCAAATCGAGGCCGCTGAACGGGAGGCCGTAGACGTCGCCTTGGCGGCGACCGAGAAGGGCTCCCGCCAGCGTATTGCCGACCTCATCACCCCTGCGACTCCGCTCACCGTTCGAACCCGCTATGAAGTCGATTATCCTGCGGCTCTGCGGCGCGCTGGCCTTTCGGGGGTGGATCTGTTCACAGACTTCCCCGTCCTCAAGGCCGTATACGGGTATACAAGAGGTGGGGGTGAGCCTGGTACCTCCCGCCTGAGTCTGTTCACGGGAAAGAGCGGGCGACGAATCTATGCTGATCTACGATCCACTGAGGCGCTGTTCTTCCGCCTCGATCCGCTCCTAGTCCACACCGCCTTGCGTCAACGCGGGCATGTGCTCCCGCCAGCAAGTGACCCGCGCACCGCCCGCACTGTTCTCGCCGCCCACGTGACCCCGCCTTCTCGCTTTAGTGACCCGGAGGATGCGTCGCCTGTCGGCCGGGACCTTCTCACCCTCATCCACTCCTACGCACACCGGGCTATCCGCCAACTCGCTGTCTTCGCTGGTGTCGACCGAGAAGGACTGGGTGAATACCTCATCCCTCGACACAACGGCTTTTTCGTTTTCGCTGCCAGCCGCGGCGATTTCGTCCTGGGTGGCCTGCAAGCTGTCTTTGAGAACGACCTACACATTCTGCTCGGCAGCATCGCTGGCGCCGAATCCAGATGTGCCATGGATCCGGCCTGCGAGCGTAATGGCGGCGCTTGCCCCGCCTGTTTGCACCTAGGCGAGCCAGCGTGTGACCACTTCAATCGATACCTGAACCGCACTGCCCTTTTCGGCCCCGACGGCTTCCTCGCCACCACCGCACACCACAAGCCGTAACTTGAACGCCATCGCCTCGGCGCTCGCCCTTCCAACCAGGTGGGGCGAGCGCCGGCCTCATCCTCCAGGACCTTGGCCTGCGGAGCTGGGCGGCTGTGGATGATCCGGAGGGTCGTGATCTATGGCATCGTGGTCAGGTCGGGATTATCGATCATGGAGCGGTGCAGGTGATCGAGATCGACGCCGCAGTGATTCGCCAGCCGAGCATGACGCTCGCGCGCGTGCTGGGAGATCGTCTCGCCGTCCCTGGTCGTGATCACGATGCCGGGGCGCGTGGGTGAGTCGATGGCCTCGTGCAGCGCTGCCCAGATGAGGTCCTTCAAGACCCCGGCCTTACCCCAGCAGATGTATCGCGTGGCGTTGCCGTCAGTGGCGAGACAGTGGTTGGGCTTGCCCTCCACCGAGTCCGGGACAACTGACCAATCAGTCCCGCAGAAGAATTGGACGATCTCGTCCGCCCCGCGAAAGCGGCGGCGGACGTACGGGACGAAGTTGCCGATACCCTCCTGAGCCCTGGCGTACTCCTTCATCGGTACGTCCTTGATCCATACCCGGACGTCCTGGTCGCTGGCGAACCTTCGGAGCTCCCCGCCAATGTCTGCGTCATCGAACCATCGGCGGTACTGAGCGGTCTTCCCGGGGTTACTCAGGAACTCCCAATCCAGCTCGTCGGCGGTGCGGTACATGCTGAGGAGAATGCGACGTCGAAGAGCTTCCGGAAGGTTGAGCTGCGGCAAGGCGGCTACTCCAAGGCGGCGAGGGCGGACGGGAACTGCAGGCGGTGCTCGTCGTACGCGGTTTCGAGACTGGCCGCGTCCTTGATCCACTCTTTCATAAGGGTCGCAACCCGTTGGTCGTTGAACTCAATTTGTGATGGGGTGACTTGGTCCAGGACCTCGACTTCGCCGCCCTCCAGGCTTCGCTTCATGTTGAGGGCCGCCGCGATCCGGCGTAGATCGCTGACGAAGTCCAGCACCGTCACGCGCTCCTTGCCGTCCCGGAGTCGGAGCCCCCTCCCCAGCTGCTGGACGAAGATACGCCGGGAGTGAGTCACTCGGGCGAAACAGAGGATGTTGACGTCGGGGACGTCCACCCCCTCATTGAGGATGTCAACCGAGGTGAGGATGGGGACGTCGCCGCTGCGGAAGGCTAGGAGGCGGCTTTGCCTCTCACGTTTGGCCAGGCCGGCGTGCAGAGCAAGGGCGCCGGACCACAAGGGGGTGCGACGCAGTAGTTCGGCCAGTCGCTCGGCGTGTTCAACTGTGCGGCAGAACACGATGGCTCGGGGATTCGCGGTTGCCGCCCACGCGGCAGCAAGCTCATCACGGATGGACTCATCCCGCTGTGGCAGGAAGAGGCGGGCGTTGAGGTCAGCCAGGCCGTACTCGTGCTCGCTAGCCGCCTTAACGACATCCCAGTCGACGTTGTCGACGAACAACCGATAATCCACTTGTGCCAGGTAACCCCGACGCATG
The DNA here is from genome assembly GCF_040298665.1 of Streptomyces sp. NPDC001508. NCBI lineage: Bacteria > Bacillati > Actinomycetota > Actinomycetes > Kitasatosporales > Streptomycetaceae > Streptomyces > Streptomyces sp. NPDC001508. The sequence continues at coordinate 107,134 of NZ_JBEPAP010000008.1, forward strand.
CCCTCCTCGATGCCGAGCGTGAAGCTCGCCGGCCCGAAATGGTGGCTGATGTCGTGCGAGTCCCCTCGCCAGGGTGTGGCCGTGACTCCGAACTGCCTAGCGGCAGACAGCACGTCGAGCAACTCGTCGTACTGACCGTCCTCGCCGACGTGGTGAGCCTCGTCAACCATGACGAGTGCTGGCCGGTAGCCGAAGCGGGCGGCTGGCAGAGCGGAGCCCACCGTGGCACACGTCACTCCGGACAGGTCGTCCGGTCGAGTGTCCCCAGTGAGGAGACGGGTCGGGATGTCTTTGGGGAGGTGTCGCCAGAGGGCGCGCTCCAGCTGCTGGACAAGATCCTTGGCGTGAGCGACAACGAGAACCTGATCCGTAGGGTGACGGCGGAGGTGCGCCGCGATGACCTCGCCGCCGACTACGGTCTTGCCGAGCCCCGTAGCCAGGATGAGCAGGGCGCGTCCGTGTGAGTCCAGGTCCTTGTCCAGGGCCCAAAGGGCTTCGGCCTGGTAAGGGCGAGGCGTCACCTCCCCGAAGCGGGGCGGGATCCCTTTGAAGCTGCGGGCGAGGTGACCGCCCTCCCAGAGGTGGATGCTGGGACGGATACGGGACAGAACGTCGACTCGGCGCCGGGCTTCCGAGCTGAAGCGGCTGTTGGTTACGACGACGGCCTGATGCGCGCTGTAGTGGTCTCGCGCGTTGTCGACCTCGTCCACGGCGTCAGCGCCGACGACCCCCCGTCGCTTCCACTTGCACTGGAAGACCCACAGCTCTCCCTTCCGACGAGCGAGGACGTCGCCACCCTCGTCACCGGAGCCATCGATAACGGCGACGTCCGTGAAACCGAGATGCCACAGGAGCCGCTCGACACGCCTAGGGAACTGCAGTGGCCCGGCGTCGAGAAGTGGGCCCGGGTCCAGGAAGCTGTGCATCGCCTCTCCGATCCTCAGCTGTCGTCCGCGAGGTCACGGGCGATCAAGCGGCAGCTGACGCGAATGCGCCCCAACTCTTCTGGAGTGACCTTCGGCCGGTGCTGTGCGAGGAGCGCCAGGTCGCTCAGAGGGTTCATCAAGCGTTCCACGATCAAGTCGCGGGCGTCCGAGGCCGACAGCGCGGCATAGGAGCGTCGGAAGACCTTTCCGTCCATGAAGAGGGCCGGCGACTCGCTGATGACGCGCAGGACGGCACTGGCGGGAGCGAAACGGATGAAGTCGCCATTGTTCACCGCCTCGTTCCAGTCGAGCCCGGGCTCGGACTCCAAGGCGAAACGCTCCTCAGCGGCCTCCCTCTCGTCCGCTCGTAGTTGCAGCCAGTGAACAGCAGGGGTCTCCGCGATCACCGGGGCCATCAGGGTGCGGATCCGCTCCAACAACCGCTCGGCCTCGTCGGCCATCGCGGTCGGGGTGAGGCGGGGGCTGGAGGAGCGCTCCTTGAACAGGAGCAGCAACTGCGACAGCGGCGTGGAGTTGTCGTTCTGCCGGACGCGCATGTACTCGGCCGCCTCCAGCAGCGCGACGTCACGCATGTCCGCCCCGTGCTCTCGGTAGAGCTGGTGATCGGAGTCGACGAAGACCTCCAGCTGCGGAGAGCGCAGCATGATGGCGAAGGCCGGGGTCTCCTGATCCTTGGCGTTGGTGAGTCGCTGGTCCCGCACGGCCCAGACCCTCAGTTCGATCCGACCCATCTCGGGAATCAAGTACTCGCCGGCGAGGTCGGGGAACTGGTCCGCGTTGTCGCGATAACGCTGCAGCCGTTGTTCGAAGGTTTCTGCCGGCGCCGGATCGTCGGCCAGCGGTACGTCCTCTGCCCCGGGGACTTCCTGATCGTCGTCCTCCTCACCAGGAGTTATGGGCCCAAGGCCCGGCAGGAGCTCGTCGGTGTCGCTGTCCGAGTCGGAACCCCGGTCGTCCTGGTGTGGATGATCGTGGCTGTAGGCCGCCTCGTACCAGATGTCGTCGCTCTGGTAGTCGGGATGGTCGTCCCGAAACAGCTTCGCCCACTGGACGGTCTTCTCGTGGATGGCTTCCTTGCCGTTTCCGGGTACCAAGTAGTTCAGGCCGGGGTCCTGGCGGCGGAAGCCCGAGTACAGGAGCGCGAGCGGACTGTCGTTCTCCGGGAGCTGGCGTCGCTTGGCGATCTCCGGGCGCAGCGGGCTTTCCCCACGAATGGCCCGCAGCACCTGGTGCCACTCGGCGGTCTCGAACTCGAAAGCCGTCTTCTGGTAGTTCGGGGTGACGTGGTCGCAGTGAATCTCCCCAACGATGCGCCCAGTCGCCGCTTTGGAGTCGATGGGGTACTCGAGTTCCGGCTCGCCGAGGCCGTCCTCGTCGGTCCAGTAGAAGACCCGCTTGTCCTTGAGTAGGATCTTCCGGCCGTTGCGCAGGAAGTCGATGCCATAGTCCGTGCGGTGCACGTAGCGCTGGATCCCGAGCCAGCCCCAGATACGGCGGGAACGAACCTCCAGCCGGTCCTGGTCACACTCACGGCAGCGATCAACGTCGAGCGGGTTCCAGTACCCGCAGGCCATGCACGCCTTCTTGTCCGAGAGGGGGACGTCTATGCGCTGAACGGCGCTGATCTCCACGCCTCGCCGTGTGACGGTGCGCTTCTCCTCCCAGACGCAGGGCTTCCTAGGAGGCAGCTTCTTCCCGTTGATCGTCAGCCGGAAGCCCCGCTCGGTGAGGAGGTAGCTGTACACATCACCCAGCTTTTCCCTGATCACCTTGAGGGCGTTGGGGCGACGAAGCGCCTCGAACTGCTCCCCCTTGAGGTCGCTGATGGTGATGACGGTCCCATGCTCATCAGGGTTCGCCTTGGGCACCTGGCGGTACGGAGCCTGGTAGGCGGCCGACGCCTCGATCTGTGGAAGATCAAGCGTGACCTCGGTCCAGTAGGAGTCGCCGGAACGCCCTGTACGGACGACGGTCTTGCGACCGAGGCGGGCGGTCGCGATGTTGAAGCCCATGCCGAACAGGCCGAGCGCGCCGTGTCGGCCGTTTCCGCTCCAGCCGGCGCTGATCGCTTTACGCACCTCGTCCAGACTCATGCCTCGGCCGTTGTCCTGGACGATCACTTCAGCCGTAGACCGGGAGTCCTGCGCGGTCGGCAGCGAGATGCTCACGGTGGGCCTCTCGCCGCCCGTCCCGGGAGAGGACTGGAACACGTCGAAGGCGTTGTCCACGAGCTCGGCGAGGCACTGCCAGGCCGCGAACTCGATGTCCCCCAGGACACCGAGGATGCGGGGGTGCGGCATCACGTTGATGTACTGGCCTTCAGACATGCGTCGTCGCTCCCCGGGTGCCGTGTACCGCGTCGTGCTTGGTGAAGTGCGTTTGACCGGCGGGGTTTGAGCTTCGCGTTGCCCGCGACTCGCCCCCCGAGATACCTCGCGTCAGCATGCGTTCACTCTACTGACGCCCACTGACAATCAGTTCGGGATCCGCAGGATCAGCCCGCGCACCAGCGGCGACGCACCGCCGACGATCCTTCCTCACGCATGCCAGACTGGTTCTCATGATCCGAGAGCCCGCCGAGGTAACCATCGACGAGAACGGTCGGGTCGAGCTGCCCATGGGGCTACTGGCGGAGGCCGGCCTTGGTTGCGGCAGCCGTCTGCTTGCCTATAGCGCGGGCGACGGCCGCATCATGCTGCGTCGCGCTGAGGACGCCGTCGCCGACCTTCTGGGAGAGGGCGACCTGTGAAGCACGCGTCTTGGGAGCGCTGACGCGTCGCCGGGCTCTCACGAGAGCGATGATCTTGTCGGCCGCCTCCGATGGGTCCTCGTGTTCCCAGACTCGCACAGGCAGCCACCCCGACTGCTCCAACAGGCGGTTGGTCTCGGAATCCCTCGTGCGGTTCCCCTCGATCTTCTCTCGCCAGAACTCCTCGTTCGTTCCTGGCCACCGGCAATGATCCGGGCATCCGTGCCAGAAGCATCCATCCACAAACACGGCCACCCTCACGCCGGGGAAGGCGACGTCAGCGGTTCGCCGCACGCTAGGCATAGGGCGATGCGACACGCGGTATCGCACTCCCCGCTCGTGCAGGTGTTTGCGTAGGAGCTTCTCCGGAGTCGTGTCACGCGAGCGATTGCCCCGCATGGAGGCGCGAACCGAGCGGCTCGCCGCCCAGGAGGACGCCGGCGTTTCTTCCTGGGGCAGTACGTGACCGCGCTCGATGGCCCTGCGCCAAGCCTCGGCGAGGTTCCCGCGACGGGTCTCGTGCTCGACTTCCCCGAGGTAGATCGGCTTGCGGGTAGACCCCTTGTCGGACCAGCGCAAATAGGCGCGGATCCGTCGGGTCTTGGTCAACACTTTCAGCTCGACGGAGGCGCGCGCCCGGCGCCCGTCACCCAAGTCCACCCAGCGTCGGTCAGGTCCGCCAGCGGCTTTGTCCTGCTCCGCCGTGGCTTGGGCCCTTGTCCTGCCGGGTCGCCCTTTCCATGCCCTCGCGGGTGGTTGCTTGTCCTTCCAACGACCCTGGTGGGGGGGTGCCTTCACGGAGGTCACCTCGTGCTCCGTGCGTTGTCCAGGGCGTTGGCCACCGCCTTCGCGAAGAACTCGCCCAACAGGACGGGAACGGCGTTCCCGAGCTGCCGCATCTGCTCTCCCCGCGGGCCTTCCAATACCCAACTGTCAGGGAAGGTCATCACGCGAGCCGTCTCTCGCACGGTCATGTACCGATGCTTGTACCTCCATCCGCCCGGAACGGAAGCGTCGCGAACGCGATCATCGGTCAGCATCACCGATTCCCCGCCCGGTACTCCGTGGACACCCGCCTTCACCGTCTTCGCCGGGCGGTCCAGCTCGTTCGGAGTGTGCCCTTTGTAGATACGCGCCCCAGGCCAACCGATGTGGTTCGTCACGCCGCTCAGGCGGTGCTCCTTGCGGTCCAGGTAGCTCCAAAGGTCCTGGGGGAGCGGCGGCTCGCCGTCCAGTCCGGCGAGGGCGTCACGGAAAGTCCGCCACGGGAGGCGGGAAGCCTCCTCCGTGTCGAACTCGACCTGCTTGGGGAGACCGGCCATGACGCGCTCACGCACGTGGTCGGGAACCGCGTGGCCGCGAATCTCACGGTGTCGCTCCCAGTAATCGCCCTTCCGCATGGAGTGGACCAGAGCCGCGTAGGAGTGCGTGGGCCTCACGCTCCGTTTGAACTCCTCGACGTCCACGCCGAGATCTCGACGAAACGCGACGATGATCACCCGGTTCCTGATCTGCGGTACGCCATAGTCGGCCGCGTTGACGGTCGTGGCCACCACGTCGTAGAGCTCGTGGCCCCCGGACGGATCGGAGGAGCGGCCGTCCCTCAAACCAGCGTCGTAGGAGCGCAGGAGGGCGTCGTGCTCCTGCCACGTGCTGTCCGGGTCGCGCTTCAGGTAGGGGTAAGACAACTCCCGCAGGATGTACTGGAAGTAGGGCTCGAAGGACTTACGTCGAAGCCCGACGACGTTCTCGCAGATGACGGCCTTCGGCTGAATCTCGCGGACGGCCCGGAACATCTCCGGGAACATGTTTCGCTTGTCCTCGTCCCCCTTGGCGATGCCCCCCAAGCTGAACGGCTGACATGGCGGCCCGCCGGCCAAGACATCCACCTTGCCGCACAGGTAGTTCATGTCGAGCCTGCGGACGTCGCCCTTGACGAGGGGCACGGGCCCACCTGGATCGGGGATCCACTCCTCATCGCCCCGCTCCTTGGCGCCGTTGGCCTCCAGCGTCTCGCAGGCGCGTGTGGCGACCTCGCTGTAGAGGAGCGGCCTAAACCCCGCTCGCCCGACGGCCATGGCCAGGCCGCCACCGCCGGCGAACAGCTCCACCGCCGTACGGTCAGGAGATCGTTCTTCTTGCTGCTCAGACATTGTAAAACCATACCGCGGAGTAGGTCCCTCTGGGAAGCCAAGTGCACTGATTCACCATGCGAGTCAAGAGCGCATGGACGTGTACGAGGCAACTTGGACGGTGCGTCGGAGCGAGCCTGGCTCAGGCAGGGCAGTTAGGGCATTGGCGCAGGACGGCTGGCCTTTCACGTTCGGTCTGCGGACAAGAGACGTTTCCTCCAGGGATGGGCTGGGACGGTCATCGCGATCGAATCCGCTAGCCAGACGCGTTGTGACTCGTCCAGTAGTGGCAATACCGCTTCGAAGTCAGTCTCGTCCTTGGCCCGTGTGGCCTTGGCCTTGTAAAAGAGCTGGACCTCGGGCGCAAGGTAAGGGATTCCGGTCGGGCTCCTCCGCCCCACTCGGCCGAGCGGAAGTCGGACCCCTGGGTTGCGCCGCGAGACCCAATGGGCGCCCTCGGCCTCGTCCAGCATGAGTTGCACCGACCAGGGCGCGTTACGTGTACGTCTGCACCAGATGTCGTGGAGGGGATGTTCAAGCGTTTCCCCCAGACGCCAGGGACGTAGGTGCCCCGCGCCAGGCGGGTCCGCACGCAACGTACATGTCCCAGTTGCTCAGCACGTCTCGCACGAGCGCTTGATCGCGACGAAGGACAAGGACGTCGAGATCACCGTGCGGGCGTAGCTCGCGACCTACGGCGAGTTCGATCGCGTACCCGCCGGCGATCCACCACGGGAAGTCGGCTTCGGCGAACATCACGGCCAGGTCCTCCGGACGAGCCGGCACCCAGCGCCCCAATTCATGAACACTCACCCGTCCATGCTTTCAGCGAACGAGGCGCTGGGCGGAACATCGCAGGTCGGCAGAATGCGGCGGTTGGCTACGGGGTGAGACGGTTCGGTCCGCGGAAGAGGAAGGTGGCCTCGCGGATCGACTCCAGGCCGAGCATGACCATCAGTACGCGTCCGAGGCCCATGCCCAGCCCGCCGTGCGGCGGGCACCCGTACCGGAACGCGTTCAGGTAGTCCTGCATCGGCTCCGGGCTCATGCCCTTCTCGGCGGCCTGCTTCAGCAACACGTCGTAGCGGTGCTCACGCTGGGCGCCGGTGGTGATCTCCAGCCCCTTCCAGAGCAGGTCGAAGCTCAGGGTCACGCTCGGGTCGTCGGCCGGCCGCATGTGGTAGAAGGGCCGGATGCCCACGGGGTAGTGCGTGACGAACACGAACTCGTGGCCGGTGCCCTGCCGGATGTGGGCGCTGATACTCCGCTCACCCTCCGGGTCCAAGTCCTCCTTGATCCCCTCCGGGTGCCAGCCGCCCTTGCAAAGGATCTCGTGCGCCTCGGCCATGGTGATGCGGGGGAAGGGCGTCGTGGGGACCGTGATCTCCACACCGAACCGCTCGCGGACGGCCTCGCCGTGGGCGTCGGCCACCTTGGCGATCGCGTGGGCGAGCATCCGCTCCTCGAACGCCATGACGTCCTCGACGCCGTCGATCCAGGCCAGCTCTACGTCGACGCCGGTGAACTCGGTGGCGTGCCGGGAGGTGAACGACGGCTCGGCACGGAAGACGGGACCGATCTCAAAGACCTTCTCGATTCCGGCCGAGATCGCCATCTGCTTGTAGAACTGCGGCGACTGGGCCAAGTAGGCGCTGCGGCCGAAGTAGCCGAGCTCGAAGACCTCCGCTCCGGACTCCGAGGCGGTGCCCATGAGCTTGGGGGTGTGCATCTCCGTGGCGCCCTGCGTGTAGGCGTACTCGCGCATCCCCTGCTCCAGCGTGGTCTGCACGGCGAACATCAGCTGGGCGGCGGGACGGAGGCGCACGTCCAGGAAGCGCCAGTCCAGCCGATGCTCGATCCCCGTCTGCTTGTCGATCGGCAGCGGGGTGGCGGCCGGGTTCAGCACCTCGACGGCCTCTGGCACGATCTCCAGGCCGCCGAGCTTGACCTGGGCGGCGTCCACGACCCGTCCGGTGATCTTGACGGCGGATTCGGGAGTGAGGGCTTGGAGTCGGGCCTCCAACGGCCCGTTGTCGCGCTTGTGGGTCACCTGCACCATGCCGGTTCCGTCGCGTACGACGACGAATTGCATCTTGCTCTGCAGGCGCAGGGTGTTCACCCACCCGCAGACGGTGACGGTACGGCCGACGTGTTCTCGCAGGTCGGAGACGTGTACGCGGCTTTGGATCATTGCGGTCCTCCGAAGGACATCGTCATGATCCCTTGGGAGTGCGGGCGAGAAGGGCAACTCGCGGTACCACCGCACTTTCACCGCCACCAGGTGGCGGCCTCGTTCTGGCCCGGTGACGGGGGCCGACCGGCGGGGCATTGGGCCATAAGAGGGGGCCGTTCCTCCCCGCGCTCGGGAGGGTCTTCGCCTCGGGGCGCGAGACCGCCTTCCCAGCTGCCGGCGGCTCTCTCTGCTCGCGTGGTCCCTGGCTACTCGTCTCCGTCAACGCGTTGCCCGGAAGGATACGAACGCCACGATCGCGTCCGCAATCGAGAATGCGAGGGCAGCGTCGCGGGGCTTTGTATCCGGCGCGGCGTCGCACATGCATGCGGGCGTGGAGCGTGTCCGGGTGGCTGCGGTCGAGGTCGGCTGGAGCCTTGGCGAGCGGTCAGCCGAGGTACGGATACGCACCTGCAGTGGGAGAGGACGGGCGAGAGGAGTACGGGGTCGGCCGAAAAACGTCGGTGCGGAGGTAGGGCGAGTGGTCCGGGGTGTAGGTCCCGCGTCGGTACCCTGGAGCGCATGTCTACTGCCCCGGTTCGCGTTCGTTTCGCCCCGTCCCCGACCGGCATGTTCCATGTCGGTGGTGCACGGTCCGCTCTCTACAACTGGGCGGTGGCACGACAGTCCGGCGGCAGGTTCGTGCTGCGGATCGAGGACACCGACGCAGCCCGGAACAAGCCGGAGTGGACCGAGGGCATCATCAGCGCGCTCGCGGCGATCGGCATCCATGGTGAGGCCCCGGCCTTCGAGGGGCCGTACTTCCAGTCGCACAACGCCGACCGGCACCGGGAAGCGGCTCAGCAGCTCTTCGCGGCCGGCCGGGCGTACTACTGCGACTGCACGCGGGAGCAGCTGAAGGAGCGCACGGGGTCGGAGCACCTCGGGTACGACGGGTTCTGCCGGGACCGGGGGCTGGCCTTCGAGGAGGGGCGGGCGCTGCGGTTCCGGACGCCGGACGAGGGGGAGACCGTCGTGGTCGACCTGGTCCGCGGGGAGCCGGCGTTCCCGAACAGCGCGATCGAGGACTTCGTGATCGCCCGTGGCGACGGGTCCCCGGTCTTTCTGATCGCCAACGTCGTGGACGACCTGGACGAGGGAATCACGCAGGTCATCCGAGGCGAGGAGCACCTGTCGAACACGCCGAAGCAGCAGCTGCTGTGGGAGGCGCTCGGTGCCAAGCCGCCTGTGTGGGCGCACCTGCCGGTGATCGTGAACGAGAAGCGGCAGAAGCTGTCAAAGCGCCGGGACAAGGTGGCGCTGGAGGACTACCTCGCCGAGGGGTTCCTGCCCGAGGCGATGGTGAACTACCTCATGTTGCTCGGCTGGGGCCCGGGTGACGACCGGGAGATCAGGCCGTACGAGGAGCTGGAGCAGCTCTTCCGGATCGAGGACGTCAACACAGCGCCGGCCTTCTTCGACGTGAAGAAGCTGACGGCGTTCAACGGCGAGTACATCCGCGCCCTGTCGCCGGAGCAGTTCGCCGCCGCCTGCGCGCCGTGGCTCGTCGCCCCGTACGCGCCGTGGCGGCCGGAGGCGTTCGACAAGGACGTCTTCGAGGCGGCGGCTTCCCTGGCCCAGACCCGGCTGGCGCTGCTTTCCGAGATCACCAGCTATGTGGACTTCCTGTTCCTCGACGAGCCGGTCGAGGACGAGGCGTCGTGGAACAAGGCGATGAAGGCAGGCGCCGGCGACATCCTGTCGGACGCCCGCGCCGAGCTGGCCGACGTCGCGGACTGGAAGGCGGACGACCTGAAGGCCGTCCTGCTCGCCGTCGGGGAGAAGCACGGGCTGAAGCTGGGCAAGGCCCAGGCGCCCATCCGGGTCGCGGTCACCGGCCGGACGATCGGACTCCCGCTGTTCGAGTCCATGGAGCTGCTCGGCCGGGACCGCGTGCTGGCCCGTCTGGAAGCTGCCAGCAAGAAGCTGGTCGCGCAGGCTTAGCCGCTGGTCAGGCGACCTGCGTCAGGAGGTTGCCCCAGGCGTCGCCGAAGTAGTTCAGGTCGAACCGGGCCAGGGCCTCGTACCCCGCCTTGGCCTCGGTGTGGCGTGCCGCCGCACGCTCCCGGACCTGTGCCGGGAGACGGCGGAGGTCCGGGGCCGGCTGGCCAGCCAGTGCGGCGAGGTCGCCCAGGCCGGCCACCGGACGGATGAGGCAGGGCAGGCCGAGGAGTAAAGCCTCGGCGGCGCAACGGCTCCAGCCCTCCCGCATCCGTGGGAGGAAGACACCGACGTCACAGGCGCGCAGCAGACGCAGGTACCGCTCGCGTTCGACGTCGTAGTGCGCGCTGTCGAGGCCGATGGTGTTGCTGCCGCTGGTGATCACCCGCAGTCCGGGAACGCCGGCCAGTGCTGCGGAGACCTCCTCGGTCCCCTTCCAGTGCACGGCCTTGCCCGCGTAGACGCCGATCACGTCGGGTTGTAGGCCGAACTCGGCGCGGCACTCGGCCCGGTCGTAACCGCGTGCCTGCTCTACTTCGGCCATGTCGAAGGCGTTGTAGATCACCCGTACGTTGCGGACGCCTCGGGCGCGGAGCTGGTCGGCCCAGTACGGGGCGACGCACACGACGGCGGCGCACTGCGGCAGAACGCGGAACAGCCGCTCCCAGAGCATGGCCTCGATGGGGGCGGAGTCATGTTGGAGCGGCTCGTAGTGGTGCAGGAGGAACACCGTGCGGGCGCGCATCTCGGGCGTGAACAGCAGCAGGCTGAGGTCGTCCCACACGAAGGTGCCGGTGGTGCCGTGCAGCGCCCGTATGGAAGGGGCCAGGCGGGCGAGGTGGCGGAGCTTGCGCCAGCGGCGGACCCGGTAGGTCCGCTTGTGGTCCGGGACCGTGCGCCATTCCACGTCGTCGGCCGTCACCTCGTGGAGCATCCGTAGGTAGACCCGGCCGCCGGTCCGGCCGACCGGCTCCATCGAGTAGACGACCCGTTTCACGGACGTACCTCCTGTATGTGGTGGACGTACTCGGCGTGCAGGCGCGCGTGCATGGTCTCCAGATGGAGGCCGAGGTCACGGGCGGCGTCGGCGAGGGGGAGGTGGAAATCGCCCAGGGTCTGGAGGAATCGTCGGCGTCGGTCGAGGTTCGGGGACGCGGCGAGGTCGCGCAGGTTGTGCAGGCGGTCGGCGAGCCGGACGAGGAGGTCCTCGGGCGGGAGCGCGGCTTGCTTGGCGCGCCAGCGGGTCTCGTCGCCGTCGGACTTGCGGCGCTGTTCGAGGCGGTGGTCGGCCGTCATGTCACGCAGGCGGGCGGTGAACGGGCCGCCGAGGTGATGGACGAGCAGTGCCTCCGACTCAGGGGACACCTCCAAGGCGTCATGGAGGAGAGCGAGGTGGAGGGTTTCGGGGCGCTGGACGCCGATCTCCGTTCGCAAGAGCCTGACGACGGCCAGCGGGTGCTCCAGATAAGGCGTGCCCTGGTCGCGGGTATGGCCGTCGTAGACCGTGAGGGCGAGGCCGGCGGCCACGCGGGCGCGGGACTGCTCGTCCGGGCCCCACGCGGCGGCACCGAGCACGGTCAGGACGTGGTCGAGATCGATGGGGTCCATCCGCCTCACCTCGTACGAAGGGACGTGGCACGGGGGTCGGGGACGTGGTCGGCGAGCAGCAGGGTGTCCCCGACGGCGAGGGCGTCGAGGCGTAGGTCCACCGCCGCTGCCACGGCCTGCTCAGCGGTCCGCAGGATCGGGGTGCCTTTGCGATTGAAGGATGTGTTCAGCAGCAGCGGCAGTCCGGTGAGGTCGCGGAACTGCTCAAGGAGATCGCGCAGGCCCTGGTGGTCGGCGGCGACGGACTGGACGCGGGCGGTGCCGTCGTGGTGGGTGACCGCCGCGACTCGGTCGGCTCGGCACCGTCGGACGGTGGCGACACGGTTCATGAACGGGTCGCCCGCCGACATGAACCATTCCGTGGCGTGCTCGGCGAGGACGGCCGGCGCGAACGGGCGGTACGCGGCTCGCTTCTTGATCGCGTTGAGTCGGTCCCTCGTGGCGGCGTGACCGGGGTGGGCGAGGATCGAACGATGGCCGAGGGCACGCGGCCCGAATTCGAGCTGCCCCTGCACCCAGCCGACGATGCGGTGCTCGGCGAGCAGTGCCGCCACTGTGGCCGGCAGTCCGAGCCCGAGGTGGGGCAAGGCGTGATAGCCGGGCGGCACCGTTGTCGTTGGCAACGCGCCCGGGTTCGGGCCCCAGGCCGCGTCGGTCGGCACCGGCAGGCGCTCCTGCCCGAGCTGGTAGTGCCAGCCGTAGAGCGCGGCGCCAACGGCTGTGCCGGCGTCGTGCGGGGCCGGTGCGACGAAGAGGGTGTCGAAACCGCTGTTGGCGGCCAGCTGGCCGTTGAGGTGGGAGTTCAGGGCGCATCCGCCGGAGAACAGCAACGTTGAGGCCCGAGTGAGTCGTTGCAGGTGGCGGGCGACGTGGACGACCGATTCGGCGAAGATCTCCTGGACGGCAGCGGCCAGGTCGGCACGCTTGTGTTCCGGCTGTTCCGCGACGTTGTCGGCGGTCCAGGCCCGGCCATCGAGCAGCAGCGGTGTGCTGCTGTCCGCCGAACCCCACGGATGATCGATGCGGACCTCGCCCTCGTCTCCGAGCCGGACCAGTTCGCGGACGTGTGCGCCGTAGCGCTGGGGATCGCCGAAAGCGGCGAGCGCCATCATGCTGCCCTCGGGCTCGTCGCCGGGTGGGATCACCCTCCGGGCGAGGTTCCTGTAGAAGTGCCCGAGGGAGGAGTGGACGCGCCGAGGCCCGACCGGGCCCGGCACGACGGCCGGCATGCCCTGGTGGAGGCGGTCGATGCGATCGGGCCACAGGTCGTACCCCGTGATGCGCTCCCGGCCCGGGCCGAAGTCGGAGCCCAGTGAGGAGCCGCCGGCGTCGATGACGAGGCCCGCGGCGTGCTCGTGCCCGGAGAGCAGGTAGCCGGAGAGCACGTGGGCCGTGTGGTGGGACAGGAGACGGAGGTGTTCGCCGAGCGGGGCGGGCAGGAGGGCGGCGAGTTCCTCCCGTTCCTCAGCCAGCCACCAGCCGGCCGCGGGGTTGGGGCGCATGGAGGCGGCCCAGACGGCGTCCACGTCCTCCGGTTCGATGCCGGCGGCCTCCAGGCACCACTGGAGTGCGCGGGTCGGGGCGGTGAGCGTGCCCTTGCGGGTGGGGTGGTTGTGTTTGACGCCGCTCCAGCGCTCCTCTTCGGCGGCGTAGATGCGGCCGTCGACGACTAACGCGGCGGCCGTGTCGTGGTGGAAGTTCAGTCCGAGGACTGCGGGCATGGTGGTGTACCTCCCGGTCAGACGGCGAGGGCGGGGACGAGTGCGGCGCCGGAGTCGGTGTACTCGTGGCAGCGCAGGCAGAACCGGAAGTGGTGCGCGCGGGGCGCGAACACCTTGGCCGCGAAGTCCTCGTCCCAGATGCTGAACTCGCTGTCGTCCTTCGCCATGGCGTTGAAGCAGCGGTAGCAGGACCCGTCCATCTCGATCATGAGGTGCTGGTCGAGGTAGCGGTCGCAGAGGCCGCGCAGCTCGTTCGCGGGCTGGCCGACGTCGACGTGGTGCACGTGGTTGGTGACGTGGATGGCGCCGTACTTCTCGCACAGCGTCCCGAGCTGCGTGAGCCGGGTGGAACTGATGCCTTCCAGGACGCTGTTGACGACCACGGTCTTGCCGACTTCGCGGAGACGGGGCACGACGGCGTGCACCTCGTCGTAGTTCCCGTGTTCGTCGTCGCAGCCGATGAGTATCTGGTCGTAGGAGCGGAGGGTCGCGTCCATGATCGGCTGGTTGCGGGCCAGGGTGATGGCGTTCGTGCCCAGGACCATGACCTTGTCCGGCAGCCGTGTGCGGGCGGCGTCGCTGAGTGCCGGGAAGTCCCGGTGCACGGTGGGTTCGCCGCCGTTGATGTGCAGCTGCTGGAAGGGGATGGTCTCCAGTCGGGTCAGGATGGTGGAGAACAGTTCCAGGGGCATGTTCTCGCCCTGGGCGCCGTCGGCGAAGATGCAGAAGTCGCAGTGCCGGTTGCACTTCGTGGTGATCTTGACCTTGGCCGTTTTGAGGGTGCGGGGCACCGGCGCACGCGGGGTCATTGGCGAGACTCCTTGGGTCAGAGGTGGACGTCGTCGGGGGTGAAGCTGAGGAAGTCCTGGACGGTGGTCTTCTGCTGGTGCCAGCGCGCGAGGGTCGCGCGCAGGGTGTCGGCGGTGGCGGGTCCAGTGGGGATCAGCGCCGCCATCCGGGCGGCCAGCCGCTGGGCGGCAGTCGCCTCGTCTGCCGCGAGCACGGTCAGCGTTTGCGCGGCGGAGCGGAGTTCCTTCGCCTCCCGCCGGATCAGGTACTCGGTCGCCACGCCGGGCGGCGGATCGAGGTAGTACAGCCAGCGGGCGACGCGTACACGGAGCATGCCGGCCGTCATCACCCAGTCAGTACGAGCGTGCTCATGCCCCTGGCCGTCTGGGCGAGCCCCGTCAGGAACGCGGCGCATGGCCGCCTCCAGAGCTACATGGGCCGCGCGGAGCAGGTGGCGCGGACTCCGTGGGTGGGCATCGGAGCGGTTCTCTGAGTGCCGGAGGAACAGCTCGGCGTATCCGTCCAGTCCCTCCGGCCGCCACTGGGTGAGGGTCGCCGTCTTTCCGGGGCAGCGCGTCCGTGTCGCGAGTGCGGCGGCAGCGAACCAGCACGGGGCGAGGTAGTGCCACGCCACGCAGTGGCGCCGGTACGCGGCGATGTCCTCGACCACGTTGTCCGTGCTGTCCGCAGCCAGCTGGTATCGACCGCCCATCCGGGCCTGGAGGATTCCCCGGTAGAACCGCTCATCGACCTCGCACCAGGGCGCCATCTGGGCCCGGGACTTCCAGCGCTGGAAGTCCCGCGCGCTGCCGCTGATCAGTGACCAGGTCGCGAGTTCGGGCGCAGAGACGAGTCGCCCGTCCGCTTCAGTCACGGTGAACGCGAAGCCGGGCGGGTGCTCCAGGAGACGTCGATGGAAGACTTCCCGGCCGACCGCGGCGGCGTGTGCGGCGGCCAGGCGGTGGTTCCACTCTTCCCAGTCGGCGGGGGCCTGGGGAAGGAGGACGCGTACGTCGATGTCGGAGTGCGGAGCCAGCAGGTCGGCCGGCTGCCACTTGTGGGTGAGCATCACGGCCCCGACGCCTTGAGCGTCCAGCTCGCGTTCGTACAGAGCGCCGAGCTCCTGGTAGAGAGGCGGCGCGTCAACCACGACCATCACCGCTCCCCGGTGGAGGCGCGGGCGCAGGAGGGGCCGGCCGCTTCCGTGGGGAGAACGGGGAGCAGGGGCAGGACCGGAGTGCCTTCGGGGCGCTCCATCCGGTCCCAGCGCAGGTCGTAGTCGACGTAGTGGAAGCCCTGCCAGGCGTCGTTGGTGTTGCGGTCGAGCATGGCCTGGAAGAGGTGGGCGAACGCGTCGCCGAGGGTGCCGTCGGCGAGGTGGGGCTTCAGGGGGATGTCGCGGTTGTGCAGGATGCAGGGCCGCGCCACTCCGGTGGGCGTGATTTTGATCCGGTTGGCGTCGGAGCAGGTGGCGCAGCTGGAGTTGGAGATGAAGCCGATCGATCCTGCCCATCCGTCGGGGCGGAGGTACTGCCCGGGGCTGCGGACGCCCAGCTGGTCCCGGGGGACTTCGCCGGCGTTCGCGAACCACTCGTGGAGACGGTCGCGTACCTCTGCCTCGGTGATGAACTCGGTGTCGAAGAGCGCTTGGGCGGGACCGATGTTCTGGAGTTCGATCAGGCGGACGGCCACGGGCAGGTCGCGGGCGAGCTGGGCCACGGCGAACGCGTCGTCCAGGTAGGTGTGCTGAAGAACGCAGTTGATCTTCACTCGCAGGCCGAGGGAGAGGGCGGTGTCGAGGGTGCTCCGGGTGGTGCGCGGGTCGCCGCCGCCCATGATCGCGGCGGACCGCGCCGGGTCGAGGCTGTGGAGGCTGAGGTTGAGGTAGGTCAGCCCGGCGTGGTGGAGCTGTTCGGCGCTCAGCCCACGGCGCAGGTTGCCGTGGCTGGTCATGCCGATCGCGGCATCGGGCCCGAGGCCGTCGGCGAGGCCCGCGATGACGTCGAGGATGTCGGCTCGGAGGGTCGGTTCACCGCCGGAGCAGTGTGCCTTCCTGATCTTCCAGGCCCCGGCCTCGGCAGCGATGGCCGCGTAGTCGGAGGCGGTCAGGGGCCGGTCCTTGTGTCCGTAGTCCGGCATGCACCGGGGCTTGCAGAACACGCAGTCCAGGTTGCACAGCGAGTTCAGGGTGAGGGCCAGGTAGGGGTGGTTGCGGCCTGCGGCGGCGAAGGCGGCGGCCAGGTCGTCGTGGTCTGCGGTGGGCATTGGTCAGCCTCCTATGAGCGGAGAGCGGGTGGCGGGCGTCTCGGCCAGGCCGTTGAGGGGCTGGCCCGAGAGGTAGCGCTGCAGGTTGTCGGCGAAGAACGCCACCGCCTCGTCCATGTACGCGCGGCAGAACACCGAGCTTTTCGGGGTGAGTACGACCCGGGGGTGGAGCCGTAGCGGATGGCGCGCAGGCAGCGGTTTCGGATCGAACACGTCCAGGGCCGCACCGCGCAGGTGGCCGGTGTCGAGGGAGGCCAGGAGGGCCGACTGGTCGACGGTTGCCGCGCGGCCGAGGTTGAGGAAGAGAGAGCGGGGCTTGCACGCCGAGAAGAGGTCGTGGTCGAAGTAGCGGTGCGTGTCAGGGGTCGCGGGCAGCAGATTGACCACGACGTCGGCGACGGACACCGCCTGGTGCACCGCCGTCGTGTGCACCCACGTGATCCCGTCCTCGGAAGCCGCAGGTGGTGTCCGGCGCACTCCGATGACGTTCATGCCGAAGGCCCGGGCGGCGTGGGCGAGGTGGCGTCCGACGCTGCCGCAGCCGACGATGGTCATCGTCGCCCCCGCCAGGTCGAAGAACTCCTCGGCCAGGTCGTCCTTCCACCAGGCACGGTTCCGCTGGACTCGCTGGCTGATGAACAGCCCGCGGGAGAAGCCCAGGATCAGGCCCATGGCGTGCTCGGCCATGGGGCTGCCGTGGAAGCCGTACGAGCGGGTCAGCGCTACCCCGACGGAGTGGGCCTCGGCGACGGGCAGATGGTCCGTGCCGGCGGCCGGGGAAGCGATCCACTTCAGATGTGGCGCGGCGAACAGCCACGAGGGCGCGAATCGCCACCCGAAGTAGACGTGTGCGTCGGCCAGCTGGTGCGGCACGGCCTCCTCGGTCGCCCTGCGGAACTCAATGCCGGGGAATGAGGCGGACAGCGCACGCTCGTGCTCGGAGGACAGTCGCCAGAAGGAGTGCGGGGACTCCAGGCTGATCAGCACCACCGGCTGGTTCATCGCGCGCGGCCCTCCGCAGTGGCTGACTGGGCCAGCGCCCAAGGGGCGATGCGGTCCATGACGGAACCGACGCTGGCCTCGTAGTCGTGGCGGGAGCGCACCAGGGCCGCCCCGGCGCTCCGGAGTCGATCGCGTTCGCGGGGCAGGACGGTCAGGGCCCGGTGCAGGGCTGAGGCCAGCGACCTGGGGTCCTGCGGTGCGGCCGTGAAGCCGGTCTCGCCCTCGATGACGGTCTGAGCCAGGCCGCCGGCCGTGGTCGCGACCACCGGGCCCGCACCGGCTGCGAACGCCTCCAGGGGTATCCGGCCAAAGGGTTCCTCACGAGAGGGAACGATGACCGCGCGCAGGGCCGGGCTGTGCAGCCAGGCACGGATCGCGGGGGTGAAGCGAGTGATCAGAGTCGCGTCCAGATCGTGCGCGCGGATGTCTGCCGCCAGGTCCTGCTGGTACGAGGAGAGGTGCTTGTGTTCCTCCGAGGTCACGGCAGCCAGCAGCAGGTGAGGAACGGGGACACCGCGTTCCTTCAGCAGACGCAACGCCTCCAGGAGGTCTTCGAAACCTTTCGTCGGGACTGCCCGGCCCATGGCGAGAAGGAATCCGGCGCGGGCCTTGAAAGGCAGCGGCAGAGCCGTGGCCGGCCTGACCATCTCCTCACGGATCAGCCCGTTCGGGATGCTCACGATGCTCGACCGAGGGACGGCGTAGTTGACGACGAGGTGGCCTCGCATGTGGGAGGAGATAGCCCCGACGCGCGCACCTCGGAGCGTCGCCGCTCGCAGGGCGTCCCGCTCCCAGCGGACGCGGGAGACATCCTTGGGCCGCGTCAGCGCGGTCGTGGAGCGGGGCACGAGCAGCAGATCCGTGGTCGGCGACGTGTAGGGCGCGAGCCCCAGGAACGGGATGTCGAGGCCGACGATGAGGCACCGGCTCGCCAGCGCGGAGATGCGCATGGCCGCCTCGCCCGCCAGGTCGCACAGCTGAACCGAACCGCGGACCGAGTCCGGCGGCGCGTTGACCTTCGGGATCGTGATGACCTCGGCCGCGGCCTGCCGCAGCATCTGCCGCACCTCGCCGACCCACCGCTGATTGTGCGCTCCCGCGGTCTCGGGCACGTGCGGGGTGATCACCGAGAGGCGGCCTGTCGGCAGGAGCCGGGCCAGCGCCGTGAGGAAGGCGCGGTTGCTGAAGCCGGTGCCCGACTCCGCGCCGTAGAAGCCCTCGTGGAGAGCGACGACGACCCTGGGCTGACGAGCGGCCTCCGGCACAGCCGTGCGTGAGGGTGGGGAAGTCGCATGGTCGATGCGCACTGTGTGGTGCCTCCTTGGAGGACGGGTTTGGGCAGGCGTGGACATCAGGCGCCGGTGGACGAGGAGCACGGCCTGTGGGTGAGTCGGCACCAGGCACGAGAGCCGCTGGTGCCAGTCGTCAGCGACCAGGCATCGGCCAAGGCATCGACGATGACCAGTCCCCGTCCTGATTCGGCCTGCTCGTCGGGCGCGGTAGGAGAAGCGGGTGCCGGCCGGGAACAGCCGCCGTCGGTGACGGTGATCTCGATCTCCAGGCCGCCGCCGGCCAGACTCCTGCGGTCGACGCACAGAACCAACGGAGGACTGCCCGAGACGAAGGCGTTCGTCGCGAGCTCCGACCCGATCAGGCGGGCGTCAGCAAGTACGTCCGTCTCACTGCCACGCAGCGCCAGCGTCACGGCGCCCCGGGCGACCTCAGCCGCTTCCGGTCCGTACGGCAGATCCGTGATCAGGGTGGTCGTGCCGTCGCCAGCGACGAGCCCGCGTCCGGGGGCGGAGGTTGGTCGTCCGGCGTCACGGTCCAGCACATCGCCCGGTCGGCCTGGGGAGGTGCTCGTGTGCTGTCTCAAGGCCCACCTCTTTCTCCGTCGGCTCGGAAGACGGGCGCCTCCGCCGGGATCCAAGAACACAGGAGGGGGACGGTCAGGCAGGACCCGATCAGTGGGTCAACTCGGTCAACTTCCATGCGGCGGTGGTGAATCGTCCGTCCAGGGGCATCACCATGGGGCTCGCGAAGTGATGGGACGAACCACTGGAGTGAAGGGTGGTCGCACGTGGCACCGCAGACAGGCGAGCCGAACGTCGTACTGGCGGGGTGCCTAGACGAACTCGGGTGGAGCCCGAAGGCGCTCGCTCGCAAGCTCAACCGGGTGTTCGGAGCGGGGACGGTGGCCGAGTCGGCGCCGTACCACTGGCGGGACGCCGGCTCCCTGCCGCGTTCGCCGTTGCCGATGATGGCCGCCTACGTGCTCTCCCAGGAGCTGGGTAGGAATGTCTCGGTGGCCGAACTGTGGCAGGGCCGTGTGGGCGACTCGTCAGCGCTGGTTCCCGCGGACACGGATCTCGCGCGGCCTTGGACCGCGCAGGGCATGGAGGCGATCGTGGAGGACTGGGTGATGGGAGGGCTTGTCGACCGTCGCCGGTTCCTCGCGATCTCGGGCGCGGGACTCCTCGCGATCGTCGCCCAGTACCTCGACGGCACCGCGGGACGCGGCCAGTACACGCCTCGAATGACGTCGTCGCTCGGCACCGATCCGCTCGTGGACCAGGTCGAGCAGCACCTTCCCATGCTCCAGTTGCTCGATGACGAGCACGGAGGGGCACGTCATCTGCCTTACGTTGGAGCCCAGTTCCGGGCCGTCGGGCTGCTGATTCGCGAAGGCGGCCACTCTCCGGCTGCCGCGAGCCGTCTGATCCGCGCGCTCGCGGAGATCGGCCAGCTGGCCGGCTGGATGGCCTTCGACGCGGCCGACCACGGACTGGCGCAGCGCTACTTCGTCACGGCGCTACGTGCCGCCCATCAGGTCAATGATCTCCCCCTGTGCGCCCACATCCTGGGCGACCTCTCCTTCCAGGCGGCGAGTCGAGGACACCCCGCGGACGCCATTGCCCTCGGTGAGGCCGCCCGCCGTGCGAGCGACGCCGCCCCGCTGGCCGTCCGGGCGTCCGTCCTGTCCCGGCTCGCCTACGCGTACGCCGCCGCCGGCCGTGACAACGACTTCGCCCACACTCGTGGCGCTGCCCGCGAACTGATCGCAAGCCGGGACGGCCGCCAAGAAGAGCCCCGCTGGATGTACTTCCTCACCGACAACCACCTGGACTGCCAGGCTGGTTACGGCCTCATCCAGATGGGTCGTGCACAGCAGAAGGCGGAGAGCGGAAAGAAGAGCCGTCGCTTCCTCGCCCAGGGGACCGAGATGCTCAGGTCCGGGGCGTACGACGTGCCGCGCGGCGACCCAAGCCAGCGCCGAGCCATGTTCGAGGGAGCCTGGCTGGCCCTGGGACACAGCGCGCACGGAGACCTGGAGGCAGCCTGCGAGATCGGCCAGGTCGCCGCCGACCGCCTCGATGTCGTCCGCTCGCCTCGCAGCGCGGCGCTGCTCCACCAACTTGCCGCCGACCTCCGTCGCCGACAGCGCAACCCTCACGTGCGCGGCTTCCTGCCAGCCCTGGAGAACGCCCTCGCCCAACACGCCCCATCGACGCAACCCGGCCGTTAGGGTCAGGTTCATGACCGCAGGGGAGCGCGTTGTCGTTGTCGGGGCTGGGGTGGCTGGGCTCACCACGGCCGTCGTTCTCGCCGAGGCCGGGGCTTCGGTGCACGTGATCGCCGAGCAGGTGCCGGGGGTCACGTCGCTGGCGGCCGGGGCGATGTGGGGGCCTTACCTGGTCGAACCGAAGGACAAGGTCGACCAGTGGGGACAACGGTCCCTGGAGATCTTCCGGGAGCTGGCCCAGGACCCGGCGACGGGCGTCCGGCTCACCAGTGGCATCGAGGCATCCCGCACGGCAGAAGCCGCGCCAGACTGGGCCACCACTTTGCCGGGTTTCCGGCCGTGCGAGCGGGCCGAACTTCCGGCCGGGTTCACGGCGGGCTACCGGTTCACCGTGCCACTGATCGACATGCCCACCTACCTCGACTACCTCCTGCGCCGGCTCCGCGACGCCGGCGGTGTGGTCGAGCAGCGACGGCTGACGTCGCTCTCGGACGCCGGTCCGGCTTCGGCGATCGTCAACTGCGCGGGCCTCGGGGCGCGCGACCTGGTTCCGGACCCTGACCTCCGGCCCATCCGCGGCCAGCACGTCGTCGTCACCAACCCCGGGCTGACCGAGTTCTTCTCCGAGGACACCGGCCTCTCTCCGGACCTCCTGTGCTTCTACCCCCACGGCGACACCGTGGTCCTGGGCGGCACAGCGATCGACGGCGAAGGCGATCTGGCCCCCGACGACAAGGCGGCTGCCGGCATCCTCGCCCGCTGTGCCGAGGTCGAGTCCCGCCTCGCCGAGGCCCGTGTCCTGGAGCACCGGATCGGCGCTCGACCGACCCGCGCCACGGTCCGTGTGGAGGAAGAGGTGCGGGAGGATGGCACCGTGGTCGTGCACAACTACGGGCACGGAGGCGCCGGCGTCACGCTGTCGTGGGGGTGCGCCGAGGAGACCCGGGATTTGCTGTCGATCGAGTGATCTGCACGTGGAGGAACAGACGTTGCGACGTCCGCAGCGCGGGATCGCTCAGGGCGCCCCGACACGCTTGTAGCCGACCCACAACCGGCCACCGGTCTGCCCGAGCACCTCGTCCACGACGGCCACGAGGGTCTCGACTCTCCCGTCCAATACCTCCTGTAGGCCGTGGTGGAGGCGTGTGCTGAGCCCTGGCGCGGTCGTCTCAAGGCGGCGTGCCAGCCACTTCCCACCGCCACCCCACGAACCGGCAACGGCCAGTGCCAGCTCACCGGTGCGTCGGACCAGTTCGGTCGCGATGAAGAGACGCTCGCTCTGGTCGTCGCTTCCCGCGAGGTCGTCCAGCAGGTCAGTGATCGCGTAGCGGCGGTCGTCGATCTCTTCCATCGACACCGGGGGTGGTCCGGCGGTGGTCAGCTTCCGGGCCTGTGCGGCGAGGCGGGCTCCGAGACCGTCGGTGTCGAAGAGCAGCAGTCCGTCGGCACACATCCACAGCAGCGGTGACCGGCGCTTGCGCAGCTCCCGTTCGACGTAGGCGTGCCACGTCGCCTCGGTGTGAACGAACATCTCCACCGGCCAGCCGGCGTACTGGAGGCTCGCCCGGTAGGGGGCTGGGGCTCCGTGGAGCAGGACCACGACGTCGAGGTCCGACGTGGCCGTTCGGCGGGCTGTCACGACGCTGCCGCCCAGGAACGCGGTGCGCGTTTCGGGGTGCTGTTCATCCACGACGGCGCGTGCGGCCTCGATCGCATCCATGCGGCAACTATCAGCACTGCCCACACCGGGCGCACGCCGTTTTCTGCGGCTGGACAGCGAGGTCTCGCGCTCTGCGTCTCAGTTCGCCGGGGGCAGACAGCAAAGATCCACGAATGACTGGTCAGCGCCGCAAGGGCATGTGAACCTGGACGACCTTCTCGCAAAACACCAGGTCAAAGAGGTGATTGCTCGTGACTGCGGCACCCCAGGGCCCCGGATTCTCCACCAGCGTCGAGGCCCTGCGGCTGCGTGAATGGCTGCTCGGCCCGGGCCAGGCCACACTCGTGATGGATCAGTTCTCCGCCGACGACTTCCACCTGGTCGTCGACGACCGCGCGGACGTACACGTCAACTCGAAGGATGGATCCTTCTATCTCGGGTGGTTTCCGTCCGGCCGCCCTGGTACCGACGGCGAGGGGTGGAAGATCGCCGTCACCGGTACGGCCAAGGTGCGCGGCTACCACATGTCCTTCGACACGGAGACACCGGCGGACGTCGTCGCTGCCGCAGTCGCGCGCGTGCTGGAGACCTCCCAGCGGGTGTGACAGCCAGAGGCTCGAGTCGCTCCAGCCCCCCAACCTCTTGGAGGCATACCTGCATCCCGATTTCCCGATCGATCCACCCGCTCCGGCCTGCGTCCCGTCCGCTTACTGGGTCGGTCCCCGGCACCTGGCCGGTGACGACGGACGCCTCTACGACGCCGTCGCTGACACACTCGCCGGCCTGGGCTGGACGAGCCTGACGCTCGTCCGCGGGCGCCAGGAGCCGGAGGAGGCGCCGGAGGACCGTCAGGTCCTGCGCAGCACCGTCCTGCACATCAGCCCCGACTCCCTGCGGTGGGCCCAGTGGGTCCTGCCGGACGAGCCCTTCCACCTGGGGAACCTGCCGATCGCCTGGCAAGTGTCCGCGCGTACCCACCCGAGCAGTCCGCTCGCCCAGTGGTCGGCCTACTTCACCCCCGACGTCCCGGGGGAGATCCTCGCCGGCTTCCTCACCGCGCTCGACGCCCGCAATCAGCCCGCCCTGCCATGCGGTGGCCCCGAGCTGGTCCTCGACGCGGTAACGGCGCACGGTTGGCTGCGTGACGTCGACCAGCCCAGCACGGGCGCGGTGGATCCGACGTTCGCCTCGCACGTCCGCCTCGGCGAGGTGCCGCCCCTCATCCAGGATGGCGATCCACTGGCGCTGGTGGCTGAGGCGGAGGAGGCGGCCCTGGCCGGGTGGCAGGCGTGGGCCGAGCCGGTGCTCGGCGCGGGCTACCTGTGGGCCGCGTCGTTCAGCGCCAGAGTGCCGCACGACCTCGTCGCCGCGTTCGCCGACTCCCTCAGCTCCAGCGCGCCGGTGCTGCGCCGGGTGCTGCCGGAGAGTACGCGCGATCGGCTCCTGCGCGCTCCGGCCTGCTGAGGGCCCGTCCAACGCATTGAAGCCGGGCCTCCCGTCGGGGAGGCCCGGCTTCGTGTACCCGCAGATTGGGCCGCCGTTGGTGTGCGGCCGGTCAGCTTCCTTCGTACAGGGCGCGGAATTCGAGGGTGTCTTCCGCAGTGACGATCTCGGCCAGGCGTTCGAACTCCGCGTAGTCCTCGTCGGTCATGATGGCGACGGCGTTGCTGACCACGGATCCCTTGGGAAGCTTGGCGAAGTACTTCATGAGCAGGTCGACGAAGGCGTCCTTCATTTCGTCGAGTTCACGCTGCCATTCGTCTTCGAGCTGTATCTGCGCAATCGCGGCGGCCTTTTCCTCCGGGGTGAAGGTGGTCAGCAGGTCGCGCTCGGCGCGGGTGAACGGGCGTCCGTCGCGGTGGTAAGGGCGCGTCCGGATGTCGGGGTGGTTGAGGTCAACTTGGTGAGGAGGAGGACGACTTCGGGGCGAACGGAGGAGGGCATGGGTGGTTCCTTGTGTGGTGTCGTGAGATCGGTTTGTGCTGGTGAGCTGGCAGGTGGTGCTCGGGGCATGACGTGCGGGTGCCTTGGTCAAGGAGGTGTGGGCTGCGAGAAGCAGGGTGCTCGCGGAAGGGTGGTTGCTCAGCGTGGGCCGGCGGCGGGGGTGCCGCGCGCTTGACTGCGGTAGGGACGAGGGTGCCAAGGGCATGTTGTGGGGCTTCTGGGGCACCAATGGTCCGGAGGATCGCCGGTTTGGCCAACCGCCGATCGTCGGCTATGTTTCGCCCGTTTTTCGCTGGTCAGCGCCGTCGGCTGGGGTCGTTCACGGCGCTGGTGGCCGGTCGCGTGACGGGCGCGAGGGGTGCGGTGCGCCGAGTGCCCATCGTGGCCGTTCCGTCGGGGCTTGCGGGTAGTGCCGGCAGGTGGGCACTGCGGCGCAGGCGCCACACCAGGACATCGCTGATGGAGTCGGCGGTGTCGAGCTCACGTCGTCGGGCGGCGTCGGCCAGCAGAACGGCCGGGTCGTGGCCGGCCTTCCGGACCTCGTCGAGGGTGGCGGCCAAGGCGGCCCAGCCGGCCTCGGCGCGGATCCGCTCGGCCAGCTCCGGCAGCACTTGCTGAAGTAGCGCGGCGTGCCGTTGCCGAACACGCGGCGCCAGACGCTTGCCTCGCTGCCGCAGGACGGCCATCGGCTCGGCTGCTGCGGTTTCGTAGGCTGCCCGAAGGTGTTCAGCTGCCTGCTGAGCTGCGGCGGCCTGCTGCGCGTGCTCCTTCTTCGCGTGCCAGTTCGCCGCGGCGATGGCGAGGAAGAAGGCCATGTCGATGAGCATGGCGGCGGTGGCGCCGTCTTCCCCGCGGCCCAGGGCTGGTCCGCTGCGGACGAGGTCACGGGCGGCCTGGCGCAGGGCGCGGTCGTGCCCGCGTACGGCCCTCACGTGGGAGCGGCTGGCCCGCTCGAACACGAACGCCGCCTCGCGCAGCTCGGCGCGGATATGGGCGGCGGAGGTCTTGGCCAGCGCGTCCAGGACCTCACCCGCAGCGGCGATCTGCGCCGCTGCTGCACCGTCGTCACCGTGGTCGATGATCAGCAGTGCCTGCCAGGTGGCTGCGGTGGCCCGGCGCCGCGCGAACGCGGGACCTGTCACGTCCGGCAGGGCGGGCTGCTCCGGCCGTGAGCCGTCCGCCGAAGCGGCCTCCGCAGGAAGCGTCCAGCGTCCGCGGATGCGGGGCAGGGACAGATCGGGTGCGAGCGTGGAACCCGCGTAGAACACCGGCTCCTTCTCACCGTTGCGGTCATCGGGCAGGGCGACCTTGTAGCCGAGCAGGTCGCCGGAGGGCGCGACGCGTTTGCGGATCAGCAGGCCGGCGGCGGCCAGCCGGTCGAAGAACTCCTCCTCGCTCGTCGCGCCGGCCACCGCGCGCCGTACGGTCTCCCGCAGCTCCTCGCGCGCAGGGCGCTGCCTGCCCGTGCGTTCGGCCTTGTACCGCTCCGCGCTGGTGGCCCGCTTGGCGGCGGTGCCGTCCCCGGGGGCGACCTGGTGCAGCCCGAGTTCCTTTTCGATCAGCCGGCACTCGGCCTGGGCGCGTTTGCCGGAGCGGTGGTGGTCGGGGCGGCGGCCGTCCTCGCGGACGAGGGTGGCGATGATGTGGATGTGGTCGTCGGCGTGCCGGACGGCAGCCCAGCGGCAGCCGGCGCCGTCGCCAGGGTCGATGCCGGTGGCGGCGACCATGCGGCGGGCGATGTCGCCCCACTGCTCGTCGGACAGGACCGGGTCGTCGGGCGCGGCGCGCACCGAGCAGTGCCAGACGTGCTTGTCGGGACGCTGGTCCGCGTCGAGCAGCGACAGGGGCTGGTCGAGGAGGTGCTGGAGGTCCTTCTTCGTGACCGAGGGGTCGCGGCCGGGGTCGGGGGCCATGCCGTCGAAGGAAGCGACCAGGTGCGGGTCGATGTGCTCCTCGTGGGTGCCCTTGCCGTACAGGTAGTGCAAAAGCCCGAGGGTGTTGCTGCCCTGCTGGTGGATCCGGGGGATCAAGCCGCTTGCCCCTCCTGCCCGTTGGCGACCCTGTCGGCTGCCCGCTGGACCGCCTGTGCGGCACGCTGCAGGTCGGCGAGGGCAGCGGCGAAGTGCGGTACGTGGGCACCCGAGTTGAGGGCCTTGGCGATTTGATTGACGTTGCTGCCCGCCCAGCCGAGCTGACGGCGCACACCGAACAGCGCGGTCAGGATGTCCCGCTCGGTGGCGATGGTCGCCGCGGTCCGGGACTGGTCACGGGCAGCGGCCAGCGCCGAGTGGGCCAGGAACCCGGCCACGCTCATGCCGACGTGGTCGGCGCCGGACTGGATGACGGCGAGTTCTAGCTCGTTGAGGCGGACGCTGTGCGCGGGGCGCTGCTTCTTGTCACGCGGACGCGACTTCCCCTTCCTGGCCTTGCCCTTGCGGCTGGCCTTGCCTGGCTGCGGTCCGCCCTCGGTCGCAGCCTTCCCGTTCGGCGCCCCCTGGCGCCAGACGGGCCCCGCCACCCCTGGGGCGGGGTCGGGTTCGGGCGCTCCCCCGACGGGGGAGTGTCCGGACCTCCAACTTGCTCCGCCTGGGACAGGATTGGACGGCAGGGATTCCTCGGGGGCCATGGGGCCTTCGTGGTGCGGGGTCTGCATGGGGCCTTCCGGGTCGGGGCGTGGTCGGGAGTGCTGGTGCGGCGGGGATCAGCGGGGTGGATGGCTGGCTGCGGCTTTGAGCTGGGCCTTGAACTCGCGGACGACTCGTCCGACGCCGTCGCTGGAGACGGTGTAGCCAGCGGCGCGCAGGGCGTCCTCAACCCGGTCGCGTCCGACGCTGCCGGTCTGCTCATGGATGCGGCGAGCGTGCTTGAGGATGACCTCGTCGGAGGCACGGGCTTTGCTGGCGTCGCGCTTCTTCCGGGCAGCCGGTTTCCGCTCGTGCCTGCCCGAAGGGCTGCCCGAGCTGTTGCCCGTGAGCGCCCGGCTCTCTTCAGTTTCTGCCCGTGCGGGCAGCCCGGACTCCGGGCGGGCAGGCTGTGGGCGGGCAGCCGGAGGGACCTCGTCGTCACCCCGATCTGACGGGTGCGGGCGGGCAGTTTCCTCTGCCCGCGGCAGTTGTGCCGTGCGGCCGGCGCGCGGGCTGCTGTGCCCGGATTCCCGGGCGGGGTTGGAGGCCGGGACCTCCCAGCGCGGCGGCAGCGTGATGGAAGCGAGGCCGAGGGCCTGCTTGCGGGTGGCGAGCTTGTGCAGCAGCAGCTTGTCCTGGAGCGGGTCGCCGTCGACGCCGGCCCGCTCGAGAGCCTGGTGCAGGCGCTCTGCCAGGCGTCGTCTCCGCCGTCTGCCGCGCTTGTCGGTCATCGACTCGGCGCGCAGGATCAGGGCGACGGCTTCGCTCAGCGCGCGCTCGCGGATGAGTCGGGCGGCATCGGCGTCCTGGTCGGCGATGCCGAGGCGAGCCAGGAGGCGTTCGCGTGCCTGGCGGACGAGGACGGCGGCCAGGCTGCGTGAGGCGGCGTCGGGGGCGCGGTGGCGCAGCTCGATGCCCATGGCCAGGTGCCACAGCATCGCGGCCATGACCGGGCCGACGAAGGCTCGCACGGTGCCACCGACCAGCCCGGACTCGGCGTAGGCGGGCAGAACCTGGACTGCGGTGATGACCCAGGTGAGGGTGCCGGGCAGCCCGGGTGCCTGCTTCGGGCCGTTGAGGTTCTGCCGGGCCATCAGGGCGGTGGCGAACAGGGCCAGCTCGGCGGCGGCGAACATCGCGACGCGCTCGGCGGCGCCGCCCATGTCGAGGTAGTCGGCGGCGAACCGCCAGCTGGTGTCCGCGCTGTACGCGGTGCAGCCGAGCGCGGCCACGGCCGCGACCGGCACCGCGACAGTCCCGCGCCAGCGGTTGGTGTGATGCCGCCGGCGGCGCTGCTGGCGGCTCAGCCACCCGGCGAGCAGGCCGAGCAGCACGGGCGGGATGAGGAGCGCCACGGTCATCACCGGGGAGGTGGCCCAGTCAGGGAGGAGCGGCGTGCCGCTGATCCGTATGGCGAGGGGGACGGGGCTGAGAGGAGGCAGGAGGGGGCTCCAAGGCGTCGAGGATTGAGGGCGAAGGGCGAATCGACGGAGCGCCGAGCAACCGCCTACGCGAGTGGCTGGCGCGGGCAGGGCTGGTGTGAGCGCGGGTGATGCGGCGGGGCCGGCCAGGAGGGCGGGCGCTGGGGCGGCCAGTCAGGCGGCGGGCGCTGTGCGGCGTCGTCGGTCGGGGCCGTCGAGGATGACGCGCTCCGTCATCTCGGCGAGACGGGAGGCGACGCGGTCACCGAGGGTGACGCGCAGCTGCTCCATCGGAAGGTTGGTGGTGATGAGTGTCGGGAGCATGTGCTCGTACCGGTGGTTGATGAGCCGGTAGGTCAGCTCCTCGGTCCATTCGCTGGTCTTGGCCGCGCCGAGGTCGTCCAGGAACAGCAGCGGGCAGCGCGCCAGGGTCTGCAGGTCACGTTCGGCGTCGTGGCCGGCGCGGGGGCGTAGGCGCGCGTGGAAGTCGGCGGTGGTGGTCGCTTCCCAGCGCAGACGGACCCCTCGGGCGAGCAGGGTGCGGATGGCGCCGTACGCCTGGTACGTCTTGCCCGTGCCCGTGGGGCCGGCGATCAGCAGCGACGGGCCTTCGGCGATGCCCGGCCCGCCGGGGCCGGGGCGTCCGGCGCGGGCGATCTCGTCGGCCCAGGCGGTGACCTTCGGGTGGTCGGCCAGGGCTCGACGGTAGCGGGCGGGGATCCTGGCGGCGGCGAGTTCCAGCGCGGTGACGGGCTCGACGTGCCCTTCCTCGACGGCGGCGGTGGCAAGGTCGATGCCGCGACTGGCAAGGATGCCGTTGAGCCGGTCGGCGAGCGGGCCGACCCGGTGGGGCTCGCGGGTGAGGGTGGCGGTCAGAGGTCACCTCCGTAGGCGGCTTCGACATCGGCGGGGTTTGTCCACGCCCTGTGGACAACCGGCGCGGCGGAGGCCGCGTTCATGGCCTCGTGCACGAGGCTCGGCAAAGTGCTGGGATGCAGGCCCTTGGCGCGATGCAGGTCAAGCCCGGCCCGGATGTGAGCGGGCGCGATGCCCTCCAGGAGCAGCTTTCGCGCCTCCCGGCCGAGATGGCCCAGGATGTTCTCGGGCGGACGGTGTGCGCAAGCGACGGCGTACTCGGCGATGAGCTGGTTGGCCGAGACGGTGCCGGATGCGGGGGCGCTCGCGCCCCCCGAAGGGGTATCTCCTAGATCCATGATCCTAGGTCCTAGATCCGGACCGTGAGCTGTCACCGCTCCCTCACTGAGCTGTCCCTGCTGCCTCATGGAGGGCTCACGGAAATCGCTCTGACCTGCTACTTCCTCATCGGTGCCCGGATTCACCGCAGGCTCGCGTATTCGCCCGGAGCTCTCACGGAGGACTCCGTGAGGCTGCGGTGGGGGCTCCGTGAGCCCGACTCCCGCAGTCGGGGCGCCGACGCCGGGTGCGGTGCGGGCCGGCGTGTCGTGGTGTGGGCAGGCGGGAAGCCGGCTCGCGCTGGGGCGGTTGATCTTCTGGTGCTGCCGCCAGGTGACGATGTGCAGGTAGCGCTTGTCATCCGGGCCCTTGTAGCGGCATATCAGCCTGGTGTCGGCGAGCTGGGCGAGGTCCTTCTCGACGTCGGCAGGTGTGTGTTCGGGGCGCAGGACCCACAGCTGCCCGGCGATGATCGCGGCGTGGTCGCGGTGGCGGCCCTGGTCGTCGGCCTGGGTGAGCAGGCCGAAGAAGGTGCGCTCGGCGGTCAGGGTGACGGCGGCCAGGGACTCGGAGACGAAGGCTTCGGGCTTGATGGTGCGGATTCGTGCCAAGAGGGGCGGTCCTCACTCGGTGACCGGTGGGCTGGGTGCCCACGGTTCACCGTCGGTCGGGGGTGGGACGGGCGTGAAGGGCGGGGGATGTCCGGCCGTTGAGGCGGGGTGCGTTGATGGCCGCTCGCGCTTTCCGGGGGTGTCGTCAACATAGCCACACCCAGGTCGCGCAAGTCCAGCCCTATCCGGCGCAATCTCTCACGGCAGAAATGCTGCTGGAAATCGAGTCGGCGAGGGCGGTGCGAAAACGGTAGGGCACGATCGGCGGTTGACCAAATAGTTGCCCGGCATCCCGAGCCGGAAGGATCACATCGGGAAGCCGTTGACGTCCTGCGAGCGATGAAGCTACAACACAACACCCCACGTCAGAGAGGGTCTCTGGTGTCGGGGCCCGTTCGGGGATCCGGACCTTCGCAGCACCCCGACCGTCCCGCTCGCCCATTGAGCGCGGCGCAACATAGCCGACGATCGCCGGTTAACCAAACCGGCGAATGCACGCTACAACTGGAGCCATGGCAGCACGATCTCTGGAAATAGGGCCCGCAGGAATGCTGGCGGCTCGCACCATCGAAATCCTGCGTACGGAACGCGGCCTTGGGCAGCGCCAACTCGCCGCGCGGTGTTCCGCTTTGGGTCGCCCTATGTCCAACACGATGCTGTCCCGCATCGAACTCGCCAAGCGGCGATGCGATATCGACGACCTCGTCGCTATCGCCGAAGCCCTGCAGGTATCACCCCTCGCTCTCCTGCAGGGCCCGGGCGCCACCTGAGCCGCTCACGCATCCGTCCCCCGACTTCGCGACTAGGAGCCGCCCCCCTTGCACCGATCCACGCCCGCGTCCGTCCCCCACAGGCCGTCCGACGCCCCTCCGCCCCGCCTCTACCGCCCCGAAGAGATCGCTGACACCCTCGGCTGCTCGGCCTGGTGGGTCAAGGACCGAGCGCGACGGCGCCTGATACCGCACACCCGGGTCGGCCGTGCCTACCGCTTCACCGCCGAGCATCTGGCCGAGATCATCCGCCTCTACGAGGAGCGGCCGGCCCAGCCTGCGCAGACAGCCGCGCGGGCGACCGAGCTGCTCTCCGAGCCCGGTACGCAGACCGGCTCCGCGCAACGTCGCCGCCCTGTCGTTGCTCCGACGACCCGCCTACGGGCTCGCCCGCCGCGTCGACAGCAGCAGTACGGCACTGTCGCGTGACCGGATCGAACCTGCCGTAGACGAGGACAATCAAGAGGGGGACAGCGGAACTTGGGTTTCGCGGAGAAGCGCGGAAACTACTGGCGTGGCCGGTACAAGGTCGCGCCCGGCAAGCACAACACGGTCGTCGACGAGAACGGCAAGGCGATCAGGTTCGCCACCAAGGGCGAGGCCCAACGGGCAGCGGCCGAGGCCGAGAACAAGTACCGTCGCGGCGACTGGCGCGACCCGGCCCTCGGCCAGGAGACCTTCGGCGAGTACGCGAACCGCTGGTACGAGGCCCAGGACCTGGCGGCCTCGACCATGCAGAACTACAAGCGCCACATCGAGGAGCACCTGCTCCCCGAGTTCGAGGACAAGGCGCTCGCCGGCATCCTGCGTACGGACGTCGACCTGTGGGAGAAGACGGAGAAGGCCCTCTATGCCGCCTCCAGCGTCAAGACCTGGCGCTCGACGCTCCACCTGATCTTCGAGGACGCGATCGACGAGGGCCTGATCACGTCCAACCCGGCTGCCCGGCGGCGCGGGCGAGGTAAGCGCGCCGGCCGCTCCCGAGACCGTGGTCCGGAGAAGGTGGTCACCGACGCGCTCGGCATCCTGCTGGCCGCCGAGCGTGCCGCCCTGCTCTCCGGCCGCGACGACGAGTTCGTCGCCGTGGTCCTCAAGGGCTACACCGGCATGCGCTGGGGCGAGATCGTCGGCCTGGAGACCGCGTTCGTCCGCCCTGGAGCCGTCCGGGTCGAGTGGCAGCTGTACGAGCTCGACACGGGAGAGCTGGTGCGCTGCCCGCCGAAGGACGACAGCTACCGCACCATCGACTCGATGGACTGGCTGTCGGCACTGGTCGCCAACCACATCGCCCGCACGAAGCCCAAGCCGTGCCCCTGCCACGGCAAGACCTACGTCTTCCGAGGACAGGGCGCGGCCCGTACCGGGGGCCACCAGGGCGCGAAGCTCGTCGACGTCGCCCGTCGTGCCAGCGTTTCAACTGGCACGGTGTCCAACGTCCTCAACCACCCCGAACGCGTCACCGAGGCCACGCGAGCAAAGGTCGAGCAGGCCATCGCGGACCTCCGGTTCGTGCGGGGCGGCGTCGTGCCGGAGCATGCCGCCCACTGGCGCAGGAACGGTTTCGCGACCTGGCTATTCACGCCGGCGGTCTCCGGCTGGTACCCGAAGAAGGCGCCGCAGGAGCCACGGCCAGTGCCCTTGCTCGGCGAGCCGTGGCCCGGTGTCCCAGCACGGGGGCGGGGTGCCAGCGATCGGGCCGACGCCTGCTGGCTCCCGATAGCCAAGGGGCTCACGCCCCACGGCCTTCGCCACACCCACCGGACGATGATGGAGGACCTGGGAACCGAGAAGGTGCTCATGGATGAACGCATGGGCCACATCGACGGCTCGGTCTCGGCGCGCTACGCCCACGTCACCCCAGGCATGCGGCAGCGCCTCAAGTTCGGGCTGACCGAGCAATGGGAGTCGGCGCTCGACGCCCGACTGGCGCTGTCTCCGGCGTCGCCGGTGCGCGTGCTCAACGAGCTCCTGCGGACACGCAGGGATGCCCACCGGTTGGCGATGTCTGGGTGATGCTCGGAACGTGTGCCCCTACGCGATCACCGTGTAGGGGCACACGTGGTTCGTGACCGCCGCTGCGGCCGCCTCGGTTCAGACTGCGAAGGCTTGACCACATACGAGGCAGTGATATGGGCCGGACTTGTCTTCGGGTACCTTCACCGGCTCGTACGAGTGACAGGGGGATGACACGATGACCATGTCGTCGGGTTCGGTGAGGGGTGATGGAACCTCTGGAGTATCCACGGTGCCCTTGAAGTCGACCTTCACGTGCTTGCTGCGGATCGGCTTGAGCGCGTTCTTAAGCTCGTCCTCCACCATTCGCGCTGCGGCGGGAGCGATCAGGCCCCTGGCGTAGTCGATCTGTTCCTGCGTCCACCAGGAGTCCGGCCCCGCCGGCTGCCCACAGAGAGGGCAGTAGTAGGCAGGGGGCGACGGCTGCTGCTCGGCCTCTTCATTCGCCGGTCCGTGGTGCCACTTGAACTGGTTGATGCAGTGGGGACACTCCCGACGCACGAAGCCGTCGTGGTCCAGGGGCAGGCTCATCGGAATTTCCATGTCACGCCCCATCCACGAACTCTTCGACCCTGATCGGCACCCCGTCGGCGGTCTTCCCCGTCAGGACGACGTTGAAGTACGAGCTGGCCCCCATCCCCAGAGAGCGAGCACTCATTACCCGCACCGACTTACCGGCGGGCAACTTCGGGACGGGGAACTCACCCTCGCTGTGGGTAATGAGCCTGTTCTCCTCTTCGGCTTCCACATCCAGGTCGTAGACGTCTCCTGGGCCGTGGTTGGTGATCACGACCGTCCCCATCTTTCTCGACCCGTTGTCGACGTAGCGGGCACTGAGCCGAGGGGTACCGGCTGCTTGCGACGACGGAAGCTTCCGTCCCAGCGGAAGCCCGCCACCTGGTGGGACAGGCGGAGTGAGGTCGCCGGCGTCATGCCAATCCGTACCGGTCAGCCGCACGGCGCACCCCGCAGTCTGTAGACGAGTCGCGAGATCCTGCCGCTTCCTCGTGGAGTTGTCGAGGCGGATCACGTGCCGGCCGTGAATGTCGCTGAAGACCTTCACCTGCCCGAGCTCGACTATCACGGTGCGGTTCTCATCCCGGCCCATGGCCATCCCTGCCTCGAACAGCACGTTCGGTCGGGGCTGCATCTGCGGGTTGCACTCGGGATCTCCGGCGTACGTGAGGCTCTCGTGCAGGTAGGTGACGTCGTCGGGGGTCTGGAGCACCACCACGGCCTGCGCCTGTGAGAACGCGGTGTCCAGGACCTCGCCGATGTATGGGGAGCCCTTGCCAGTCATCTGGATGGCCTCGGACCATTCGATTGGATCGAGGCCGATAGCGCGCAGGAACTCGAAGAGCCCCTTGCGCGCGAGCTCGTTCCGTCCGTGGATCACGAACACCTTGCGAGGGTCTGCGCCGCCCTCGGCCACTCGGTCTGCCATGTCTTGCTCACCACTCACGGTCGAGGGAGAACTGTCCTCAGCGACGGTAGCGGCAGGCACTGACAACGAATGGAGCCCGATGATGGGAGCCGGATTCCGAAGTTGGCTCCCAACTGGCTCCCAGAATGGTCCCCGGAACCACTCAAGGGCCCGACCCGCTCTGCGGATCAGGCCCCTGACCTGGTACTACAGCGTCGGGGTGGCGGGATTTGAACCCACGACCTCTTCGTCCCGAACGAAGCGCGCTGCCAAGCTGCGCTACACCCCGATGTCGCTGCTGTCGCGGCGACGACGTTTACTTTAGCCCACCGGTGGCCGGAGACGAAATCCGGTTCTGGCGCGGCGGCGGACGGGGTTCGGGCGGGTGTGGTCCAGGAGGACCAGGAGGATGGCCAGGGCGTACATGGCCAGGCCGAGGAGGAGGGCGTTGGCGAGGGTGCCGCGGTAGCTCTGGTGGTCGGCGTCCAGGAAGGGGTAGAGGTAGCGGCCGGCCGTGCCGGGGATCAGCAGTTCGGCCCTGCCGAGGTAGAAGGCCAGGTAGGCCAGGGGGTAGACGAGCCACGCGGCGGTCTGGCGGAGGTGCAGATGGCCGCGGGCGGTGAGCAGGAGCCAGTCCAGGAGCGCCGCGATCGGGGTTGCGGTGTGGAGGAGCCGGAGGGCCGTCCACTGGCCGTGCCACGGGATGGGTGGTGTGGTCGCGCCCGTCATCGAGAACGGCGGCGTGGTGTTTCCGAGGAGTAGGTGGTAGGTGAGGCCCGTGGTCAGTACGTAGAGCAGTGCGGCTCCCGTGACGACTGCCGGCAGGGGGCGGCGGGCCGCCCACGCGCGGTGGGCCGAGATGACCATGACCAGGGCCAGGAAGGCGTTGCTCTGGATGCTGAAGTAGCTCAGCACGCGGGTCGGGGAGCCGAGCAACAGCTCCAGTGCGACGCCTGTGAGGGCCATCAGAGCGATGAGCAGGCGGTACAGCGCCGTCAGCGGGCGGGGGCGGGGGGCCATCACTGCGGCGGCGGGGACGTACGAGGGCATCAGTACCGGCGTGCCCGTAACCGCGGGCAGTTCCGGGATCTCCCTGGGTATCGGAGCCGTCATGCCCTCACGCTAAGCAGAATGGGCGAAACGGGCGATGTGGGGTGGGCTGGGCGGGTTAATTCGGAATTGGAGTCGGAATACCCTCGGTCAGGCACTCGGATGGGGTGCGCTTCCCGCGCCACCCCGCCTGGCACCAGCGCCGTCAGCCGTTCCCCGCTCCTCCGCTACTCCCGGCCCAGCGGCGTCGGCCGTTCCCCGCTCCTCCGCTACTCCCGGCCCAGCGGCGTCGGCCGTTCCCCGCTCCTCCGCTACTCCCGGCCCAGCGGCGTCGGCCGTTTCCCGCTCCTCCGCTACTCCCGGCCCAGCGGCGTCGGCCGTTCCCCGCTCCTCCGCTACTCCCGGCCCAGCGGCGTCGGCCGTTCCCCGCTCCTCCGCAC